>JBJOLU010000143.1:0-5483 GCA_046052705.1 Bacteroidota bacterium | reverse complement strand
CCGCCGCGAACGCACATGCAGAGCGGCATACAGGCCCTCTTCGTTTTGCAGCGAGCCAAATTCGGTGAACGACGATCCCATGGGAATATCCGGTCCGCGATGCGCGCGCCGAGCGCGAAGCTCAATGTCTGCCGATTCCGTATTCACGATCAACGTTGCAACGAATGCCGCATGAGCAGCGGAGTCGCTGATAAACTCAGCGTTCATAATTATGTCCGCGCTGCCACGAAGCAGGGCGCTATTATGCTCCGAGTTCTGACGGGAACTCTTGTGCGAATTACTTCTCATGCTTTGGCCGGAAGTGCGCAAATCACTCTCCGGAATATCATTACTCTCGTTTACATCGCCTCTCATGCTCATCACGCGGCACTGCCCGAACACAGAGCTATAGATGCCGTGCGGCAAGCGTGGCGCGCCGCCGTCGTCGATAGCAATTGGTTTGGTGTATGCGCGCTGCATATACGTAGCACCAACACGCAAAGCATCCCACTGTAACTCGCATCCGCCTAACAGCGATCTCTCGTGAACACCCGTAAAGCTCGTGACCTCGCGCAGCGTGCGATGCGCATCGCTGAGATCGAGTGCGGTAATCATACCCGTTAGCGAATCCTGTTTTGCGCGGCGATAAAACAGGGAGTACGCCGCCCACGCGCGGGCGAAACCCTTAGCCAGCGGCTGCTCCAATTGCAAAGCCGCGCCACGATACGTTCGCAGAGCCAAGGTTCCCGTGGACGGCAATATTCCTGCGCCCGTGCGCATCACAGGAGCTGTGGTGTTACTGCCCTTCGATTGCCGCGTCGATCGCGAACACAGCGAGCCCAAGCCTTCGTCCACAAGAAAGTCGCCAAGAATACACTGCAATGCCGGAGAATCGGAAGCACCTGACAACAGCCGCAAGCGCACAAAGCCCGAAACGAAATCATGCAACGACGCCTCGTGCGCATCCTTTGCCGCTACCGCGCCGGCGTCCAGCCATGGCGTAAACACGCGTATGCGCTGGGTGATGTCCGCAGGTGAACCCAACATGATGCCTTCGCGTTGGCCTTCGGTGGTTTCCAGCATCTGCATCATACGCAGGCGATAAAAGCCTTGGATGGAATTGTTGCCATAAGCAGCTGCCGATGCAGTGCCAAGCGTGGTGCCGATGCACAAGAAGGAACGCAGCGGCTCGGTGATGCCCAGCGAGTCGCACATGGCCGGAACGCCGCTCCACAAGGAGTTGTTCGCACCGCTTTTGATGCGGCCTGCAAGCAGTGCCGTCATTCCCGGAAACGAGAGCAGACGCGCCATGGAAATGTATCGCAAATGTAGCGGGCGCCGAGCAAGATCGTCAAGTTCATCTGCCTCTGCTGATGTTCCGTTCTCCTGCATATACTGCTCAAAGCTCTGCTCGATTTTTCCATCGGTGGTGCTGTCCCTGCCGGATTCAACACCGCTATTCATCGCACTCTTGGAATCACTGCTTGCTACCCCATTAGGGGTCGCCTGCTGCGCATGCAGATACGGGCATTGCAGTGCAAGCAGTGCAAGGTGTGCAAGCAGAAGTACCACTTGGCTGAATACCAAAGAAAAGGTTCTGCGTTGACTGTGGCGCATCACTGTTCCTCGTGAAGGCAGATTCACTCTGTGCAGGTGATTCCTTCGGTTAATTTTCCTCGCAATTTTCCTCGCAATTTTCCTTTTAATCTTCCGTGCAGTGCTCCTCGTAATATTTGAACTCTTCACCACGCCCACGATAAACCTCCTCCCATGCGAGTGCCAAGCGTGGCATGCAGATGCGCTGTACTCATCACGCGCAGAGAGGATGTAACATCCACGGCAGCTTCAATGCCAAGAAGTGTAGATGCAACGTCGGCCGCAATACGCAGACTAAGCACCTGCGCAATGCGAGCACGCAGTGCGCACTGCAAAGAGCGAGCACGCTGCAAGGCTACACGGTATTGAATCTCGGCATAGATATCGGTGTGCAGCTCGCCGCCATACGCAATAGCTACATCGCTCATGGCTGTTGATGAGTTACCATTGATACCGGACTGACCGATATTGTGAAACACAAAGCTCACGCGCGAGGTCCGGCTAAGGTCCACACTTGCGCCAATATCCGCGCGTAGCGCATGGGAAGGGCGCTCCAAGGCGATACCTATTCGGGAGTAAGCCGCTGCAAAGCCCACAGTGGTAACGGGGGAGACCTGCATCGAAGCACCCGCAAGCAGTCCAAACTCGTTGTACAGTGCGCTGCCAAAGGAATGCAGAGCTGCCACACCGCACAGCGACGGATGCACGGAGGCGGTGGCAAAGGCACAATGAGATTGCAGGTCCTTCAATCCGAATGGAGCAGGAACAGTGGTAACCGTAACACTAGACGTAGTGTCCCAATTACAGGCGCCGGGGTTTGCAACACGGTAATATCCCGTGACGCACGTATATCCGGTAACTGATGTGAGCGGTTCGAGTGCGGGGGCAGAGCCAAACTGTGCCGTGAGACAGGGCGGAAGGAGACTCACCAAAGCAAAAAAGAAATTGGCTGCCGCTCCCAAGCGCACTAATTTTGGTGAGTAGTTCATCCAAACCTCGCGCAAGGAAACAAACAGGTTGTACAACCGAATTAAGGAGTGAGTCCATGCCAAGATATCTCGCGTCTCTTCTCGCAGCAAGCGCTTTATTTTTTTCCACCTATGTCCAGGCCCAGGAGTTTCGCGCAAGCGTGAATGTGAACGTAGAGCAGCTACCCATTAATCAGCGCGACGATATCGCCACCATGCAGAATGATGTTAGCGGATATTACCTGAACCAGCGATTCACCGGAGCCGACTGGGAAGGTGCGCGCATTCCTATCGATGTTACCATTTATATCACAGTCGGAAATCAGCAGAGCCGCCGCTATCAGGCGCGCTTGTTTTACAACATGCGCACGAACTGCGACAATGGTATGTCGTCGCCGCTGCTGAAAGTGTTGGACAAAGACTGGGTTTTCTCGTACACCTTGAATCAGCAATTGAATTTTCAAACACTGAAGTTCGAGGAGTTCTCTACCGTTCTTGATGTGTACAATTTTATTGCGCTTGGATTGGATGCCGATTGCTTTGAGCAGTTGGGCGGAACCAAGTTCTACCAACAAGCTCGCGACATTGTGCAATTGGGAGCAGGCAACAGCGCTGCCGGATATGCCATGACGGTACAAGAGCCGGGCGAGTTCACCCGTATCTCGCTTGTGAGCGAACTTCTGGACCAACGCATGGAGGAGTTCCGCAAACTCATGTTCGATTATCATGCCGATGGCATCGGCGTGTACGGCAAAGACAAAGTGGCCGGCGCCAAAGCCATTGAGCAAGTGCTGGAGCGCATGGCCGAGTTCAAACAAAAGAAAATGTCGCAGCGCAGTTACTTTTTACAAATGTTCTTCGATGCCAAGCAATCGGAGCTTACACAGATTTTTGGCGGCTCGCAGAATACTGATGTGCTGAAGTCGTTGCGAGTGCTCGATCCTTCGAACTACTCCGTGTACGAGCAGGCCATAAAGAAGTAATGCGTGGTACTTGTAGTACTATCATGCGCCGTATCACACTGGTAGGCAATCATTCACGTAGCGATTTGATCTACCATTCACGTAGCGATTTGATCTACCATTCACTCAGCTTTTGCTGATTGGCGAATTCCTTTCAGTGCAGTTCGTTGCTTCAGTATGAAGCTCGGTCTAAACCTCGGTCTCAACCTCGGTCTAAACTTCAGTTTAAACCTCGGTCTCAACCTCTTCTCACAATATTATGCGTATAGAATTTCATGGTGCGGCTCAGACGGTAACCGGTTCCATGCATCTGGTGGAATGCAACGGCAAACGAGTGCTATTGGACTGCGGCCTGTATCAAGGACGTCGCGCCGAGGCAGCCCGCATCAATGCTACCTTCCCCTTCGATGCTTCGTCTATCGATGCCGTGGTGCTTTCTCACGCACACATCGATCACTCGGGCAATCTTCCGCACTTGGTGAAATGCGGTTTTAACGGGAACATTTATGCTACCAGTGCAACGCGCGATCTCTGCGCTATTATGCTGGCCGACAGCGCCATGATTCAAGAGAAAGATGCCGAGCACTTGCGCAAGCACAACCGCGATGCGGCCGATCCTTTATACACTTCCAAGGATGTAGCTCGTACAATGGAACTGTTTACCACCATTGGATATCATCGCACCTTCGATGTAGTGAGCGGGATGCAAGCCACCTTCTATGATGCCGGGCATATTCTAGGATCGGCCGTTACCATGCTTTCATTGCGCGAGAACGGCAAGCACGTACGCTTGTGTTTTACCGGTGATGTAGGACGCCCCAACAGACCCATTCTTCGCGATCCGGAGTTTCCCGGTCAGGCAGATGTTATCATCAGCGAATCCACCTACGGCGGGCGTAGCCACGAGGACGCCGAGAACCTCGACGAAACGCTGGTGTCGCTGATCGATCGCGTGGTGCAGAACAAAGGCAAACTGCTCATACCCGCCTTCAGTATAGGGCGCACTCAAGACATCGTGTATCATCTGAACGAACTCTACAACACCGGGCGCATCCCCGAGATTCCCGTGTTCGTGGATTCACCGCTGGCTATCAATGCTACCAATGTGTATCGCATGCATCCCGAATGTTACGACGATGATATTCGCCACATGATGCTGCGCGATCCCGATCCGTTCGGGTTTCCGTCTCTCAAGTACGTACGTGAAGCGGAGGAGTCGAAGCGACTGAACGGCATGCGCGGGCCTGCGGTGATAATCGCTGCCAGCGGCATGTGCGAGAGCGGACGTATTCTGCATCATCTTTCGAACAATATCGAGTCCGCGCATACCACCGTGCTGATCGTGGGCTTTAATGCGCAGCATACGCTGGGCCGCCGCCTTGCCGATGGCAACGACATCGTAAATATCTACGGCATCCCTCATCATGTTCGCGCTACCGTAGAGAAGATATCCGGATTCTCTGCGCATGCGGACGAAGCTGAGCTGCGTACATTCTTGGGGGCGTTTACACCGGGATCGGTTGGGAAGGTATGCTTGGTGCATGGCGAGCCCGATGCGCAAGAGGCACTCAAAGCCGCACTGACATCCGATGGATTTACGCAGGTGAGTAATCCGGCAAAGGGGGAGATTCTTGAGCTCTGATTCATTCATCGAAATCTCTGTAGCCGTAGGAATTCTTGTGCGCGGCGATCAGGTGTTGATTTGCCAACGCAAAAAGGGATCGCGATACGAACTCAAGTGGGAGTTCCCCGGAGGCAAGCGCGAACGAGGCGAAGAGGATATCGATACACTGCGCAGGGAACTGTTCGAGGAGCTGAGCATTCGAGCTCGTAGTGTGAGCCACGTGCGCACCGAGAGTAGCTCCTATGCCGATGGCGGCATCTTCAGCGTGCGCTTCTATTTGGTACACAGCTGGGATGGTGACTGCACGAACAATGTGTTCGAGGATATACGGTGGGTGCATTGCACCGAGGTATT
>JBJOLU010000142.1:0-16870 GCA_046052705.1 Bacteroidota bacterium | reverse complement strand
TGCCGCGCAGTGATGGCGAATGTAGCTCAGTTGGTAGAGCCCCGGATTGTGGTTCCGGTTGTCGCGGGTTCAATCCCCGTCGTTCGCCCCAAAGGACTGTCTGATGACAGTCCTTTTTTTTGAGGGTGAGAGAAGTTGGTATATGCTTATCACAATACTCCAACCTGAGTTCTCTAACTTCAATCCTCTACTCTGCCTATTTGCGTGCTTAGAGAGCGATCCCGGCTACTATAGTATCTGCTCAAGTAGCTGCACCGGTAGTTGACCCTTTTACATCTGCCACCTTGAGTGCTTCGCGCGCCGCGCGCGGCAGGGAATGAATCACCAGCCCATACGAATGCGCGATCAACTCCTCGATCACTGCATCCGGCACATCGCCGCTAAGCTCCAGCGTATTCCAATGGCGTTTATTCATATGATATCCGGGCGTGATGCCGGAATACTGCTCACGTAATTGAAGGGCGCGATCGGGATCGCATTTCAGGTTCATGGTTGCGGGATCTGCTTCGATAGGAAGCAACGCAAAGATCTTCGTGGCCACTCTAAACACAAGTGTGTCGGGCCCAAAGGGCATGTCTTCTGAACTACCATCAAGAGACAGGCAGATGCGCCGTGCGGTTTCCGGTGTCATCAGGGAACGTTGTAGGTTACAGACTTGATAACAAGTAAGCCTCGTGGAGACACCTGCGGATAACGAACCTCGTACACTCCGGTGGTATCAAAGGGAATGGACAGGGTTGTGGTTACGGTGTCCAGGCCGGGCTGGCAAACAGCAGACGCAAGTTTCTTGATACTGGCAGAGACGTAGGTGAATTCCTTTTTCTGGACACTGTCGTACTCCGCGCTATGCACAGCGTAGTCGAAGCTCCAGCAAGATCGTGCAGGTGTTTGAATTTTTAGACCAACCTTCAAAACGTGATCGGGCGTGGCGGTGTATTCAACATCCGGCTCTATGTGGGCCGAACTTTGATAATCGTAGTCGGGCCGTGTGGACGAAGAGCAGGACATCATCCAGAAGCAGCTCAGAACAACACACGCGCAGACGGTAGCAATCAACAAACCGGGAAGTTTCATAGTCTATGAATTAATACAAATAGTTCAGTGCAGAACCTAAGCCACAGAAGCAGCGCGCGGGCGGCGCCGGCTGTGGCCAGTTCATCACCTCTTGAGAATTCTAAACTCCGTACGTCGGTTAGTGGCACGGTTATCTTCGGAATCGTTGGGAACAAGAGGATAAAGCATGCCCATTCCTCGAGGCTTCAGGCGCTTTGCCTCTATACCTTTAGATACCAGCGCATCTACCACCGCTCGCGCGCGGGCTTCAGAAAGTCGAAGATTAAACTCCTCTCCGCCGATATTATCTGTGTGCCCCTGCACTTCCAGCCACACGCGTTCATATCGTTCTAGCTGATCTACAAGCTCCTCGATAATACTTTGAGCTTCCGGTTTCAAGGTAGCTTTATTATAATCGAAGGGAATCTTTTTATAAATAGGATTGTCCGGATCGCGAAACGGATTGATGTCGCTTTTGTCGTACGAGCCGCGAGCTACCAATGTGTCCCGGCCGGGAAGAGTTAGACTAAGAGAAACAAAATGCTTGCCGGCGAACACAGGTGGCGTGTAGGTTACTAAATAGTAATTGCGCAGTGAGCGATAAATCTCTTTAAATACTTTTACGAGTTCGGCCTTCGAGGTAATCTGATAATATTTACCACCGGTATTCTCCGATACATAATTAAGCAGTTCATCCTGCGTGTACCCAAAGCCCACGGTAAATACGCGAACATTTCGTTCCTGAGCTTCACGGAATACATCCCTCATACTACCCTGCGAATAATTATCGTCACCATCGGTAAATGCAACAAGTATGCGGGGAATATCGGCGGGCAGGGTATCGAACATGCGAATGCTTTTTACCAGGCCATCGTAAAAAGCGCTGTATCTGCCGAAACCCGTGTTTTTATGCGCTCTGTAGGCAGAGAAAAGCTCTTCTTTACCCGTAGCAAACGGCACCTTGATTTGAAAATCTTTATTAAATCCCGAGATGGCGATATAATCCTGCGGTAACTTCAAATCGATAAACATCTCCGTACCCGTAGCCAGGGCGTCCATTACATCATTCATGGATCCGCTGTAGTCTATAAGCATATTTACCGCATAGGGTATGGAGTCGTTCTCTCCGTACTCGCGCACCGTAAAAGGGCGAACCGGTACAATGCGGCGGCCAAGTTTTTCTTCCAAGCCTGTCCAGTAGTCCTGGTTCTCCGCTACCGGTGGCGCCAGGTGAGTGATAAAGTTTCCGGTGGAATCGAACACGCGCGCATACAGGCGTATTTGCTTGGGATAATCTTCGCTTTCGATTTTCCATATATCATGGATCAGACTGTCGCCGGGCTTCACTTCCGTATAGGGCTTGGAGTCTGTAAGAAAGAACTGCTGCTTCACGCCGTTACCTTCCGTGTCTCGGAGAGCAAACTGCGCGTCTACTCCCGGCCTCTTCGCCGAGCCGCATCCGCTAAGCAAAAGCAGTGCAGCGGTGGCCACGAAGGTAGCAAGTGCCTTGATGCTATTGGTGTGCATGGAAGGAAATGGAATCATAGTGGTGCAATAACCGGCAGCTAAAGGTTATAGGATGAAGCCAAACCATAAAAGGTGTACACACCCGGCGGGAACGTATTAGCCCAACACCTTGGGCACTTTAAAGAATCCCTCGTTGCGCTTTGGTGCGTTACTCAAAGCTTCGTCGCGAGAGAGCGATGTGTGGGGAACATCCTCTCTGAACACATTGGTGCTTTCCGTGATGTGTACGAGCGGCTCCACGCCATCCAGATTCATGGTGTCGATCTCTCCAATGTATGACAGTAGTTGCGAGAACTGCTCGGTAAACGCATCAATCTTTGATTCATCTAAACGAAGCTTCGAGAGCTCTGCCACCTTGAGTACTGTTTCGCGTGTAACCATTGTAGTGAACCGGACTATGATGTATCAGATTGTAATTAACAACGGGAGTATGAACACAGGCACTATGCGGTCGGTAAAAAAAACCACCGCCGGACAAACATCGCGGAGGTGGTTTTTATCGTTGTCAACGGCACAACACACTTACGCTGCCACTTCTTCTTTATTGAAATCGAGCAACGTAGGCACGGTGCGTCCTGTTTTTTCCTGAATAGTAATCAGGGCTTTGAGCAATGCTTCGGGGCGCGGAGGGCAGCCGGACACGTACACGTCCACGGGAATAAACTGATCGATTCCCTGAACCACGGAATAGCTGCGAAACATACCGCCTGTAGAGGCGCATACACCCATTGAAATAACCCACTTGGGATCTGGCATCTGATCGTAGATCTTCCGCACAACCCACGACATCTTATTTGTTACCGTGCCGGCCACAATAAGAAGGTCAGACTGGCGCGGCGTAAAGCCCATCTTCTCGGAGCCGAAGCGAGCCGAGTCGAAGCGCGAGCTTGCAAAAGCCATCATCTCGATACCACAGCAAGAAATACCAAGTGGCATAGGCCACATGGAATTTTTCTGACCCCAACCAATAGTATTCTTACTGAGCCAATCGAGTACACTGTCTACGCGCGTTGTTACATATCCATCGCGCGCTAATTGATCGTTTAATCCCATTTCAATGCTCCTTTTTTGACCACGTAGATATAACCGGCAAATAAGAGTACCATGAACAATACCATGGCTACATAACCAACCAGCCCCAAGGTGCGGAATTGCACAGCCCAGGGATACATAAACACAATCTCGATATCGAACAGAATAAAGATCATGGCTACCATGTAAAACTTCACGCTAAAGCGCTCACGAGCACTCTTCACCGGTTCCAAACCGGATTCGTACGTGGAGTTCTTTTCTTTATTCGGGCGGCGGGGCCCGATATACTCGGCAATGAGAATATTCAGCAATCCAAAGCCCAGTCCAACGCCAATCATGACGACGACCGGTATGTAATTCTCCATCATAGGCTTGATTCCTTCGCTACGTTATCGGCACGTTTTCCACATTTCATCATGGAGTTTTTCACCACGTGCCCAAATGCGACGCCGCAAGTTAGTATGCACGGCACAAACGGCAATCGCGAAGAGCATCAGCTGCGGAAACGGCATTTTCCCGCTTTTGGCAGTAGTTGGTCCTATTCGGTGCCGGGGTGTGGCTCCTTTGCCGGTATTGCGGATCCCGCAATGCTGCAGTACGCGGTAATAATGCCCGTTTTGATCAATTCCGGAAGCCAAATCGGCACATTGAATTCACGAACCATCGGTATCCATAGTGTGCTGGAGATATCCCACGGGATCACCACCGAAGCATACATGAGCACCATAGCGCCGATAAAGGTGTTGCGCTCCGATCGCAAACCAAGCACTCTATACCAGAACGCCGGCATGAATATCGACCCCACCACCGCTCCGGCGGCAGTAAGGGGAATGATAAGTGCAATCCACTCCGATCCCAAACCCAGAAAGCCCGCCGTTACTGCCACACCGGGGTCCCTGGATATGCGAACAAGCGAGGCAAGGAAACTCAACACGAGCAGGGAATAGGGAGAAACAGCTCCCAAGCTACGCGGCCATGCTTCTCTCGGCGACACCCCACTCGGCATCGATTCACTCCCGCCACCGGCAAGCGTGCCGGCGCGCCGGGGATGCATCAGCAATTGGGCTATGGTGCCGGCCGCCGCCCGAATCACGCCCGGAGACAGGGCCATTGTGCCGCGAACAAAGCCGGCCGGTATATGACGTGCGCTAAACAAGGAAACCCGTATGCATCAAAGAAACTGTGTGAACATTGCCAAGCACTGCAACAGCACAATCAAAGCAACTGTAAAAGCCTGGCCATAGGAACTGCAATTAACCCAACAAATCTATTCCATGCCCGTGTATTTTCGTGAGCGCAGCTGCCCCATAGTGGGCAATACATAAACTATCGATAAGGATTTGTTGTGTCGCATACACCCCAAAAGTCAGCCGGTGAAGCCAACCGCGCGGTTACCACACTACGTCTGGTGGAAATGAAAACTATGGGGCAGAAGATCGCCTGCCTTACTGCGTACGATGCCCTGATGGCCAGAGTATTGGACGAAGCCGGTATCGATGTTCTGCTGGTTGGAGACTCGCTGGGAAATGTGGTGCAAGGTCACGAGACTACCATTCCCGTCACGCTCGAAGACATCATCTATCACACGCGTGCGGTGAAGCGCGGCGCGCAACGCGCACTTGTTGTGGCCGACATGCCCTTTATGAGTTATCAGGTGCGGGCCGACGAAGCATTCAGAAACGCAGGCCGCTTGATGAAAGAAGCCGGTGCGGGAGCTGTGAAGCTGGAGGGTGGACGGCGCATTGCAGAATCGGTATCGCGTATGACCGAATCCGGCATTCCCGTGATGGGGCACGTGGGGCTCACGCCGCAGAGCATCAATCAATTCGGCACCTATCGCCCCCGCGGGCGCGATGAAGAAGAAGCGCAGAGCATTGTGGATGATGCCATCGCACTGGAACAGGCAGGAGCGTTTGCCATTGTGGTAGAGAAGGTACCATCGGCTGTGGCCGAGCGCATCACCAATTCCGTGCGAGTGCCCACCATTGGCATTGGCGCGGGTCCGCATTGCGACGGTCAGATACTCGTGGTAACGGATATGCTGGGGCTTACAGTAGATTTCCATCCGCGATTTGTGCGTCACTATGCCAATCTGCAACAAACCATCAACGATGCAGTTCATTCCTACTGCGAGGATGTTCGCAATGCATCGTTCCCCAACAGTTCAGAGAGTTATTCGTGACACGCGCACTTCACATTATTGCTGCGTTCGTTCAAAGGTGCCAAACCCTGAACTCCGGTGTTCATGCGGTGCGCAGCGGTGTTTGCATATGTGCCGTGCTCATCATGTTGTTTACGCTTCAAGGTGTGTTGAGCGGATGCACCAGCAGCACGGGAATTACCCAGCCTCAAGACGTTGTGTTTCCCGATTCGAACGTACGCTTTCAGCAGCACGTGCTCCCCCTTTTGCAACTGGGCTGCGCCTTCAACGGTTGCCATGCCTATGGAAGCCGCATTCCTCTTGATTCCTATTTCTCTTTGTATCAAACTCCGGGACTGGTAATACCGGGCAAACCGGAAAGCAGCGTGTTGGTGCAAGTGATACAGGGAATTCTTCCGCACACCTTTCCGTTGCAGAGCATCAATGCCAATCATAAAAAGGGAATGGCTACGTGGGTGCGCGAGGGGGCAAACAATAATTAGCAGTTGTGATTCACTGCTCATTGAACTCGTCGCAGCTTACTTCCTTTGGCAGTGGTTATGCATAAACTCAGGTATGCATGAACTCAGAGACGCTCCGACTCACTCTGCTTCGATTCACGCACACTCAAGCCTGTGGCTACCGCCACCAAAGCAAGCACACTGAGTAATGGAAACAGTATTACCATTGCCGCCAATACCGCTGCAGCAACCGTACGCGCCGCTTCCCACCATTGTTCATGAGAATTCGGCAGTGTCGCGGTAAACACTCGCTGTAATTGCATCCGGCCATTTAGCGCAAGCTGCCGCGCGGCAAAAGCTACAAGCAGCACGGCCGGCACAAGCAACCACCAATCGTATGTGGGCAAGAGCAGCCACGCGCACACAGCACTCGCTACAGCCGAACACGCGTCCTGTATAGTACGAATACGAGTATGAATGTGATCTTGATTGCTGTGCTTTGCAACAAACATCGGTAAAACATACTGCGGTACAAGCCACTCTGCCAAATCAATACCAGCGGCACAACAGTCAGCGCTGTATCGGGCAGAGAAAGTATGTACACCGAACCCGCCATCCAACCTGCCACACACAGGGCGATTGAGAAGCGCCACCAAGCCACACATGCGCAGGCAAAGGCGCTCAAGAAAGCGTAGAAGTGTAGTTCATTCATAGGGTGATAAGCAGATGCTTTTCCAAAAATAGACACAAGGCCCGGCGCTGAACGAAACCTCACTTCGCTATAGCTATAGCGCAGAGAGTTTAGCATATGGAGTTTGGCACACATTACTTTTTTGTGCTATGTTTCCCGTCCTGCGAGCGCGCACATCACAGCAAACTCACGGCGTACGCAGGGAATAAGTACAGGCGAACAGCGAAACCATTACGGAGAGCGTGTATGATAGTATTCGGAACCGACGGTTGGCGTGGAGTAATTGCACGAGATTTCACCTTCGACAATCTGCGTTTGGTGGCACTGGCGGTGGCGCGGTATGTGCATCGTGTGGAGAAGAAATCTCCTACAGTTGTGATAGGATACGACACCCGCTTTATGTCTGCGGAGTTTGCCCGCGAAGCCGCATGTGTACTGGCTTCGAAGGGAATTGTGGTGCATTTGAGCGATGGAATTTCGTCCACGCCGCAAGTATCGTTTCACACCAAGCAGCGCAGCTCTACCTTAGGAATTGTTATCACTGCCTCGCACAACCCGCCCGAGTACAGCGGATTTAAATTGAAGGGTACCTATGGCGGCCCGGCCACACCGGAGATCGTAGCCGAGGTTGAAAAAGAATTACGCGTGGTGGAAGCTAATCCGCCGGTAGTGAAGATGAAAACCTACGACGAGTACGTATCAGAGCTCCGCATGATTAAACCCTTCGATGCCAAGAGCGCGTACATCCGCCATCTGCGAAAGAAAATCGATTGCGATGCTATCAACGAGTCCGGCGTACGCGTGCTGTTCGACCCCATGCATGGAGCAGGTATAGGAATTCTCCCCTCGGTGCTGAGCAACGTGAAGAGCATTCACGACGAATACAATCCCTCGTTCGGCGAGGTAGATCATCCCGAGCCTATTGCCGAGTGCTTAGAGCCGGCAATGGCGAAAATGAAGTCAGGCAAGTTCGACATCTGCATTGCCACCGACGGCGACGCAGACCGCGTGGGCGCTATAGACAACAAAGGCAACTTCGTGGACTCGCACCGCATCTTCATGCTGTTGCTGAAGTATCTGGTAGAAGACAAGCGCAAAAAAGGCGCGGTGGTAAAAACCGTATCGCTGACCTCGATGGTAAATGCCTATTGTGCGAAGCACAATATCGAGCTGCACGAAACACCGGTGGGATTCAAATACACCGCCAAGCTTATGACGGAAATCAATGTGATCATTGGCGGCGAGGAATCGGGTGGATTGGGAACTTCGCTGCACATACCCGAGCGCGATGGTGTATTCAACGGTTTGCTTCTGCTCGAGATGATGGCAAAGCGCGGAAAGTCGTTAGCGCAAATGGTGAAGGAACTGGACGACGAGTTCGGTCCGCACCGCTATCGCCGCCGCGATGTGCGTATGACGGAGCAACAAAAGAAACAGATTTTGGCAGCCTGTGCCAAGGGTCCCAAGAAGCTGGGCAAACACGACGTTACATCCGTTCTCACCAAAGACGGCTACAAGTTCTTTATCGAGGGCGGAGCGTGGTTGCTGATTCGTGCGTCGGGCACCGAGCCGCTTGTACGATTCTACTCTGAAGCTTCGTCGTTGAATATCGTTAATGAACTGCTGGATGCAGGCTTGCATCTGAAGTAAGTATGGAAAGTGAGTGCTGAGCTAAGCTCTGTAGCTAGACTCTGAAGCTGAGTTTTGAACGAGAGCTGTCTTTGCTTTCGTTCGTTTACCGTTACGAAGTTCTATCATGCGCGTTCGTATACTTCTTCTTGGTGCTGCCTGTGCCTTGCTTACAACTCTTGTGGGATGTGTGTTGCCGCTTACGCGCACCGTGCAGGACACCTATACGATAACTACGGAAGACACCGTGTATGTGACCACCGCGAGGCATGAGCCCGGTAGCCCTGCAAACGGCACCGTGTATCCCGCGCCGCGCACCACAGAGAAACATAGAAACGTCACACAGTACGACAGCACCATCCGCAAGGAGTTTCCCGCGTTTATACGCGCCGGCGTTTTCGAAAGCGTTGGATTGCTCGGCAGCGCATCGTCCGGTAACGGCATCGGTGCCGGTGTGTTCGGTGTGTATTACAATCCGGCCGATTTGCTTTCCAGCGTTTTGAACAACGCGCCCGATGCCACTTTCAGCGGTGCTATCTACAGAGTAGGTATTCTGGAATATCGCTTACGATGGTTCAAAGATGCGGCCAACTGGACAGTAGGCACGAGCTTGTTCGAGACAATTATTCCCGAAGCAAACAGCGATAAAGTTTTGAACTCGTTTCTGCCGCTGTATTTGCGCAAGCGCTACTTTCTCCGAGACGACATTCCCTACGTGTGTGTTACTCCCACACTGGGCATTGGCGTGTTCCCCTCGCAGTATGTGAACCTGGGAGCATCGCTGGACGTGGGCTCCATAGCGGGATTGAATTTCCGTACATATCTGGGATATGTCGCCGGCGTTAACCTTAAAAACAACAGGCGTAGCTACACAACCACGACCACTTCCGTCAGCGCTCCCTATGCGGGCTTCGGAGTTTCGTTGATGGACTTTTTGAACAGTGTTCACGACACCGAAACCGAGTGGAAAGATCAACCGCATTCGGGCTGGCATATAGGCGTGATGAACATGAGTTTCTTTACGTCGAACACGGATAGTTCGTACTTCGGCGGAGCATTTCCCGTGAAAGGATTTCAATTGCAGGCACTACCGGTGTCTGTAGCTCTTCCCGTGCTCAACCACAGGCTGTATGCCGGTACCAACTTGTTCTCGCTGATACTTGCCGGATCAACCACGCAGCGCATCAACGGCAGAAACGTTCCCTCTGTGGCAATTGGCCTGGGCATACTGCCATTGCGCATCGGTTACTGGCAGCCCGTGCTTCGAGATGAACTTACGTTTGAACCCTTTGTGGAGTATTCGTATTATCCCACTGTTACTACTCAGATTGGCGCCAGGTTGAACTTGTTCGTTACCTCTACGTTGAATATCGCTCTTACCGGCGGCTACATGAGCTCCAGCGGATTCGATACCTCCGGAGAGTTTTTCAAGCAGGCCTTCGGAACAGGACTGGGAGCGTTCTCTACCGCCTACGCAGGAATCTCCGTCAATCTTCTCGATCGCATATTCTTCGAAGAGCAACTACGGTACAACCGTGCCGGAGAACGATAATGAGTGTACTGATGTATTTCCTCATCGCGCTTGTGGGTACGCCCACAGCCATGTATTTGGCGCAGTCGTCTGCTCCCGATGAGTTTACGCTGAACTCTTCTACCTACGTTCCCGACGAGGTTTGGAATGCAAAGTATCCGCGCGTGGTAGAGCGTATGAGCGATGCCGCGGTATTCATGGATAGCTCCACAACCACTGTGTTCTCCTCGCCCGAATGCACGCAGTATTTCTTTGAGTTCACGCCGGTGATATCCGGCTCTCCGGACTTCACCATTTTTTTCAGAACCACGCGCACGGACTTTTCTCGTCGCGGTGACAAGGGAATAGAAGTTGCGTTTCGCAACGACAGCATGATCGTGCTTGATGGCTCGAAACGCTACGTGGCCACAGGTGTATCATGGCAAGGAAAGCCCGAACGTCTTTTGCTTGTGAACTTCTCCAAAGAATGGTACATCATGAAAGGATGCACGGAACTTGCTCGGGGAATCAGCGATCGTCCTGCTACCGATGGCATTGTGATTCAAACTTCGGCGCACACTGCAATACGCGCTACCGATATCGTGCGAAACCTTGCATGGAAATGGTGGGATAAACAAAACATGAGCGGAACGTCGGGCGAAGAGTCGTGGCAGGAAAGAAATATGTTTGGCACTCCGCGCTTTCCCTTTATTCGGTAGGTACTCTTAGGCCTACATCTTCATTCCTATACCCAGCAATCTGGACATCTCCTTGGTGCTCACGGTGTACGAGCAGGCGTCGCGCTTTGCGGAAGCATTCACTGCAAGAGTACCGGCAAACCACGCTTCCAGCGCTGCTTCAATACCCTCGCGAATATGTTTCGCCGAATGTGCCGGAGCGTGCACACAGGGCAGCAGCTCTTGCGTAGCAGATACAAAGGGACCTGCGGGGCAATTCAGCAGCACCGGTTTCTGCGCGCCGCAGTAGTCACCAATAATTGCCGAGCCGGCATCGCGGTCGTGACGAGACACATACCACGCTATATCTGTGCGTGCTACAAGAGCACATGCTTCGGGCCGGTGAGCCATGGTACGAATGTCCACCACATCACCCAGCTTCCACTTTCGAACCAGATGGCGGTGCTTTGGCCGTACAAGTCCGATGATACGTACACGAAGCTGCGAGCGCAGCTCCGGCTTCTTTGCACACATCTGGCGAATGGCCTTGAGCATCAGGCGAATGGTATTGTCCTCATGAAAATCCTGATAAGCCGTGATAAGGCAGGCGCCCCTCGGCACGGCAGGGAGGTCGGCGCAATAGTCGCGCACACGCTCGTCTTCCGGGCCCGACCACTCACGCTCGTCAAATCCGTGAGGAACAATCAGAATGTCTTCGTGAGTGAGATATCGAAATCTTCGTAGCAGATCTTCTTTGGTGCGGCGCGTCGTGGTGAATATCAGTCCGGCTTTGCGCAAAGCAGCTTCCTCCAACTTCAGCGAGGCAGTGCGGTGCATGGGTGTTGGTGTGATATGCAACGGAGACTCAAACCATGTTTCACCGTAGTCGAGAGCAAAAGGAATACTGTGCTTTTCTGCCACTTCTTGCGCCAAGGTAAAATCGCTGAATGGCGGGGCAGCAGCCAGTATCATATTCACAGTGTTGTTTGCGAGTATCTGCTCGATCACCGGTAGTGCAGGGCGGCGCCACGCGGCCGTTTCATCGGGCTGCAAGCGCCACTGACGCAGCCACGTGCTCCAACGGCGTATCAGCGGCGATGGTGTAGCAACGCGGGCTCCGGCAGGAGCGTCGCTTCGCCGCAACGCAGCAGTAAGGTGTACCTCTACACCTTGGTCTGCAAGAGACTGCAGCCACACGTCGTCCCGGTTCACAAAATTGTCGGGCGAACACGCCACCACTATAGTACGCCAACCATTGCGCGCAAGCGATACAGCCAGATGCGCCGCCCTTGTTCCCGAGCGCACGGCCCGTGGGGGAAAATCGTAACAGATTATAAGTATGGTTCTCTCGTTTTCCGCGCTGCTCATCGTGGTGGATGTGTGTTATGCTAAGGTGCCGGGGGTGTTTGGCAGTGCAAAAGTACGGGAGTGATGCTGAACTCGATGTACTGTGGAAAAAACGGAAGCTGAAATCATCAGCGCCACCTGCCCGGAACATGAGTACCGGTGCGGCCTGCACGTTATTTCCGTTACCCGTTGTAGTTTTCCCTATGCACATCGTTCTTCTATGCATAGGCGCCACCGCCAAAGGATTCCTCGACGAAGGAATTAAGGAATACAGCAAACGGCTGGAGCGCTACACCGCGTTCAGTGTGCAAGTGTTACCACCCATTCGAAACGCACAATCGCTTACCGAGGCAGAGCTCAAGCAGAGGGAGGGCGCGCGGTTCTTGGAGGCCATACAACCGGGCGATGCTGTTGTGGTGCTGGACGAACGCGGTACGGAGCGAACATCCCGCGGGTTGTCTAAATATCTTCAAACCGAGATGAATGCGGGCCGCAAGCGAGTGGTGTTTATCGTGGGCGGTGTGTATGGTCTAAGCAACGACGTTCACGCGCGGGCATCATCATCGTTGCGCCTCAGCGCCATGACTCTCACGCACGACATGGTGCGATTGCTCTTTGTGGAGCAGCTCTACCGCGCCTTTACCATACTGGCCGGAGAGAAGTATCATCACGATTAAGCCACGGGTAATTGACACGGCACGGCCGTGCTACTTGCTAAACACGGCGTCGTCTACGCCTTTGTTCACTTTATAGTCTTTGAAGTCTACCGTGATGCTTCCCGATGCTATGGGCTTTTTGTCGTCCTTGTCTTTGGCATCTTTGTTCTTTCGGTTCAGATCGGTAGCAACTCCCTTCGGGATTTTGAATTTCTTCATGTCGACCGTGAACACAACTTGCTTAGGCAGGCCGTAGGCAATTTGATCGCCATAGGTATAATCGATACCCACTGTTCCACTGCTCTTGGTGGTGATGCGTGCACGGTGCACCACAGCGCTGCCGGGATCTACCCATATCTTGGCT
Organism: Bacteroidota bacterium; assembly: GCA_046052705.1. Classification (GTDB taxonomy): domain Bacteria; phylum Bacteroidota; class Ignavibacteria; order Kapaibacteriales; family NICIL-2; genus JBBATK01. The sequence goes on along the minus strand of JBJOLU010000142.1, from coordinate 3,783 downwards.
ACCACCACATCCATTGTGTCTTCGTTCGGAAGCAGAGTAACAACAACACACTCGCCCGCCTTCAATTTTTCTTTACCTGTGGTGATTGCCGAGAATGCCTCGGTGTTCATGAGCAATCTGGAGACGTCACTAAAACCTTGTTTGGGTAGCACCGCTATACCCGGAGTTACAAAACGAAACTTGTCCTTTTGCTTGAAGTACAGCGTGGCCTGTATGGGCTGCACATTGATCATAGGGATCTTCGGCGTGATGGTGGTTTCTACGCGATAGTCCTTTGCCTTCGTAAGCACGCTCTTTACCCTTTGCACTAGCGCCTGTGCATCTTGAGCATGCACTGCAGGAGATATAGCCACGGCGCAACTCAGCACCACAAACAACTGCATGAAGTATCTGTTGCTCTTGAATGTTGTCGTGTTATTCATCGTCGTCGTTGTAACAGTCTTCATCATGTTCTTCATCGTATCCTTCATCATGTAGTAATATCCTTTCGGTGAAAAGCAATCAGCGCCACACCTATCACGATGATGTTTTGCGCACCTAGAATTGCCACAGACTCCCGTATGTCGGCAAGCTGCACGGGCTGATCGAAGAAACTGCGCCACGCAGCCATGTGCGTGGTGAACAAAAGGGGACGAATGTTGTCGAACACCCGAACGTCTAATGTGCCGATGATGGTAAAGAGAATCACTACAGCCATTGTTGCCACTATAGGCCCGATGGAATTATCGGTAAACACCGACAAACAGATAGAGAGTGTTGATACCGTAAGCAGAGCAAGAAAGGCCACCACAAAAGCACCCGCGTATCGCCACACAATATCCGTGTGCGAGAGAATTACCAAGCCGTCGCTGTTTAGCACCACCATGTCGCCATCGCCGAACAGCCAGCGTGCCATCACGATGGCCAAAAAGGCAAACCACGAGACCATCACAAAGGTATAGATGCCGCCGGCGATGAATTTGGAGAGCAACAGCTGCACGCGAGAAATTGGCTTAGTGGCAATCATGCGAAGGGTGCCTGCTGCGGCCTCGCCGGACACAACATCGCCCGTTACCAGCGCTACAAGCAGCGGCACATGGATAATGAGCATTTGCATGATAATGAAGCCCACAAGATTGCCGTTCAGCACTGTGCCCTGAAACGACAACGTTTGTTCGAACGATGCCGTGGCAAATCCAATGAACGCCGAGCCATCGGCTTTGAGCGCAAAAAGAATCACGCTGATAAGAAGCGTCAGAGCTCCCAAACCCAGATAAGTTCTGGGCTTCAGGATAATCTTCACGCACTCGTTCCAAATACTGCGAATGAGCATCATGATTGTAGCAAAGAAATAAAGTACTCTTCCAGTTTTCGTTTAGCATCCACCGATGTAACTCGTACACCGTTTGTCAGCAGCATCAGGGTTACATCGGGAACACGATTTTTCAGCAACGACACTTGCATGTGCTGCGCGTCGCGATGCACGATAGTTACATCGCTAGCGTTCTCGGATATCAATGCACAAGCGCGCTGCACATCATCAACTTCGAAGGAGGCCGTGATGTCATCCGCGCGAAGCAGTTCGCGTACCTCGCCTTCCACCACAGTGGTTCCTTTGTTGATGATGACCATTCTGCTGGCAATGAGCTCTACTTCGGAAAGTTGATGCGAAGACAGCAGTATGGTTTTGCCTTCTTCTTGGCGCAAGCGCAGAATAAGATTTCGTATGTCGATTATTCCCTGGGGATCAAGACCGTTTGTGGGCTCGTCCAGAATAATCAGTTCCGGATCGTGCAGCAACGTGAGCGCAATGCCCAATCGCTGCTTCATACCCTGCGAGTATCCCCGCACTGCATGCTTGCCGCGTCCGCTAAGCCCTACGATGTCCAGCACGCGGTCGATATCCCGCTTAGTGACGCGAGCGCCACTTATGCGCCCAAAGATTTCCAGGTTGCGCTGAGCGCTTAAGTAACGGTAAAAATCAGGTCGCTCAATAATGCAACCAATGCGGGCCAGGATCTCCTCGCGATGCGATTGCAAGGGCTTTCCGAACAGTTCGATAACGCCGCTGTCCGGACGAATCAAGGACAGCACGCAGCGCAGCGAGGTGCTTTTGCCCGCGCCGTTCGGACCTAAAAATCCGAACACGTCTCCCTTATTCACATGAAAGCTCACATCCGAAACAGCCTTAAAGCCTTTGAAGCTCTTAGCCAGATTTCGAACATCAATTACAGTATCAGCCATGGAACCCCAAAGCATGGTGGTGCAAACGCGGATATGCGGTGTGTTTGGCCGCAGAAATAGCATGGACGAACAACTCGCGCAAATAAGGTATAAACGAAGGCGAGAAATGAAATCGGCTGTTTGGAAGCAGTATGGTAACTGTTTGGATTTTGTTTTGATATTGTTTTGATATCAGTATGCTTCGAAGCTCAGCATCTTGTTCATCAGCAGGGCGTTTTTCGCAACAACATTTCCTGCATCTTTGCGGCCGTACGTGCAGCGCCGAAAAACCTAGGCAAGGCCGCACCGGCATCTATGAATACATCACTACGAAGGAAGAAGCCATGTCCACACTTGAATACATACTGCGAGTACTGATGGTTGCCCTAAGCACCTGCGTGCGCGGCGTGGTGTTTCTTTTGCACCGTTTGGTAAGCGGTACTGCATCCATTACCTACGTGCATGTGCAAAGCTGGTGCCGTAGCGTACTGGCACTATCGGGAGTGCGGGTGCGCGCGGAAGGCGAAGAGAATCTGGATCCGGGAGCCTCGTATATCTACGTGGCTAATCACGCCTCGCTATTCGATATACCGGCAATGCAAGTGGCATTGCCCGGAAGCGTGCGCATCATGTACAAGAAAGAGCTGCAGAAGATTCCGTTTATGGGATGGGCCTTGCGTTACTCATCGTTCATTCCTATCGTTAGGGAAAAAGCACGCGACGCCATGAACACGGTGAATGCCACCGTGGATGTTATACGCAACGACGCCTCCTCGCTGATGATTTTTCCCGAAGGCACACGCACGCCGGACGGCTCGGTACAAAAGTTCAAACGCGGCGCTTTTATCGTGGCATTGCAGTCCGGGAAACCTCTGGTGCCCGTTGCCATTTGCGGCAGCTTCGATGTATTGCCCAAACACACACTGCGCTTTCGTAAGGGTGAGATTGTGGTACGCATGGGAACGCCAATTGTTCCCGAAGATCGCGCGTATTCACGCGAAGAAGAGATTGCACTGATGAACACCATGCACGCAGCTGTAGCCGAGCTGTTGAGCAGAAAATAGAGGTAGTGCGGAACTTCCTAGATCGGCTTCGCCAAATCTTAGAGCGGCTTCTGAAATATTCCTACCAAGCTTACGCCAAAGGGCAGAGATGCATTTTTAAGCAATGCTGCTTCGGAAGCAAACACCGAATGAAAAAGAGAATTCACCGCCGCGGGAACGGGATCTACCACGGCGTGTATGTCTTCGGGGCGAAGATTTTTTTGTGTGAGTCGCTTCAGCGCTGCTAATGGAAACAACAAGGTGTTGAAGTACGAGAGTTTTTTCTGTTGGAAACCTGCGCCGGTCAGCAAAGCACCAAACTGTGCTTTGGTGTAGCGGCGATAGTGCATGTGAATAATATCGTGCGCACTCCACATCCACGGATTTGCCGGCACTGTGGCAATAAAAAATCCACCCGGGCGCAGCAGATCGTACACTTGCTTCACCACTGCTTTGTCGTCCTCGATGTGTTCAATCACATCCAGCATCGTTACTGCATCTACCGTCCATGCTTCGGCGGGAAAGTTCTGCGAGAAAT
>JBJOLU010000141.1:0-2982 GCA_046052705.1 Bacteroidota bacterium | reverse complement strand
CCCAGTGCTCTGGCTTTTAGTACACGACGCATAATCTTTCCGCTTCGTGTCTTGGGCAGTGAATCGACTATATGTACAGACTCCGGCTTGGCAATGGCACCAATCTTCGCGGCCACATGGTCACGAAGTTCCTCTTCCAGATCGGCCGATGCACTCATGCCCTGCTTCAGTAACACATACACGCGAATGACGTTTCCGCGAAGTTCATGTGGCAAGCCAATTGCCGCGGCCTCGGCAACAGCCGGATGCGCTACCAGCGCGCTTTCTATCTCTGCCGTTCCCAGCCGATAACCGCTTACTTTTATTACGTCATCCAGTCTGCCAATAATCCACACGTACCCATCGCTATCCATGCGTGCTGAGTCGCCTGTTTTGTACCACCCACGCTCGGCAAACTGCTCCCAATAGGTTGATGCATATCGCGCCGGGTCGTGCAACACAGACCTGGCCATGCCCGGTGTGGGATGCGTAAGTACCAGCATGCCTTCCTCGCCCGCCGGAACTTCGTTGCCATGATCGTCTACCACTTTTACTTCAGCACCGAAAAACGCCTTCGTAGCAGACCCCGGCTTCAAGGGCGTAATGGGAAGAGGGGTGATAATAAAGCCGCCTGTTTCCGTTTGCCACCAGGTATCCATAATGGGGCAACGATCCTTGCCGACCACGCTATGATACCACCGCCATGCTTCGGGGTTGATAGGCTCACCCACACTTCCCAATAAACGCAAGGATGAAAGATCGTGCCGGTTCACCCACCCGTCGCCAAATCTCATTAGGCCGCGTATCGCAGTAGGCGATGTATAGAGAATATTAATCTTGTAGCGCTCAATCATTTCCCACCAACGATCCGGATACGGATGATTGGGCGCGCCTTCGTAGAGCATCACGGTGGATCCATTGATAAGGGGGCCGTAGACGATATACGAATGCCCGGTTATCCAGCCGGGATCTGCAGCGCACCAATACCGGTCCTCGTCTTTGATGTCGAACACCATCCTGTGAGTGGTTGCGGTATACACGGAGTAGCCACCGTGTGTATGGACCAACCCTTTGGGCGCACCCGTAGTGCCGGATGTATACAACACAAAGAGAGGGTCTTCGGAATCCATTACTTCCGTGGCGCAAGGAACATTCGCGACCGGCAGAGCTGCCAGATCGTGTAGCCAATAATCGCGGTCTTGCACCATCTCCACATCGTGACCCGTACGCTTCACCGTGATGCACACTTCCACTGTAGGTGAATGCTTCAGAGCCTGATTAACTATGGATTTCAGATCCACCACTTTGCCGCGTCTCCAGCCACCGTCGGCGGTAACAACCACACGGCTGCCGGCATCGGCTATACGTGAAGCAAGAGCCTCGTGACTAAAGCCACCGTACACAACACTATGTGCGGCCCCAATCTTTGCGCAGGCAAGCATGGCAATGGGTAGCTCGGGAATCTGCGGCATGTAGATCGTTACTATTTCGCCGCGACGAACACCCATACTTTTTAGAATACTTCCAAAGCGCTGTACTTCGCTATCCAGATCTTCATAGGAGAGCACTCGCTTGTCTCCGGGTTCGCCTTCCCACATCAAGGCAACTTTGTTTCTGCGCCACGACCGAACATGACGATCTATAGCGTTACGTACAATGTTCGTCTTTGCTCCTTTGAACCATGTAAAGAATGGCTTCTCTGTGTACGAGAACACATCTGTCCATGGTTCGTCCCACTCCAGCAGCGATGCCTGCTCCGCCCAAAATCCTTCCTTATCCTGAATAGACCTGCGGTACAACTCATCATACTCTTTTACATGCGCCTGATCTATTACGGAAGCGGAGGGAGGATAAACACCTGAGTGACTCATAAGGACAATGGTATCGGTGATTGATACGAAGAATCAGTAATGGCACAGAATGGACCGTGCCGGTCAAGTTGTTCTCGTTACATTTCGGAAGCAAACTGCAATCGAGCTTTAATCTCGGAAGGTAGCGCCGGCACATGATCCGGAGCCACCAGATAACTGCTCAGCGCCGCGATGTCGGTGAACACGCGATGTTGTGTTACGGTTTTCATCAAGTAGTCTGCCCCACTCGAGCCACCGGTGCCGGTGCGCTGGCCAATCATTCGCGACACCATCGTGGAATGACGGAAGCGAAACACGCTTACCAGTTTGTCTGTTTCCAGTATGGCATCCAGCAAACGAAACGGTGTTTGCAGCAATGGATACTCTGAATACACACTGATGAACAAAGAAGCTAGTGTGGCGCGCTGAGAAAGCCTCTTTGCACCTTCAGCGCGCAAGGCCTCAAAACGTTCGGCATCAAACAACGCTTCAAAGTTATTCTCTAAAGCAGCAATCTGACGATCCTGCATATCCACCTGTTCTTGCGTAAGCGAGGTTACTTTCTTGAGCTCTTCTCTGTCGTGCCGGAATATTGCACTCACGGCATTTCTGTACTCCGTCCAGAAGGCATAGCCCTCCATTTCCATGAACGGCATTTTCTCCAGCCAACGCTCTACCACGTCGAATAGTGAGTCCTGCTCTTGCGCTCGCTGCACTTCGGCCTGATGTTCGGGTGCCAGGCGCGATGCGTATCCGCTTTTATCCAAATGCAATCGACGTGCTTCCGACACTCCAAGTGAAATCTCGAACAGACGGAATTGCCACGACTGAAAACCACTGGCCGGATACAAGTAATCACGGAACTCCATAAATCCACGAGGTGTCATGGTTTCCAGAATGCTGAACTGCTCAGGCATCATGGCCAGAATTTTGTTCACGCGGATTATGCGATCCAAACAGGTACCAACACCGGCCTCGGGCACATAGTCCTGGCCAAGTATGCGGATCACGTCTGCCACTTCATGAAGGATCTGCTTGAACCACAGCTCAAATGCTTGGTGCACAATAATGAACAACATCTCGTCGTGCGCGGGACGGCCTGCTTTTTCGCTTTCACGTACCTGTGCATTCAGAATGGAATCGAGTTGTAAAT
>JBJOLU010000140.1:0-12982 GCA_046052705.1 Bacteroidota bacterium | reverse complement strand
GCTTGCTCTTAATGTGACCGAATGGTAGCCCCGAAAGAACGGGAACATCCATTGCAGTAAATCTATTCTTGAACACTTGTTTCAAACTGGGCGACATCGTCGGCGTATGGGGCGAGCGGCGAATGCCGTCGCAACTCTTGAATACGCCAAGCACAACGCCACGCACTTCGTCGAACTTTCCGCTCAGCCACAATTGTGTGAGCATGCGATCGATTCGATACGGCTCTTCAGCGATGTCTTCCAAGAAGAAAATGGCTCCGCGGGTGTCGATCTCGAATGGCGTTCCCAAGGTGGAGCAAATCGTTGCCAAATTACCTCCCACAAGGCGTGCCTCCGCGCTGCCGCCGTGAAGCACTTCCAAATCGTCGGAGGAATAGACCACGGTTGTTCCACTGCCTAGGTTTTCATCCAAAGAGTTACCCATCGTTACCTGCACAAACGAGCTCTTGGTCGTGTCGTCAAAAGAAGAGGAACACACCGGGCCGTGATAGGTTACAATGCGGGAACGTTCGTAGATGGCCACTAGAAGTGCGGTGATATCGCTGTATCCCATAATGATTTTGGGATTAGCACGGATGGCTGCGTAGTCGATGTCGGGGAGTATACGTGAAACACCGTAACCGCCACGCGCGCAGATGATTGCGTCGATATCGGATCGCCGGGCAAATTCGTTGAACTCGTCTGCTCGAGCTTTGTCTGATGCAGCCAGGTAGTTGGTCGTTGATCCCACGTGTTTTCCAAGTACCAGATTAAATCCCTGGTTTCGCAGGAACTGCAGGCCGGACTCCAGCTCAGATTTGTTAACACCGCTGGCAGGAGCAGTGACGGCAATAGTGCTGCCTTTTTTCAACGAGGCAGGCAGAATCAATTCGTCGTGACGAATGAATGCGCGCCCGATCCTTCGTGATACCGAGGGAACGGAGTTCGATGCCGTAGCGCGAGGCATCACAGCCCCCGCCGACAGCAACATCGTAGCGCCAAGAAATGTTCGTCTATTATGCTTTTCCATTGAGCCTTTCTAGCCCGGGTTACGTCCGGTGCAAAGTTAATTTATGGTTGCTTAACCGCGATAGCTTTTTTCGTCTGAAGTCCGCATCAAATCAAGGTTTGCGGTTGGTTTAACATGATTTTTTGTTAATCAAAAACAGTGCCATAAATCTTCAGTGCACTGTATGGTAATCGCGGCAATGGCGCGCCGCTCGTGAGTGTAGCCTATTCGAGCACTCGTTAGGGTTTTTTGTGTTCCCGGAAATTCTTCTGTGCTACTTTCCACAATCTTCCTGCTTTGGTTCTTTACGCATCCGATCGATGATGTATATTTGCAACTCTTCGGAAGGATGCAAGAGTGGCTTAATTGGCACGCCTGGAAAGCGTGTGTACCGGAAACGGTACCGAGAGTTCGAATCTCTCTCCTTCCGCTCCCTCGATAGTTTATGATGATAGCGCGAATACCGTTCGTCCCGCGTAGTTAGCGGACTCCGTACGCAGGGCGAAGCAACCATGCTTCGGCGAAACATTCCAACGCCCGGCGGCCTTCAACATCCTTGGATCCGCGTACGAGTATTATCCTATGATTTCCTCCAGACTTCCACTCGCAGCCCTGTGTACCTTGGCGGTATGCTCTTCTTTTTTCCTTTCTTCCTGCTCTTCGGATAGTTCTTCGGGTGAAAAACATCTGCGTTTCTGGCACTTTTGGAGCGAACCCTCGCAGAAGCAAGCTCTTCAACAGTTGATCCAAGTATTTGAAAAACAAAATGGTTGCAAAGTTGATTGCACAGAGCTGAGTTGGGGTGACGGCAAGACCAAACTCATTGCCGCATTCAGTTCCCACACCGCGCCTGATGTGATGGAGTTCGGCTCTGATTGGGTGGCGCAGTTCTCTTCTTCCGGCGTGCTTGCAGATCTCAATGCCATCCAAGCGGTGCGCATGGATGGATTTGCATCGTGGACTACCGCGCCATCGTACTGGCAGGGTAAAGTTCATTGCTTGCCATGGGTGGTAGATACGCGGGTATTGTATGTGAATAAACAACTTCTGGAGAAAAGCGGAGGAATTGCCGAGCCTTTAACGTGGTCTGAGGTACTGAGCTCGGCAGAGAAGATTGGCGGCTCCGGGGACGATCACGGATTTGGTGCCAACGGTGCCGACGGTCATCGTTTGTATAAGAAAATTCTCCCGTTTTTTTGGTCCTATGGAGGAGATGTTCTGAACAATAACGGTGTTCCGGTGCTTAACTCTGCCGCAAATATTGAAGCACTGACCATGTACGTTCAACTGTCGCGTGCCGGCCTTATCGAAACGCAAAAGCAATTGGACGGGCAGTTTTCGCAAGGTCATTTAGCGTATTGGAACTCGGGTGGTTGGCTTGCAGATAAAATAGGCAAGGAGAATCCACTGCTTGATTACTCCGTGATGCCCTTGCCCTCGGCCAAGCCCGGAATGCCCGGCATATCCTTCGCCGGAGGCGAGTACCTGGCAGTAAGCGAAGCCTCCGAGCAAAAGAAACTTGCTTTGGCCCTCATCACCTTCCTCACGGATGCCAAGAACGCCCTCACGTTTTGTAAGCAGGTTACCGAAGCCGGATTTCCGGCTGCAACAGAAGGCTTCAACGATTCCTACTTTGCTTCACACCCCATTCGCCATGTGTTTGCCGCTCAGCTTCAGCATGCACGCATGACTCCCGTGCATCCGCGTTGGCTGGAGATGGAGACGGTAATCGAGAATGCCGTGGTAGAAGCCTTGTATGGCCGTAAAGAACCGGCTGTGGCCTTAGGCGAAGCACAGGCTGAGCTCCTGCATTTGACCGCCGCAAAGTGATTAGGCTTTTTCCGGCCTGCGCTGTTTGCCAAGAAAATACTTTTCAAAACTCTGATGAGATAACCACGCTGTTGCGATAGTAATGGAACTCAATAGCAGGTGATAGAGTGCGCTTCCTACCACTCGATCAAGTTTGATCCACATCGAAAACAAGCCATAGCTAAGCGAGAAGGCGATAACGTTGTGGTACATGTAGATGCCGTAGGAGTACTCACCGAGTTTCTCCGACCATCGCCCTACCACTCCCTGTAATGATGGCGGCCATAGAGCTATGTAGTACATCACAAACGAAAACACCAACATGTCCAGCAGTGCCAGTGCGGTGTACGACTCCGTTATAGCATGCACGGCGGGAATGGCTTGGCAGAGCCATCCTTGAGCAAACACACGTAGAGCTATAACGCCATACGCGGTGTAGAGTAACAGGGGAAGTAAAGGCCTACCGAACGTTTGCCGTGATTGCCGCTCGCTAAAAGCCTTGCCTTTGCGCACTGCCAGTGCAGCCAGGCCGCCCGCAGCCATGTTCTCGAAGGACAGAATGGTGGTAAGACCGGCAAGTGCTCCGTTGATCACCTGAGCATCTACCAAAGCCAAGAGAAACAGCTTGACCACTATCACGCCTGCAAACACGGACGTGATGTGCCGTGAAAGAGCGTTCATCACAGGCGCAATAGCAAGGTAATACCATTCTTCCACGCCTATGGACCACAACGGACCAATCACGAAGACGTCGTGGTAGAGGTTCACCACAAAGGGCATCATTACTACGTACCACCCTGCCATTGTCCATGGTTGGTAGGGAATCACCATGCTGATGCCCAGCAAAGGGAGCATGGCGGGAATCACGCCAATGCCCAAGATTACAAGCAGACCATACAGAGGCAGTATGCGCATCGCTCTGCGCTGATAAAACAGACCTACCGAGATTTTTCCCATGCTGTCTTGTTCGCGCAGCAGCACTGTGGTGATCAGAAAACCACTGAGCACAAAGAAGAACGATACCGCCATGGCACCGTTATGAAAAAAACTCAAGTCAATAAACGAGGGCACGCCGCGGTGCTCACGAATGGCTTCGCCATGTGCAAAGAGCACAAGCATTGCGGCCGCAAATCGCGCTGTGTTGAGACCTGCAAAGTGAGAAGGGCTGCGGGTATCCGCTGTAGAGGTAGTCATAGCTGATCGTTACATCAGGTTATAGGCGCGGATGTTTGTTTCAAAAGGAACCCGCGGTAAACGAAAAACCGCTATAAACGAAAAAAGTCTGCCGCGTTAGGGCAGACTTTATCATTCATACATCTCAAGTCTCAGAACGAGTATCTCAAGGATTACCTTTACGAGTATCTCCGGGAGATTCTACACGAGTAATTGCGATGTGGTCTATTCGTCGGGGTGAGAGGATTTGAACCTCCGACCCCCTCGACCCGAACGAGGTGCTCTACCGGGCTGAGCCACACCCCGAATAGGCTGCGAAAATAGACATTCACGGGAGACTGGGCAAAGGTTATGTAGTTTTGTGCGTCGTTGTGCACGAATTGTTTGTGCGGCGAGTTGAATCATGGTTTATCCTAATAGCATGGCATCGTTTGATCTGGCGTGGAATAGTCCCTGGTGGTTTGTAGGCATCACATTTCTTTGCGCGCTGGCTGCTTCGGTGTGGTACTACCGCGTAACGAGGCCGGAGATTCGAGCCGGCTTGCGCACAGTTCTGGTTTCGTTGCGCACATTGGGATTAGTGCTGTTGTTGCTTGTGCTCTTTGAACCGGTACTTACCTTGCTTCGCTCCTTTTCGCAGAAGCCAACGGTGCGAGTGTTGCTAGACCAATCGGTATCGATGGTTCAGCGGGATGCAAGCCGCGACAGAAACAATGACCTTCGTGCACTGATTGCAGAATCGCCGTGGAAGTCGGTAGAAGGCGGGCAATCGTTGCTAGGCTTTGATGAATCCGTACGTCCGTTGAACGCCGGTGACCCGTCACAGCTCGTGTGGAAAGGACAGCGTACGGATATCGAGCGAGCACTGCGGTATGTACAGGAACATGCCGAAACAGAAAACACGCAGGCCGTCGTGCTTGTAAGCGACGGTGCTTATACAGCCGGAGCGAATCCTATAGCAATGGCGGAGCAGCTTGGAGTACCGCTCTATGTGATCGGCATTGGCGATTCCGCCCGGGCAAAAGATGTATCGGTTTCTTCCTTAGTGACGAACGATGTGGGCTTTTTAAATACAGTATTGCCGGTGCAAGTGTCTGTCAGAACACATGGTTTTGAAAATACTCCGCTACGGCTGCGCTTGCTTGACAACAATGTTCAAACGGATGTAGCGCAGCTGAATATTCGTCAACAAGGCGATGTGATAACACACGTGTTTCAATACAAGGCCACTACCGCGGGCGTGCATAAGCTCTCGGCCGTTATCGAAGGCGTTCCCGGCGAGTTAACTGTTGCCAACAATTCTGTCAGTGACTTTGTAACCATACGCGACGACAAGCGCAGTGTGGTGCTCATTGCCGGTGCACCCAGCCCCGATGTGGCCTTTATACGATCGTCCATCGAGGCAATGCAAGGCGTTTCGTTGTCTACGATCATCCAAAAATCCGGTGCCGAAGTGTATAACGAAGCGAGCACGCAGTCTACACTTCGTGGTGCGGATTTGATCGTCATGGTTGGATTTCCCATTGCATCAACGTCCGGCACTCTGGTGCGCCAAGTAGCTGCAGAGATTACGCGATCGAAGAAGCCGCTCTTGTTTGTTGCTTCGCAAAATCTGGACTACGCCAAACTTCGCGAGTTCGATGCGGTGTTGCCGTTCAGTGTGCAGTCCTCGCGGCAGCAGGAGTTTTCCGTTACCATGGACGTAGCTGCGGGCGAGGAAGCCAACGCGTTGCTCAGATTGTCCGGATCTGCCGAAGATGTTGATGTGTGGAATTCTCTGCCGCCGATTTTTCGCACAGAAACTTTCCTTCGGGTAAAGCCCGAATCCAGGGTGGTTGCTTCCATCAAGGTGAATAATGTATCGCTGGACGAACCGCTAATTGTGACCCGTAATGTGGACCGCTCCAAGTGTGTGGCAGTGCTGGGTTACGGCTTGTTCCGATGGAAACTTTTGGGTACGGCTCTGGAGAAAATGCGCGGCAGCGGCACTGTTACCGACGCATTATCTGTGTTGCTTTCAAACTCCACTAAATGGTTGAGCACCGACGACGACCAACGCAAAGTGCGTATTCGGCCCTCGCGCTCCTTTTATGCCGGAAGTGAAGCTGTGTATTTGCAGGCGCAGGTGTACAACGATGCCATGGTACCGGAGGAAAACGCTACTGTTACGGTGAACATTACGTCGGGAAATCAGCAGAGGACTGTCGTGTTGCAGTCGCTCGGTAACGGTCAATACGGCTCATCGGTAGACGGGCTTGGCTCGGGCGATTATAGTTACACCGGTACTGCTGTTGCCGAAAGCCGCCCTCTGGGTAAAGACGCCGGTCGTTTTACCATTGGTGATCTTCCACTAGAGTATCAAGATTTGCGTATGAATGTATCGCTGCTGCGCGCCATGGCCGAACGATCCGGTGGGCGCTTTTACACTCCGCAGAGTGTATCATCCCTTGCCGATGATATCTCTGCGCACCGTGGATTCCGAGAGAGAGTACAGACATCAACCGTTGAATGGAATCTGAGTTCCATGGCACAGATACTCGCGGCAGCCCTGCTGTGTTTTGCGCTTGAGTGGATGGTGAGAAAGAGAACCGGAATGATCTGATGGAAATTCCTCTAAATAAGAATTCCGCTGAATAAAAAAGGGGATGATCGCGTGATCACCCCCACATATTCTCTGTTTATAACTGCTAGTTAGCTTTACTGCTTGCCTGCTTACCCGCTTACCGATGCTCTGCGTTGATAGCCAACAACGATTCTACCGACGGCATTAAATCTTGTTCGGTAAGCTCATTGAGCGGCTTCTTGCACGTAGAAATAATATCGTGTAAATCGCGCGATTCGGTGTCGATGTACATCAAACCGGTTAGGATCTCGCCACGAGATTTTGCCTGCTCCAAGGCATTCATAGCTGAATCACGATTGGTCGGATCGTAATCAGAAGCCAGTTTCTGAAGCGCCACATGTGAACCGTCGTGCAGCTCCACCATCTTACTTCCGCCATCTTCGTACGCCACCGTAATCTCTGTTTTCAGCGGCACAAATCCTACCTCGGAAAGCACTGCCTCGTGATCACGAACAAAGTCGTAGCTCTTGGTTGAACCTTCGTTGTTGTTGAAGGTAACACACGGCGATACAACATCAAGCAAAGCAAAACCGTGATGCGACATTGCCGCTTTGATAAGGGGAATAAGCTGCGCCTTATCGCCGCTGAAACTGCGCGCCACAAAGCTTGCTCCAAGCTGAATAGCCAAGGCGCAGAGATCAATAGCCGCAAAGGGATTCGTTGAACCGGCTTTACTCTTGGAGCCCGCATCGGCGGTGGCAGAGTCCTGACCTTTAGTCAGTCCATAACAGCCATTGTTCATTACGATATAGGTCATGTTCAGCGCTCGGCGAATGGCATGAACAAACTGGCCCATACCGATGGATGCTGTGTCACCGTCGCCCGATACACCCAGGTACAACAAATTGCGATTGGCAAGATTTGCTCCCGTTGCTACCGAGGGCATACGGCCGTGCACGGAGTTGAATCCGTGAGAATTATTCAAGAAGTAATTCGGCGTCTTCGACGAACAGCCGATACCCGAGAGCTTAGCCACGCGATGTGGCTCAACGTTCATCTCGTAACAGGCTTGAACAATAGCACCGCTGATGGAGTCGTGCCCGCATCCTGCGCACAGAGTGGAGATCACACCTTCATAGTCTTTACGCGAGTATCCCAGCTCGTTCTTTGGAAGTTGCGGGTGAGAGAACTGTGGTTTGATGAATGACATATAAACGTACCGTAGATGTTTCTTTGTTGATTTACTTAAAGCCTACCGTATTCTGTGGGTCCTGTTCTTACTTAGCCACTTCAACCTCGTGATCTGCCTTGATGGCTGCAGCGATGGCTGCTGCAGTAATGGGCATGCCGTCGTAGTTGAGCACTTTGCGCAGCTTCTTGGGGTCTGCATCACATTCTACCATGAGCAGGGTGCGCATTTGAGCGTCGCGATTTTGCTCTATTACATACACCACATCGTGCGCGTCGATGAACTCATTCACTTGGTGGTTGAATGGAAATGCCAGAATACGCATAGCATCCACCAGTACACCGTCTTCACGAAGTACATCCAAGGTTTCCAATGCCGGATAGGCCGTGGTACCATAGAATATGATGCCTATAGAATGTGAATTTTGTTCCTGATAAAACTCGGGAGCAGGCACCAAGCTCTTGGCTGTTTCCCATTTCTTCAACAGGCGGTCCATGTTACGAACATAGGTGGCGCCGTCTTCCGTGTACCGGGCGTATTCGTCGCGCGAGGAACCACGAGTAAAGAACGAGCCCTTGGTGGGGTGTGTTCCGGGAATGGTGCGGTAGGGAATGCCATCGCCGTCCACATCCAGATAGCGGCCAAACTCTTTCATGTTCTCAAGGTCATTCGCACTGAGCACTTTACCACGATTGTACACCGTGGTGGGGTCCCAGGTGAACGCGGGAGACATGTGATCGTTCATACCCAAATCAAGATCGGTCATTACGATCACGGGTGTTTGCAACTGCTCTGCTACATCGAATGCTGTCCCCATCATGTCAAAGCCTTCTTTGGGAGTGCTGGGGAAGAGCAAGGGGTGCTTTGTGTCGCCGTGTGATGCATATGCGCAAAGCAGAACGTCTGATTGCTGTGTGCGCGTGGGCATTCCGGTAGACGGACCCGCACGCTGCACATCAACGAGCACCGTCGGCACTTCAGCGAAATATGCCAAGCCTATAAACTCATTCATCAACGAGATGCCGGGGCCGCTGGTGGCGGTGAATGCACGTGCGCCGTTCCAGCTTGCACCAAGCACCATACCAATGGCAGAAAGCTCATCTTCGGCTTGAACCACCGCGAACTTCTTCTCTCCGGTTTCCTTATCCACCAACAGCTTGTTGGCATACTTCTCATATCCGCCTACCATGCTGGTAGATGGAGTGATAGGATACCATGCTGCTACGGTGGCTCCGGCATAGACGGCACCGAGGCCGCAGGCAGAGTTGCCGGTAATCATGATGCTATCGCCCACCAAGTCGCGCGTTTCGCAACGGAGGGTAATAGGCTCAGGATAGTGTTCCTCAACATACTTCACGCCGAGTTGCATGGCGTGAACGTTCGGTTCGATGAGTTTTGGTTTTTTCTTGAACTCGTCGGCAATCACACCGCGTACCACATCAAGATCGATGTTCATCAGACGGGCCAGTGCGCCAACGTAAATGAGGTTCTTGAACAACAGTCGCTGACGGGGATCGGAATACTCCTGCATGCAAATCTGCATCATGGGTATTCCAATGTAGGTGATGTCCTCGCGAATATTCTCTTTGCGAATAAGCTTTGTTGAGTCGTACACAAAGTATCCGCCCGGAAGCACCGAGCGAACGTCCTTGGCAAAGCTTTGGGCATTCAAGCCAACCATCATGTCGATGCCGGCGCGGCGCCCCAGATAACCTTTCTCGCTCACCCGTACTTCGTACCATGTGGGCAAGCCTTGAATGTTCGAGGGGAAGAGATTCTTTGCCGAGATAGGAATGCCCATGCGGAAAATAGATTTCGCAAACATGGTGTTGGCACTGGCCGAGCCGGTACCGTTTACATTGGCAAACGAAACAACAAAATCATTAACCTTAACTACATTACTCATGCTATTACTCGACATTGATTTCCGGCCTTCGTTACTTGATATACAAATTTCTGCATGTCCCATGCTGCGGTTGGGCAACGCTCAGCGCATAAGCCGCAATGCAAGCACACGTTTTCGTCTTTCACCATTACTCTGGCTGTTTTCAAACCATCGGCTACGTACAAGTCCTGGCTTTCAACCAACGATGGTGCCAGTAGTCGTTGACGCAGATCTTCTTCCTCGCCATTCACGGTGAAGTTGATGCATGATGTGGGACAAATGTCTACACATGCATCGCATTCAATACAGCGGGGTGCAGAGAATACCGTTTGAACATCGCAGTTCAGGCAGCGTTGTGCTTCGTGGAAGCCGGTGCTGCGGTCGAACCCTAGTTCAACTTCCTTCTTGCGGTCGGTAAGGGTCAGCGACTTATCCGCGTGAGGTACTTTGAAACGCTGATCGGTTGTGACCGCGCTATCATAGATCCACTCGTGTATACCCATCTTCTGGCTCACAAGATTGGTGTGCGGAGCAGGACGCTCGAACACCGATTTGCCGTTGCAGAACAGATCGATGGACACAGCCGCTTGGTGGCCTTGCGCCACCGCAGTGATCACATTCTTCGGACCAAATGCCGCGTCGCCGCCAAAGAATACCTTGGGGAGAGTGGATTGGAAGGATGTTTCGTTCACAACGGGCATGTCCCATTTGTCGAATTGCAAGCCCAGGTCGCGTTCAATCCAGGGGAAACTATTTTCCTGACCAATGGCAACCAATACATCATCTGCCTCGATAAACACATCAGGCTCGCCGGTGGGCACAAGTTGACGTTTGCCTTTCTCGTCGTACACAGCTTTAACTTTCTCGAAGGTCATTCCCTTCAGCACGCCGTTTTCAACAACGAAGGTTTTGGGAACGTGGTTATCGATGATAGGAATATCCTCGTGCATCGCATCCTCTTTCTCCCACGGGGAAGCCTTCATTTCGGAGAAGGGACTGCGAACAACTACCTTCACGTTTTCTCCGCCCAGACGGCGAGAGGTGCGGCAGCAATCCATCGCAGTATTACCACCACCAAGGACAATCACATTCTTGCCAACGGTAGCGGTGTGCTCAAAGGCAACATTTGCCAACCACTCAATACCGATGTGAATGTTCTTCGCTGCTTCTTCGCGGCCGGGGATGTTGATGTCGCGGCCTCGGGGTGCGCCCGTACCTACAAACACTGCATCGTAGTCTTTGGAAAGAACATCTCGCATGCTTGATACATAGTGCTTGAAGTGCGTGTGAATACCCATGTTCAGGATATAATCAACTTCTTCATTCAGAACCGACAGTGGCAGACGGAACGAGGGTATCTGGCTACGCATCATACCGCCGCCAAACTCCATTTCGTCGTACAGGTGAATCTCATATCCAAGCGGCGCAAGATCGCGCGCTACTGTCAGCGATGCCGGACCTCCGCCTATAAGTGCCACTTTCTTTCCGTTGGAAGGAAATGGGCCTTTGGGAATAAGGTCTTCGACGCCGCTCTTGTTGTCGGCTGCTACACGTTTCAATCGGCATATTGCCACGGGCTCTTCCTCTACGCGCACGCGCCGGCATGCCGGTTCGCAGGGACGATCGCAGGTGCGGCCCAAAATGCCCGGGAACACGTTCGATTCCCAGTTAATCATGTATGCTTCGGTGTAACGCTCTGCCGCGATGAGGCGGATGTATTCAGGAACGGGGGTATGCGCCGGACACGCATACTGACAATCAACAACTTTGTGAAAATACTCCGGGTCGGAAATATCTGTAGGTTTCAAAACTACGCTCGTTGATAGTGGGTGATTGATGTTTTGCTGCCCGCAAAAATAGCAGATTGTGGCGAGTCAGACGGGGAAAAGGGGAATATCGTGTGCGAGGGAGCGGACTTTTTCAACGCAGTAATAGGGATGTTTTCGTCCAATTTACCTCTTTCGTCCATTCTTTCCGTGTCTGCATCATCACAGCCTACTACTTATCGTCACTATTCCACGTTCATTGAACGTGGGTGGTGACTTTCCCGTTCGCTATCAAGTACGTGTGACGAACAAGGTATACCCTCTCATAGTTCCTCTCAATACTCTGCTCCCGGTTCTACCGAACGTTGATCAAGGAGCGAATACGAGTAGGAGTTTGGAGAAAGAGAGCACCTTGTGGTAGGTGGCAGAGTTCAATATCCCTGATGTTTGTGTACGTACGTACATGCACTCCATTCACCGTCCACACGATGACGCGCGATTGTACAGAAGGAAAACGCAGAGTACCATTTTGCACGACGACTTCGACGTCATCGTCATCAACATGGTCTTCATTTCCAAATACGTTTACGGGGATACAAAACTCATGAGCTCCAACATCTTTACGTTTGTCCTCACAACGAACTTTTCGCGACCTTGGGTGAACATATTCCAACGTTGGATTAAGAAGCTCAGATGCCAGCATGGGAACGTTTTCCCAATCGGCGCTGTCTCTGGCTATGGAAGAACTATTCAACTCATAGTTGCCACTTTGCTCGTCCTTGAGTTCGCCGTTGGCATCATCGCGATGAATGTTTGCAACGCTTGAAATGCCTACCGTAGTAGCGGATGGCCAAAGGATACCCTTCCCAAAAAACAAATTATTCCACATAGCTACGCACTCAGTGCCTTCCGCAAACGACGTAAAGAGGGCGGTGCTTCGAGTGCTGACAAATGTGTTCTGCGACAAATAGAGCTGGTGGTTTATGCCGCCTCGAAGCCCCTCTAAACCATAACCAACCATGTTGGAGTTTTGCGTCCACGGACCCTGCTGAATATCATTACCGGTGATCACAGCGATACCCCCGTTAGGAAGATCGATACACCTGCTGCCGGTTCCGAGAGCCTCGGTAGCGAGACGGTTAAACAAGATGAAATTCACATCGGCTCTACTCTTTAGCTCGTGCCCAATCTTGCAACCATGGGTGTAGTTAAACCGGAAGATGAGAGTATCTATGGCACCGATATACAGATTATGCGATAGGCCGTCTCCGAACCCGCTATTGCTGAACTCGCAGTACTCAATAAGCATGGTGCACGGACGAATTGCACCAACTAAAATTCCGTCCTCATTGCCGTCGAACACACATGAGCGCACCACCATGTGGTGACCTTCCAATCGAATGCCAGCGCCGTTTCTGTCCACACAGCGGGCGTCTTTGAAGGTGATGTTCTCGACCACAGCTGAATCTCCGGTTATCACCCAGATTGCTTTGCCGCCGTACACGTTTCCCTGCGATGCCAGAACCGCGTTGCCGCCAACGCCTCTGAACAACAAATGATGGGCAGTCCACCGGCACACATCGGCGGTATAGGTAGAGGCATCGATGCT
>JBJOLU010000139.1:0-8150 GCA_046052705.1 Bacteroidota bacterium | reverse complement strand
CCAAGGTCTTTGATTTTGTATACCAGAAAAAACTTTGGCGTGGGAATACTAAAGATGGCGTTCAGGCCGGTGCGCAGTGAGCTGAATAATGCCGACGAGGTCCAGATGAGTATGATCAAGCCCACAAAGCCGGCGGTGCCACTGGAGTTTCGTATGGATTGAATCTCTTCCAACACCGACGCCACCAGGTTGCGCGTGCTCTCGGTAGCAGGCAATGTATCGTACAAGGTCTTTTGAATAATGGCGGTCACAACCACGATATCCACAAATCGACCCGCAACGTACACACCCACCAGAAGCAGCGGAAACACACACAAGGCCACGTTGAATGATATTCCTGCTGCCAGAAGAAAGATGTGCAATCGGTCGAATCTTTGGCCAAGAATTTCCGCATGGTGCCACAGAGCCCTCGCCGTTCGTAGGGCGGAGCTAAAGGGTTTTGGCGAAGCGGAAGATTCTTTACGCATAAAACAAAGGAAACATGCAGAGCCCTATGGCGCCTGCGTGTTGGTCGTGATGTAGATTTGTTGCAAAAGTATCGAAGCCTATCGTGCCTGCACCCTTCAAAAAAATTCTTGTGCTATCTGTCTCGGCCGGAGCCGGGCATGTACGTGCTGCCGAGGCCCTGGTGGAGCAGTTCTCTGCACAGCGCCTTGCCACCGAAATAGTGCATTTGGATATTCTGAAATACACCTCTAAAGCGATGCGTACGCTGTACAGTAAGGCGTACTTCGATGTTGCTAAAGCCGCTCCCGAGTTGTTAGGATGGATATACGACTATCTGGACAAACCGTGGAAGAACGAGAATCGTATTCGTGCCCTCGAGAGAGTGAACATCTCGTTACTCGTTAAAGTGTTGGAGAACATTCAACCGGACGTGGTGGTAAGTACCCACTTCTTGCCGGCAGATATTATCACCTATCTGCGGCGCAAAAAGAAATATGTGTGTAAGCAAGCGGTAGTGCTTACCGATTACGATGCTCACGCACTATGGTTGAATCGCGATGTGGACTTGTATTGCGCAGCCTGCGAAGAAGAGCGCGCCTACTTGCTGGCTCTTGGCATGCCTGCAGAGCGCGTAGTGACCACCGGCATTCCCATTCATCCCGTGTTCTCCGAAAGCAAGGATTCGCGTGCCATGCGGATGAAGCACGGCTTGGCTATCGATCAACCGGTGGTGCTTGTATCGGCAGGTGGATTTGGCGTAACGAACATCGAACACATCGTGGAGGCTCTCACGCATGTGAAACAGCGTATCACTATCGTGGCTCTGTGCGGCTCCAATACGCGTGCTGCGGATGTGCTAAAAGAAAAGTACGCTGGCACGGAGCATCATTCGGTACATGTGGTGGGTTACACCACAGAGATGGATGAGTACATGAGTGCCGCCGACATTATGATTGGCAAGCCCGGAGGTTTAACCAGCAGCGAAGTACTTGCCAAACAACTTCCGCTCATTATTGTAAATCCCTTGCCGGGTCAGGAAGAACGCAACGCTGATTATTTGCTTGAGCAAGGCGCAGCGTGGAAATGCAACAATATCCCCACACTTTCGTACAAAGTAGAGCTGTTACTCGCTTCGGAATCCTCGCGCGCTGCCATGAAGAAGGCCGCCGCGTCCATTGCACGCCCCCGGGCAGCCCGCTCTGTGGCCGATGCCGTGCAGAAGATGTTCAGTTGAATGTTTCACTGAGTGTTTCTCTGTATGTTTCACTGAGTGTTTCGCTGGGTAGCAATGAAAAGGATTCTGCGGGCTATACGAGCCACGTTTACGTACTCCTACGGGGTATTCGTGCAGGGTGATCATCGCGGCTCACGGCGCAGAGCAGATTGCGGGGCAGCAGTCCACCCGAGTAAACCGAATAAACCTTTGTATTTTGCGAAGCTATTCGCGCAGAGTAGTGTTTTTTATTCACCTCGGGTTGGATTCCGACACCATGAACATTGGTACCGTAGAAGTTGAGCGCGGAGTATTACTTGCCCCCATGGAAGACGTCAGCGATCTTCCGTTTAGAGTGATATGCCGCCGCCTTGGTGCCGATATCGTGTACACGGAGTTTATCTCGAGCGAAGGATTGGTGCGTGATGCGCGTCGCTCGCTTCAGAAGTTGGATTTGGACCCGGATGAACATCCGGTAGCCATCCAGATTTTTGGAGGGAACATTGATGTGATGGTAGAAGCAGCTCGTATCACCGAGCAGTCGAAGCCGGAGTTTATCGATATCAATTTTGGTTGTTGGGTGAAAAATGTGGTGGCAAGAAACGCCGGTGCCGCATTGCTTCGCGAGCCTGAGACCATGGCAAAGATGACCAAAGCAGTTGTGGACGCCGTTGGTTTGCCGGTTACCGTGAAGACGCGCCTGGGATGGGATCCAAGTTCTATTGTTATCGTGGACGTAGCAAAGATGATGCAGGATGCAGGAGCTGCAGCGATAACGGTACATTGCCGCACCCGAGACATGGGTCACAGCGGTTCGGCGGATTGGAGCTGGATTCCCAAAATCAAACAGGCGGTTTCCATTCCCGTCATTCTAAACGGTGATGTAGTAACCCCTCAGGATGCAGAGAGAGCGTTTGCGGAAACAGGCTGCGATGCTGTAATGATCGGACGCGCGGCTATTACCAATCCGTTCATCTTCAGAGAAACACAAGAGTATTTACGTACGGGCGTTCAACCGGAGCCGGCAACGGTGGAAGAACGCGTGGACATTTGTTTGGAGCAATTGCGTCGAACTATTGCCCGAAGCGGTAATGAGCGGCGCTCAAGTATAGAATTTCGAAAATTTTTTTCCGGCTATCTCAAAGGTTTGCCCATGGCGTCGTCGGTACGTCGTGATCTTGTGCACACGGAGTCGTATTCACAAATCGAAGATCGTCTTCGAGAGTATGTGGAATTCCTCCGTTCACATGACGACGTATCTGCTCACTCCCGGGAAGCTCAAACTCTGAGTTCCGGCGCTGCATAAAGGATGCAGTCGTCTCTTGATGGTACCCATGGCAGCAAAATTGTTTTTGCGTGCACGGGCTTGCCACAAGCAGACAACATTTGAATTATGATGGAAGATCCTCGTCAATCGGAGCAGCAGGGCTCCGATACACCGCCGGCAGCGCAGTCAGGCGCTCGCACCGGCGCCGGCTCCCGCAAAGCAAAGGCAGCAACAACAAAGGTTGCAACAGCCAAAAGAACTTCAGCGAAGACTGCAACAACTTCAGCGAAGGCTTCAACGACTTCAGCCAAATCTGCAACGACTTCAGCCAAATCTGCATCAGCTAAAGCAGCGCCAAAACCGGCTCCTGCGAAGGCCGCCGCGTCGAAGAAAGCCGCATCAACGCCGGCATCCGAGGCACCGAAGGCTTCGCCTAAAGACGAAGCGGCGAAGAAGACCTCTGCCAAGGCTTCGAAAGCTGCTAAGTCTACCAAGTCTGTGAAGCCGGCGAAGGCAACTGCCTCTGCCACTACCACGAACAAGCCGGGAACATCAAAACCCGCGAAACAGTCCACGGCAGAAACAACAGCTCCTGATATCAACGAGGTAGCTGCATTTATCTCCAGCTTGAAAACGGAAAAAAGTCAGCGCAAAGGTGCGGACACGCAACCGGCAGCCACACAATCTTCCGATACTCGCAGAAGCGAGCAGCAAGGATCCGAAACTCGCGGTAATGACCGTGGAAGAGATAACGACCGCGGAAGAGGCAATAACCGCGGGCAACAAAGGCCGAATCAACAAGTAAATCGACAAGCGCCGCGGGCCGGCAACGAGCTTGATTCCGGCGCCGATTCCGCCATCGATGCTTCACTGCAGGGTACTACTGTAGACGAGAATGGCGCTCCCATTAGCCGCCGGGAAAAGCGACGTCTGGAGTGGATAGAGAAGCGTCGTTTGTGGCGCGAGCAGAAGAAGTTGGAACGTATTCAACGCCGTCAATCACAAGGTGATGATGCAGAACCGAACATCGATGGTGACGAGCGCACTTATGAGTTTGACGGTGAAGCACCTGTCGACACACCCGATACAGCGCCCGCGGAAAGACCCACTTCGGACAACCGTTCAAAGGGACGCGACGATCGCTCGCGCGAAGAAGAAGTGGACGAGCGCCGTGATCAGCGTGGGCAGGGCAGAAGAGCGAACGATCGTGATCAGAACCGCCGAGATGGTAACCGTGACGGTAATCGCAACAACAGGCGCGGCAACAAGCAAGAGCCACGCACCGCAGATACTCAACACCAGGATACTGCAGATCATAGCAACGATCAAGCGGCACGTAATCAACGGCCGTCAGGTGACGCTCCTGATGTTCACGATAGCTACGAAGCGCAGGAACCTTCGCGCACCGACAGCTCTGCAGTGCAGGAACCTCGCGGCCGTGGTAAAGGCAGAGGCAAGAAAAGCCCGCCGCCTGCAGCGCGAGCGAAGCAAGCGCCCGAGCACTCCGACACTCTTGATACCGTAGCCGAAGAGCGCTATGCGTTGCCTCCTCCGAAGAGATTTTTTGTATACAAAGACATTACGAAAAAGCCCGAGCTCAGCGACTTTGTTGCTCGTATTGCGGAGCGAGTGGAAAAGTATATGATCCACGATTTACTTGTGGAAGATGGCGAGTCAATTCTGGTTGGTGTAAGCGGTGGAGTTGATTCGGTTGTGCTCTTGGATATCCTTCATGTGCTATCGTTCGAGCATGGTTTTTCGTTGAGCGTAGCACATGTAAATCACGGACTTCGCGGTGCCGACGCAAAGCGCGACGAAAAGTTCGTTCGCTCACTTGCGCAGAAGTACGATGTTCCCTGCCATTCAACGCAAGTTCAGGTAAAGGAATTTGCCAAAAAGCATTCTCTCTCGGAGGAAGTTGCGGCTCGTGAGTTGCGATATAAATTCTTCCGACAGACGGCAAGCACCATACGCGCAAACTCTTGTGCCACAGCACACACGGCCGACGACGCCGCCGAAACCTTGCTCATGAATTTGTTCCGCGGTACAGGATTGAGCGGCCTGGCGGGCATTCCTCCGCGCCGTCCTCTGGTGAAGAAAACACAGTTGATCAGACCGCTGTTACAATTGTCCAAAGAAGAGATTATCAGCTATGCGCAGGAGCGCGAGCTGGAATGGTTCGAAGACGAAACCAATACATTGACTACCTACACGCGGAACAAAGTTCGGCACGAGGTTCTGCCGCGATTGAAAGAAGAGTTCAATCCGAAGATCATCGAGTCTCTGAACCGCACGGCCACATTGCTGCGCAAGGCCGACGGCTTTATTGAATCGTTTATCGACTCCACCTATCACTCGGTGGTGAACGAGAAGGAAGACTCTTGTGTGATCGACATTCACAAGCTGGAAGCATTGCACGAGTTTCTTCAGAGCGAGATTATCGAGCGTTGCATTTCCACGCTCACCTTTGGCAGGACGGTATCGTTTGCGTCGATGGATAGAATATTGTCGCTGCTCAATAAAGAGGTGGGTGCGCGCGAGACTATTGTCAACAATCTGATTGCGTTGCGAAACCGCGGCGAGATTGTGCTGATGTACGAGCAACACTTGCAGGAAGTGTTCCTAACTATTTACAAGTTGGGCAGCTATACCATAGGTAAGTACACGCTCACGCTGGAGGAGTGCCATCGTAATGATGTGCGTATCGGGCAGGACAAAATGATTGAGTTCTTCGATTACGACAGACTGCCGTATCGTTTGACTCTTCGCACTTGGCATGCGGGCGATATTCTGCATGCTATCGGCCTGCACGGTCACGTAAAAATCAGTGACCTTCTTACCAACGAGAAAGTGGATGCCGGCGAGCGCGCCAGCAAGTTGGTGCTGGCAACATCTACGGATATCATCTGGGCTTGTGGCTTGCGCATGAGCGAAGATTTTAAAATCACGAACGAAACGCGCAGAATTGTTCGCGCCACATTTTCAGACAAGGGATGAGCACCGTAACTCTTCACGATTTAAGCTTCCGGCTGCGGTTTTCCCGGGCGGAAATTGTGGAACGCGTAGCCGAGGTTGCGCGCAGCATCCGAGCAGACTATGCAGATCGCGAGCCGGTGTTTGTAGTGGTGGTGAACGGCGCAATGTTCTTTGCGGTTGATCTACTACGATTGGTTGGCATACCTTGTACCATGGCGTGTATTCAAGCATCGAGCTACGGCTCGGGTACACAATCCAAAGGCGTCGTGGACTTCGGTGGTTTGGTGCCGAATGTTCGCGAGAAGGACGTGATCATCGTTGAAGACATCGTTGATACCGGCACTACCATACGCGCCATTCTGGCCAAACTTGCCGATCAACATCCGCGATCGGTAGCGGTGGCAGCTGTGGTGAATAAGCCGGCTGCGCACGCGGTTCCTGTGCAGGTGCAGTACCGATGCTTCGAAATGGAGTCCGAGTTTTTGGTTGGTTATGGTCTAGACTATGCAGGCCGCGGCCGCGAACTCACGGACATCTATGAATTGATTGCGGATAGTACATCGCAATCGCCGTACACAAACATCAACTGAGATAATCAAGCACGCTGAGTGTTATTAACGAACATGATTTCTTCCCGATACATAGATGCAGTAGCAGTGGTGCTTGCCGGAGGCTCGGGAAGTCAGTTGTACCCGCGCAGCACCGAACTGCGGCCCAAACAGTTTATTCATCTGTTGGGCGAGGGTACCATGATTCAGAACACGGTTGCACGTTTGCTGCCGGTGTTCGACCCATCGCGCATTTATGTGGTAACCACCGAGCACTTGTTGCCCCTGGTTAAAGATCAGGTACCTTTGGTTCCCGAAGCGAATATCATTACCGAGCCTTTTCGCCGCAACACCGCTCCATCGCTGGCGCTCGCGAATATGACGCTTTCTGCATTGCACCCGTCGGACATGCCGGTGGTGGTGCTGCCCAGCGACCACGTGGTTCACAACATTGGCGAGTTTCATGATAGTCTGCGTACTGCCGTGGCCGCTGCCAAAGAAACTCAAGGATTGATTACCATTGGTTTGCAACCGTCCAGACCCGAGACCGGTTTTGGATACATGCAAGTGAGCGACACCGCAGTGAAGTTGGCAGACACCGAGAGTATGGCTCTGCGCCGCGTGAATGTGTTTGCCGAAAAGCCGGACCGCGACACCGCCGAACGATTCATCGACGCCGGTGATTTTCTGTGGAACAGCGGAATGTTTGTGTTCACATTGTCCAGCTTCGACGAAGAGCTTCGCACCTATCTGCCGGACTATGCAGGAATGTTCGAGCAGTTGCGCCTTCCGCTCTCTGCTGATGAGCGCACGCTGCGTATCGAGAGTATTTACAAACAGATTCGCCCCATCTCTGTAGACTACGGTATCATGGAGAAATCTAAGCGAGTGTATTGCGTGCTGAGCTCATTCGAATGGAGCGACGTAGGTACATGGGATGAAGTATATCGGTTGAGTAAAAAAGATTCCCGAAAAAATGTACTCGAAGGCGATGTGCTCACCGTGCAGACCAAAGGATGTTTGGTGAGTTCCTACGGTAAAGTGGTAGGCCTGATTGGCTTGGAGGACTTGGTAGTATTGGATTCGGACAACCTGCTTCTGATCTGCAAGAGGGGAGAGACGCATCGTGTGTCCGAGCTTGTGGATTTGTTGCGCAGAAAGCAAATCAATAAGCTTATGTAATAGGCACCGATGCAGACGACCGATACAGACGATCGATACAGACGACCGGCGTATCACAGGAAAAAACAGATTGGATAAAACCGAAAGTAAGTAGACAAAAACAGCAAAGGCGCTCGTGAATACGGCGCCTTTGCTGTTGTAAACTCACATGTTGCAGAACTCAAGAATACCTTGAGCCGAAATCGCTACATCACCATATAAATGAGAAGCATTACAATACCTGCAAGCATCACTACCGCGTAGTTCTGAACAATGCCGGTCTGTACGCGGCGCAGACGTTGCGCCAGTCTTTCTATAAGCGTAGCTGTGCCATTCACAATGCCATCGATGATGCGCACATCAAACACCTTCCACAAGGCAGATTGCGACAACGCAAAGGTGGAGTTGACAAAAAGCTTCTGATACGCTTCATCCAGGAAGTACTTGTTCCAAAGCATCGAATACACGCCGCCAAAACTTGCCTGCATTTTGCCCGGAGTATCTGAGTGCTGTTTGTAAAAGCGAGTGGCCAGTGCTA
>JBJOLU010000138.1:0-6867 GCA_046052705.1 Bacteroidota bacterium | reverse complement strand
GCGCACGTTTCAAGTCCGAATTCTCGTCTATATACACTTCGAAAGGCCAGTTTCTACCGCGAATAAACGGCGCAACTTTGGGGCTATTCCTAGCGTCGTCTATTGATATGGCAATGAGCTTGACACCGGTTTCTTTTTGCCAGTCCTCGTACATAGTTGCAATAGAGTTGAGCTCTTGCTTACAAGGTGAGCACCATGTGGCCCAAAAGTTCACTATGATGGGCTTGCCGTCGTTGGAAATTGAAGCGGTGCTTACGCTTTTGCCTTCGGGTGTTTTGATCTTCACAACGGGAAGCGATGTGGCAGGTGTTGTTTGCGAAACTGCTGCATGAGCAAGTACTACAAGGCCAAGAACAACTACAGAAAGTATGCGCATAACGAGTACAATCAATGAAACAAAGGTGGTTCTGAAAACGGCTCAGCAGCAACACCACGTAACGAACATCTTGCACGGAGTGTTAATGTTTTGCCTTCGGCGTTGCGGGTTGTAGTTTGCAGCGCTTCGGGCACCACGAATACCGATGGTAAACCGTCGATAATCACTTCAGACATCGAAAACTACAAAAACGTTTAGGAGTTCAGCATGAAATTGTTTGTACTGTGTTTCACAGCTTTAGTATTTGGCATCAGTGCCGGCGCTCAATCGCTGGAAGTTGTTGCCGCAAAGAGAACCTTCATCATCGAGAAAGCCGATTCTTCGTGGCATGATTTCTCCATTGGTGTGCGTAACATCAGCGCCAAATCCGTCCCTGTGCGAGTGCGTGTAGATAAATCACGCTTGGCCGCAAGCCACCGCGTAAAGTTCTGCTTTGCCACCGAATGCTACGATGAGTCCACAGTGGAGTCGAGCGCAGGCGGCGGTGTAAGCACCCTGGCCCCCGGCGAGGCAGATACCACAACGTTCTTCGGTGAGTTCCGCGCCGATGGCCTTCTTGGCAACTCTATTGCCTTGTTTACCTTCTTTTCCAACACGAACAAAGACGACATCGCGCCTGTAGAGCTCTCGTTCAAGGTGGGTGATGCTACCTCGGTAGCAAACACAACAGACGCTGCCATTGGTATGTGCTCGCCCAACCCTGCCACCAACGTGGTTACTGTTTCTACGGCTCCCGGCACAACAGAAGAATGGTCGGTAGAAATCATCGACATCCATGGTAGAGTTCGCTCCACCTCCGTGCGCGATGTGGACAGCATTACCCTCTCCGTTGCCGATCTTGCCTCGGGCGTGTATTCGGTGGTTGTTCGCAAAGGACAAACCCGCCGGGTTAGCCCGCTTGTGGTTGTTCACTAAACGGAAGAACACGTCGTTAATAACCCTGTTGTCCATTCTCGGCAACGGGGTTTTTCATTCTTTGTCATTGCGGTATTGATTAAGGCTTTTGATATGCACCTTCCCCGCTTGGTACGCACTGTTTCCGGCATTGCATTTATGATGCTTGTGTTGGTGTCGGTGGTGATGTTTACGTTCATCCAATCCGCATCCGTTCACGCAGCTGTAAGCAACGACGATCCTCTCTTGCTTCGCGCAATGAGAACGGAACTTACTCGCTCGATGGCGGAGCTTCGCTCCCAGGAACAGCCACCCTATTTTCTCTCGTATTGTATCACCGAAACAAACTCGCGAAGCTTGTCGGCATCGTTCGGCAAGTTGGAGTCTCATCAAGCCAACAAGCAACGCTTGCTGGACCTTGATCTTCGCGTAGGCGATTACGCCTTCGACAACACCCACATTATACGCGGACAGAGCTTCGATATGGGCGGCGGTCGCGGCGCAGTGCCTGTGCCCTTGATGGACGAAGAGCCCGCTATTCGCCAATGTTTGTGGTCTGCTACCGACCGCGCATTTAAAGCTGCAGTGGAGCGCTTCGGCAAAGCAAAAACAAACAAAGCCGTAAAGGTAAAAGAGGAAGATCTCTCGGCTGATTTCTCGCAGGAGAAAGCAGTGCAGCATCGCGACACACTCCGTGAACTTCGTGTTGATACCGCTCAATGGAGCGGCATTCTTCGCAGAGTAAGTGCACGATTCTCATCCGACCCGCGCATCTACTCGGCGCGCGTGTACTTTCAAAGCGATGTGAATGTGAAGTTCTATGTAAACAGCGAAGGCTCGGAGATCGTCTCTTGCGAACCCATTGTGAAGTTGTTTATCACCGCCAGCACAAAGGCGGACGACGGCATGACCTTGCCTCTGTACCGCAGCTATACTGCCTTCAGCGACGATCGCTTACCCAACGAAACACAGCTCACTAAAGATGCGGACGAAATGGTGTCGCTCTTGGCAAAGCTTCGCGAAGCACCGCTGGCTGAAACCTATACCGGACCGGCTATACTTTCGGGACGTTCCGCCGGCGTTTTCTTCCATGAAATCTTTGGGCATCGTGTGGAGGGGCATCGTCAAAAAGATCCGAACTCGGCACAGACCTTCAAGAGTTTCGTCAACAAGAAAATCTTGCCCTCGTTTATCGACGTAGTATTTGATCCCACCAAGAAACAACGCGGTGAGACCGACCTGGTAGGATACTTTGAGTTTGATGATGAAGGTGTGCCTGCTCAAAAAGTCACTTGCGTGAAAGACGGCATCTTTACTTCGTTTTTAATGTGCCGCTCCCCCATCGAGGGGTTTGCATCCTCCAACGGCCATGGCAGGCGCCAGGCCGGATACAGAGTGGTAGCACGGCAATCGAACCTTATGGTTGAAGCGCGAGAGCAGATCAGTTTAGACTCGCTCTCGAACGCACTGCGAGCCGAATGCAAACGCCAAAACAAAGAGTACGGATTGTTGTTCGACGATATCTCCGGTGGTTTCACTTTTACCGGTCGTACTGTTCCCAATGCCTTCAACGTGCAGCCGCTGGTGGTGTACAAGATTTATGCAGATGGCAGGCCGAATGAGTTGGTACGTGGCGTGGACTTGATTGGTACACCACTTGCCACCTTCAACAACATCATCGCGGCCGGCGACGACTGCGGCATCTTCAACGGCGTTTGCGGCGCGGAGTCCGGCGGTGTGCCCGTGAGTGCATCATCACCCAGTTTGCTTGTGTCTACCATTGAAGTTCAGAAGAAATCCAAGAGTCAGGCCAAGCCACCCATTCTTGACCATCCTGTTCCATCGTCGGCTAAACCTTGATATCATATGAATCGTATTCAACGCAGCGAACCACCGTACTTTTACCCGAGATTCATAGGCAGGTGCCTGCTTGGTATTGTTGTTGTGTTCCTTGGTGCAGCCGCCACTATTCAAGCCCAGCCCCGAGCGGCTGTTGATGAATTACGCCGTGCCCTGCGCGACGAAATCAATCGCTCGATGAGCGAGCTTCGCCTGCCCGGTGTGGCCGCCCCCTACTACGTGGAATACACGCTAAAGCTTCGGCGGTCGTATACAGCCAAAGCATCCATGGGGTCGCTGGTATCTGCTTCCTCATCCTTCTCTCCGCGCCTCACTGTGGGAATTCGCGTGGGCTCGTCTGCTTTCGACAACACCAACTATTTCGATGTTGGGCTGAGTTTCTTTGGTTCCAGCGACGACGAAGAGAGCTTCAAAAATAGACGCATCCCCATGGAGCTGGATTATGCAGCACTTCGCAGAGAATTGTGGCTTGCAAGCGATGCCTGCTACAAGCAAGCAGCAGAGCTGTATTCCAAGAAAGAATCAGTTGTTCGCAATCGTGCCCGCATCGACACCACTCATGATTTCATCGTCATGGGGCCCGAGCAAAATGTTGATACAACCATAGCACCCGGGTACGACCGCAAGCGTTTCGAGGAACTTGTCATGGTGATGTCGTCGGTGTTCAGCGACGCAGCGCATGTTCAATCGTCGTCGGTGAATATCGAGTACTTGCCGGAAATGGTTTTGTATGCGAACAGCGAGGGACGCGAGTACATAAAGTCTGCTTCCCAAGCGGGCATCGAGGTGGTGGCATCTACCCAAGCGGACGATGGCATGCCGCTGGCAGACGTCTTCACCGCATACGCGCCTACTCCCCAGGAACTTCCTTCCAGAGATTCGCTGATCAGAGCTACCAAACTTGTGTCCCAAAAGCTAGAGCAATTGCTTGCGGCTCCGTCTATAGAGCCCTATTCCGGCCCCGTATTATTCGAGGGACAAGCCGCCTGCGAAATGTTCGCGCAGACCTTTGCGCCTAATCTGTGCACACAGCGTCAGCAGCTTACCGATCGTGGTATACAGGAGAACGACCGCTACATGGCCTTTCAAAACAAGATAGGTGCACGTGTAGCGGCAAACTTTGTCAGCGTTGTGTCGTCGCCGCAGAAACACAAAGAAGCGAACACACCGGTTATTGGCTCGTATGATATCGACGACGAAGGCGTGCGCCCCACTCCATTAACCTTGGTCGATCACGGATATTTGAAAACACTTTTATCGTCGCGTGTTCCCTGCCGCCGAGTAAAAGCTTCGAACGGACGTCAACGCGGCGGAGCATCAATGATCGACGTGCTTGAGCTGCGTGCCGATGCCGCAAAGCAAATGGATAAATCCAAAATGCGCAAAGCGATGATTAAGATGCTGAAGGATCGCGAACTGCCCTTTGGATATATCGTGCGCAAGGCATTAAATCAGAATATTCTCTACACGTCGCTCTTCTCCCAAACACAAGGCGATTACCCTTACACATTGAGCGAAACATCGATGAATGTGATAGATGTGGTGCGTGTGTATCCCGACGGCCGCGAAGAACAGGTGCGTGGCTCGCAGGCAGCGGGCTTGGCGCCGGTGCAATTCAAGGATCTGATTGCCGCCGGTACCACACCAATGGTATATAATTACCTTGCGCCGGCAGTAACCTCACCGTACATCACCGGCGGATCGCAGTATCTTCCGGCAACGGTTATCGTTCCCGATTTACTCTTCGAGGACGTAGAGATTAAGCCTCTGGAAGGAGATTTCCCGAAGCCTCCTATTTTGGCTGCGCCAAGCGCGCGCAAGTAAGTGTATTCGTTCATTCAGCATGTTTATATGTCACTAATCGAGACTATCACATCATTACCCAAGGAAGCATTGCTTGTGCTGGCCTTTCTTGTGGTCAGCATTGTGTTTATGGTGCTTCGCAAACTGGTAAAGTTTGCTATTATGCTTGCCGCGCTGGTAATTCTGGTACTTGTGATTATGAAACTGCTCGCGCACTGAGAGGGTTGTACTCGTTTTTCAATTCGTTTAAATCATGCCGCATACCATCGCTATAGTTGGAACAGGTTATGTAGGGTTAGTGTCGGGAACCTGCTTTGCCGAAGTGGGCAATACCGTGTATTGTGTGGAAGTAGATGCCGAGAAGGTAGCTATGATACAAGCGGGCAAGTCCCCCATTTACGAGCCGGGCCTGGAGATTCTTTTGGAGCGCAATGTTCGCGAGCGTCGCTTAATCGTTACCGAAGATCTGCGCCAAGCGGTTCGTGCATGTACCATGTTGTTCCTGTGTTTGCCCACCCCGCCAAACGAAGACGGCTCTGCGGATTTGCATTACGTGCTTGAAGTTGCCACCGAGATAGCAGAGATTATCAAAGAAGAAGACATACGCGACGGCCGAGTAATTATTACTCGCAGCACTGTTCCTGTGGGAACAGCAGCGCGTGTGCGCAGCGCTGTTGATGCCGTTACCAAGGATCATCCCATTGCCATTGCATCGAATCCCGAGTTTCTGCGCGAGGGTTTTGCGGTAGAAGATACCATGAAGCCGGAGCGAGTGGTAGTGGGAACCGGCGATGCCCATGTGCGTGAGTTATTGTGCGATGTGTACGAACCGTTTCTCTCCAACGGTAATCCCATTTTCATCATGGATGAAAAGAGCGCCGAGGTAACGAAGTATGCTGCCAATTCGTTTCTGGCAACAAAGATTTCTTTTATGAATGATCTATCTGCGTACTGCGAAACCGTAGGCGTAGATATAGAAAATGTACGTCAAGGCATTGGCTCGGACTCGCGTATTGGCAAGAGATTTATTTTTCCCGGCGTGGGTTATGGCGGTAGTTGTTTCCCCAAGGATGTAAAGGCGTTGATTCATTCGGCGCGCGAGGCAGGTACTCCGCTGCGCATAGTAGAGGCCGTTGAAGATGTCAACATGGCTCAGACAGAGCGCTTCATAGGCCGTATCGTGAAGCGAATGGGCGAAGACTTGCACAACGTTCGCATTGCGTTGTGGGGATTGGCCTTCAAGCCGAACACCGACGATGTTCGCGAAGCGCCGGCCTTTAGAGTAATTGATGCGCTGCTGAACCGCAGAGCCTCGCTTAGCGTATACGACCCCGAGGCAATAAAAAATACACAGCGGCGCTACGGCACGTCCATTCACTACGCATCAAATATGTATGAGTGTGTTGAGAATAGCGATTGCTTAGTTATTGTAACCGAGTGGAACGAGTTTCGCAAACCGGATTTTGCCCGCATGGCGCAGAGCATGAACCATCGCATAGTGTTCGACGGTCGGAACATGTACCACCCCTACGATATGCATATGGAAGGCTTTGAGTACTACTCCGTCGGGCGTCCCGATGTGAAGCCATGATGAAACACACACGCATGTGGGTACGTGATTCGCGCTCAACTTCCATTTTGGCCATGCCTGCTGTTCTTGTGCTATGCGCAATCTGGATATCCACTGTATCACTCTACGCTTCCACCTACTCTGCCGTTGGCGCGGGCACGAGTAAGGTCGCAGACACCAATACCGATTCGCCTTGCGTTCGCTATGGCTTTAAAGCCGGAGACTCTCTGGTGTTTAGAGTGAGAGGCATCGACACTCTGGATTTTGAAACACGCATCGCTCGCCGCAGAGAAGAGTTGTATTCGTACGTATGCGATCACGTAACACCATCGGGGCAACAGTTCATTCGGGTCACGCTTCAATC
>JBJOLU010000137.1:0-6015 GCA_046052705.1 Bacteroidota bacterium | reverse complement strand
GCGAGGAAATGAAAGGCCGTATTATCGGCCGTGAAGGCCGTAATATCCGTGCCTTCGAAGCTGCTACCGGTATAGACTTGATTATCGACGACACCCCCGAAGCGGTTATCATCAGCGGCTTTGATCCATTCCGCCGCGAAGTGGCACGAGTGGCACTGGAGCGCTTAATGGGTGATGGCCGTATCCATCCTACGCGTATTGAAGAGGTAGTGGAGAAAGCTCGCAAAGAGTTGGAAGAAGAAATTCAGCGCGTGGGCGAGAATACTATTCTGGAACTCGGCATACACAATGTTCACCCCGAGTTAGTGAAGGGTATTGGCCGCATGAAGTATCGTTCCAGCTACGGTCAGAACCTCCTGGCGCACTCTATAGAGGTTGCATACTTGGGCGGTGTAATGGCTGCGGAGTTGGGCATGGACACACACCTTGCTCGCCGCGCATGCTTACTTCATGACATCGGCAAAATTGTGGACAAGAGTATCGAAGGTCCGCACGCATTGCTGGGAATGGAGCTGGCGAAGAAGTACAAGGAGAATCATATCGTGTGCAATGCCATCGGTGCGCACCATGAAGACATCGAAATGGAAAGTACAATTGCCGTTCTTGTGCAGGCTGCAGACAGCATCAGTGGTGCTCGCCCCGGCGCGCGTCGCGAGTCGCTGGAGAGTTACATCAAGCGATTGGAGAAGCTCGAAGAGATCGCGATGAGTTACACCGGCGTACAGAAAACATTCGCAATTCAAGCCGGTCGAGAGATTCGCGTAATCGTCGAGCCGGAACGCGTGGACGATCTCACAGCAGACACACTCGCGCACGATATCGCCAAGCAGATCGAGTCCGAGATGGAGTATCCTGGCCAAATCAAGGTGACGGTGATTCGCGAGCGCCGCAGCTCGGCACTGGCGAAATAAACATCGGAAGGTTCAAATCAAAAGCCGGACAACTGTCCGGCTTTTGTTGTTTTAGAGGGAAGTACCGGCTGAACGCTGACGAGCCATTTCAAAGAGAACCACGCCGGCCGCTACACTGGCGTTCAATGAAGTAATTGCGCCATGAAGCGGGATGGAAACAATAGCGTCGCATGCTTTGCGCGTAGAGCTGCGCATGCCCGATCCTTCGCCGCCAATAAGCAGTACCACAGGGCGGTCGTAGAGAGGAGCAGTATAGGTATGCGTTGCATCGGCATCGGTGCCGATAATCCAAAAGCCGGCCTCCTTAGCGCGCTCCAAGGTGCGATGCAGATTAGTGACCTTGCTCACTGCCAAATACTCGAAGGCACCTGCACCTGTTTTAATGGCCACCGAAGTAACCGGCGAAGTATGATGAGTGGGCAGAATGAGCCCAAAGCCACCGGCACATACCACGCTTCGCGCAATAGCGCCAAGGTTATGCGGATCGCTAACACCATCGAGCGCCACAAGTACCGGATGTGGATGGGCGGCTAAGGCCTGCGCAAACAGATCTTCTTCATCAACCGATGTATATGCTACCACCAGCGCAATAACACCCTGCGCGTAATTGCCCGTACCAGCCGCTTTCTCCAAGACGGCGAACTTCTTTTTGTCGCTGGTTACCACAGGTATACCGCGCTCTTTAGCTCCGCTCAATATATCCCTGATACCATGCGGTTGCACGCCATACTCTATAAAGATTTTCTCTATGTCGCGGCCGGAACGCACCGCCTCTGCTACGGCTCTGCGCCCGTACACATAGAGCGCTGCGCTGTTCTCTGAATCGGCGGAAGGAGTTTGATTGGTATTCATGATGATTTCTCGAGTTCGTTAGCGCATACGGCAATGAGATGTTGAAGCACAGTAACGCGATGCCGCAATCGATCGCGTTGTTCGGCCGTAGAGAAGAGCAAATAAAGCCACAGCACTACATTGATGACACCGTAGTGCAGAATACCTATCACGAGCGCCATCCTTGTAGCAAACGATCCGTGATGACTGCGAAGAAAGAAGGCCCGCGCTCGCTCGTTGGCACCCAGATATTTTAGATCGTCTTGAAGGCTTCGCCGGCGCGTAAAGCCCCGCTCGTGAATAACCAAAGCGGAGGGATCGAGCAGCACGCCGTAACCGGCTCGATGAAAAGCATGGCACAGCTCAACGTCTTCACAAAAGAAAAAGTATCGTTCGTCGAAGCCGCCTATTTGTTCGAAGAGTACGCGCCGCACGGCTAGCACAGCGCCGTCCAAAAACGGTACGGAAAGAGGTGTGGTGACTCGCTCCGGGTTTTGAAGTGTCAATAGTTTTCGTTGACGATACCGGAAAAACGCGCTGAGGCCAAAGAGGTTCCGCAGAGCAAGGCGCACGCCGGGAAAGTGATCATAACTCTGCTGCCACGAGCCATCTGGAAAGAACTGCTGCGGTCCGCACACGGCGCAGTTCTTTTGATCTGTTAAGGAGATCTCAAGACGCTCGATTGCTGTATGCGTGTAGAGTACATCCGAATTCGAGAAAATCACAAACTGGGAAGTGCCGTGCCGCGCACCCAGGTTACAAGCTTTACCATACCCAAGATTCTCACCTGCCCGCACTACGGTTATGTGAGCAAAAGCTTGCTCTAGCTCCTTGGCGGAATCATCATGGGAATCATTGTCTACTACAATCACTCGCACGCGCGAAGCAATCGAACTTCCCAAGATGGACTCGATGCACGCAGATGTCATCGCAAGGGTATTGCGATGAATAATCACAACGTCGATGGTAGATGGTGATATGTGCTGTTGCCGTTCGGACATGAAGTGCAAAATACAGCCTTCAAAACTATTCAGTTCTAAAGGAACAGCTATGCTTCACACCTGCCACCGACCTTGATGGTTGCTAATCTTATCAATAATCATTTGCAGGTTCACAGTGTGCTGCGAAATCACTCTTGACTTTGGTGTTTTTAACACCCCACGGACCAAGTGCAATGCCAGCGATTTCGTAGATTGCGCAATAGTATTATCGTGTTCTCATCACATACGTTTTCTTGTATGACACCGAAGAATCTTCACAAAATGTTTGCGGCTTTAGCGTTCTTGGTAGCGCTGATTACCTACGGAGTAACGGTTCAGCCTACGGTACCTTTTTGGGACTGCGGAGAGTTTACCGCTGCAACGGTTCATCAGCAGGTACCTCACCCTCCGGGTGCGCCCTTGTTTTTGATGCTGGGCAAGCTCTTCCATTTGATGCCCTTCGGCAGTGCCGACGATAGCGGTTTTCGCGTTAACTGGTTGTCTGTTACGTCGAGTGCCGTAACTGTATGGTTGCTGTATTTGATTACGGTAATGGTGATCAATGCTTTCCGTAAAAAGGAAGTGGAGAGTTTGTCTGATGCACTAGCAGTGTATGGCTCGGCTTTCGTTGGTGCACTTGCGTTTACCTTTAGTGATACGTTTTGGTTCAACGCGGTAGAGAGCGAAGTGTACGCAGCTTCGTCGTTGTTTGTGCAAGTGATGGTGTATTTGATGATGCGCTGGTGGGAGGAAGCAGAGAACCCCGGACATGAACGATACTTGCTCGCGATAGCATACCTTCTGGGATTGTCGATAGGTGTACACTTGCTTGCACTATTGGGAATATTCTCTGTAGTGTACATGGTATTCTATCGCAAGTACACGGTTACGCGGAACTCCTTCCTTATTGCTTCGGGAGTGGCTCTTGGATTCTTTTTTGTTGCCTATAAGTTCGTACTGATCTGGATGCCGACGATGATGGCCGGCAATCTTCCTATGCGCAACGAAATCTTGGAATACATGGTTCAGGATGAGTCGTGGGTGCGGGTATTGGCAGTACTTATCTCTATTGCCGGTGTTATCGGTGTAGTGTATGGAGTTCGTGAAAAGAAGAAAGTGCTGAGTCTACTCGCTAGTGCCTTTGTTCTGATGCTGATGGGATACACCACCTATGCACACCTATTGTTGAGAGCCCAATCGGATTCGCCCATGAACGAGAATTCCCCGAAGACTTTTGCCACGTTGTTGTCGTACATCGGCCGTGAACAATACGGACAAGCGCCATTGCTTTTGCCTCGCCGCTACGAAACACGTGATGCTCAGAAGATTCAGAATTACAAAAAGTATGGAAAGTGGTTCGAAGCCACAGAGGTACCGGTAACACGTAAAGACGGTCGGGAGATCACCATTCCTAAGGTTACCAAATTGAATATGTCCGGAGAATTGAATTACCTTCTTCGGTACCAGTTGTATCACATGTATCTGCGCTACTTCTTGTGGAACTTTGTAGGTCGATCCAGCGATTTGCAGGACAGCGATTATGCTTTGTTCAGCAGAGCGGAGGCCGATATTAGAAATTTCAACTCCGGTTTCAAAGAGATTTTCCCCATTCGGTTTTTTGCATTACCGTTGATCTTCGGATTGATGGGCTTGTTCTTTCATTTCAAAACCGATCGCAGAATGGCGTGGGTGTATTTGGTGATGTTCCTGATGATGGGAGCGTTTGCTGCATTAGCGCAGAACCAGCAGGAGCCACAACCCAGAGAGCGTGATTACTTCTACGCCGGGTCCTTCATGGTGTGGTGTATGTGGATCGGTTTAGGTGTGTATGCACTTATCGATTATCTCAAAGAAAAATTCTCGTCGGCAAGTATGACCGGCAGTGTGGTTCTTGCATCGCTTGCGCTGGTGCCCATGAACATGGCAATTGGCGGATGGAAAATGCACAGCCGCGCCGGCAACTATCTGCCTTTCGATTATTCGTATAACATTCTCCAAAGCTGTGAGAAGGATGCCATTCTCTTTACCAATGGCGACAATGATACCTTCCCGGTGTGGTACCTGCAGGATGTTGACGGTGTTCGCCGCGATATACGCGTAGTGAATCTCAGCTTGGGCAATACTCTCTGGTATGTGGATCAACTAAAGAATCAAGAGCCATGGGGAGCAAAGAAAATTCCTTTGTCGTTCAGCGATGAGTCCTTGCGTGTAGACGAGAATAATGATAAAGCTTTGAGTTATGAATTGCAGGAAGCAAAGCAGGTAATGATTCCCGTGAAGCCGGAGATACTTGCCAAGTTTACCACAGATCAACAAGTAATTCAACGCGGTGCAATGGAGTTCGTGTTCTCCGGTGGCCGTTACGGCGAGATCAGTGGCAAGCCTATGTTCCTGAACAAGGTTCAAGACAAGTTGATACTTGATATTCTTCGCACTACGCAGTTCGACAGACCTATTTACTTCTCAACAACAGCCGGATATCCCGGCTCGGAGACCTTTGTAGGACTTTCGGAGTTTGTTCGTTTGGAAGGCATGGCATACAGAGTGTGTCCAGTGCCTCAGCGCTCGGGTAGCACGGGTATTGCCGTAAACGAGAAGATCATGGAGCAGTGCCTGATGAACACATTGCCGGACGATGTGTTTTACAAGGAACCTCATTTCGGTTTCAAGCTTCGGAACATGAACGACTCTCCGGTATACTATGATGAGCATCATCGTAACTACCTGGACAGCTATCGCCGAATCTACATGCAGTATGCTAACTATCTGCTCCAGGATAAACGCGATACAAAGAAGGCCGCTGCTGTGTTGGATAAACTAGTTTCGATGATTTCTCCCAAGCAGTTCCCGATGAGTTACATTGATCTGCTCAACGTGGCGGAATTCTATGCAATGTGCGGTCAGACAGAGAAGTCTAAACACTTTGCCGGCCTGTGTGCAGAGAGAACCAAGGCTATTCTGGATAAACCGGCTCTGGCTGAGTTCGAGAACGGTGCGACTCGTCCTGAATACGACCCTGCGATGTTCTTGTGCGACTCATACGCCATTTTAGGTGATGCAACCGGAGCAAACGAGGCACTGCAAAGTTTCATCCAGCGTCAGGGAGACAATCCCCGCGCGCAATTCCGCAAGGATGCTATGCAGGCTCGCTTGTTAGCGTCGAAGGGGCAAGTGCGCGAGGCGCTGAATGCAACACGAGCGCTTATTCAACTATACGTTTCGAATCCGGCCGGTGGCTACGGATTGGCTCAGGAAGCCATGAAGATGGAAGCTGATCTTCGCATTCGAATTGG
>JBJOLU010000136.1:0-7149 GCA_046052705.1 Bacteroidota bacterium | reverse complement strand
TGTCTCCACGAAGGGTGGAGTCCGGAGTTACAACAAAGCTGCCCGGAACAACGGCGAATTCCGGTAACGGATCCATCTCGAACTCTACACCTGTGCATGCTGCATCGGCAGACAATCCTGTACGCGTGAGGCGAATGTGCGCTCGCAGGTACGGATACTCCATGCTTTGAATATCGCTTAGTGGCACCATCGTGCCGGCCGCAGTGAGCAACGTATCAGGCGCAGAGTATGGCGTTCGATAGCCAAGGATTTTCACCTCTGTGCGCACCGCCGAATCCGGGAAGAATCCCTGCGCGCTAAACATGCGCCAATGTTTGGCCGGGCCAAAAATTGGCGTGGTAATAGACGCCTCGGGCGGTGATATTCGTAGGTACCCCTCTATAGTTACCGTATCACTTTGAGTGTATGCGCCCGATGAATCCGTGTTGACAATCTCGTTAACGGTAAATGAGGATGTATCTCGAGCACCGGCAAAAGCAAAGGAGCGCGGATCTTGAAGCAGGATATAGCTGCGGCTTCCCAGATCCTTTAAATGCATTTTAAACGTGTCAAGGTCACGAGCTACGAAGGCAGTACCATACGAACCTCCGCAAAGTGCCATGAGCACGTAGTCGCTGTCGGACACTGCGGTACGCAGAAAACGATTGAGCGTTCTTCCCGATCCATTAAAACAATTGTCGCAGGTATCCAGATCGGCATAGGTGTCGAAGTTTCGCACAGCGGTTACCGCACCGGTATAGCGATTCACCGTTCGCAGATTCACACCGCGCTGATACATATTATCGCCATAGGTAACATTGTTGATACGAATCTGATAGCCTTGAACAATATCGAATCGAAGCACTCCCAAACTATCGTAATACAAATGCCCAACGGTAGACTGCACGCGATACGGTATAAAGTTGTTCATTACCCACGAGCCGTTTTTATCGGCTGTGTCGCGACGCAATCCGTTGATAGTAAACAACGACTCATCATCTTGAAGCGTAGAGGCAAGACGCACTGAGGACGATACCGAATCGCGCACATAAAAAGGAACCACAAGCCAGGCACTTGTATCTCCGCTTTCGTTGTTTCGCGAACGTGCCGCGAACTCAAGCTTCGACCCACTTTTCAGCCGCACATCGGGACGCCATTCTACATGAGTTGAGGTACGCTGCACATCAAGGGAGCTGCCGAAGTCCACCTTGTGTAGCACCTCGTTTTTACTCCGCAGTTCTAATTGAACATCGTCTCCCATTCGCTGAGGCGACGAAAACAAGAATCGAAACACGGGCACCGCTGCCGACACATCCCAGCCCGCAAGCGGCTCCAGGGCTAGCGGTCGGGGCGAGTACACTCTGAATGTTAACTCAACAGCACTATCCTGAATAAAGGTTCTTCCCAGAGTGTTCATCGGGTCGATCTCGATGCGGAGCCGGTGATCACCGGCAAGGCCGCGAGTGCTCAGTGCAACACGCAAATCGCTTTCGTTACATAACGACGGGATCACTGTCAACACGGTGTCGGTGATGTTATCTATGCGGCGAATAATGGCCACCGGCACCGAGGTATCTGCCGAAACGCCGGCATTAAAAATCCTCATGGATACGTAGGCGGAGTCTTTGTCTTCGGTTACAAACTCCGACCCTTCCTGATCTTCCACACGCACTGATCCGCGCAGTACTACCGGACGTACAATGGTGTCGAAGGGTAGACGCGTCAAAGGATCGCCCAACAAACAGCATTGATAGAAAACACCGCGGTACACACTGGAACCTGAAAACTGACCAAGGTTCGCTTCAGCGCGGGTGAAAACCTCGCCAAGAGTTCGCGCCTTACCTTGGGCCATTTCGGTAAACATCACGATCATCAGGAGTTGCTGAACCATGGGCACGCCGTAGCCGGTGGAACCCATCACTGCTATTGCTCCACGCCGGTAAGCATTTAAAAAATTCTCATTGATCGAGGTAACATCCCGCTCGGCGAATGCTGCGTTTTGGCACGCAACCGCACTGAGAACGTAGGGCCTGTCGATGTTGTTGGACGAAGTTGTATCCCATCCGGAGATCTCGGTAAGTGTAGGAGCTCCATGACCGATGTAATTCAACCACACCGCTCCCCTGCCATTGATGGTATTGTGTAATTCGGCCGTAGCGGAATACGAAGGGTTTCGGGTAGCCGTGAGTGTGGTGATAATCGTTGTGTCGCCGCAAATAGTATAGGGCTGCACGACAGGATCATCGCTGCTCACAAGGGGAACCAGGCCAGCCAGCGATATATCACGAAAGTCCGTCTGCTCGGCCTCGCCGGTTCCACCGGACAAAAACACAAAATGCTTCCACCATACTGCCGGTGGCAGCGTATCGTATGCGATCACTTTGTCAACCATTGCCTTGGCCTGCGCGGGTGTCTCTACCGGCAAGCGCCCGATGTTCAAGTCCGGAAGCAAGTCATTTCCGTCTATCAGCGAATACCATACATCACTTACCGGTTTTCCGTAGGTAGGAACAAAGTCTTTCTTAAGTCCGTAGGGCGGAATACGGCGGCCATCCCAGCTGGCGTCACCGAACAGTAGAACATCCCGCAAGCGCTTTCCTTGCCACATGGTATACCCATGGCGCAGAAAGGCCCGAATTGCATGAGGCGATTTATGCCCCTCCGAGAAATCCCTATAGATATCGTCTACATCAATCACCTTTGCTGTTACACCCTGCTTGGCTCTGAACGCTGCAAGCCTGCGGGCTTCGCTTATGAAATCCTTGTGAGTGATGATCACATACCGGGCTTCCAGAGAGTCTGTTACTAAACTCGGGCCCGTAGCATCGCTCAGCGTTGCGGTTTCAATCTTATCATCCGAGGCCACATACACATCATTCAAGCCCGCTTCAACGGGAAGCAATGTCCGGAATCGACTACCACTAGCGGTGCGAATAAAATGTGCCACGGTTACCGAGGAATCTCCCACATACTCCTGCCCTTCGGCGGCAACACCGTCCACGATAAGTACGCCATAGCAGGAAGCACGTGCAGGTACATTAACACATCCCCGGGCTCGCAACCACGACTGCACATCCGCGCTGAAGTTCGACTTATCGTTTGATACTACACACACAGCACCGGTAGCCGGCAGGGATCGCAGAAAACCAATGAGCTCCGCAGATGCCGATGGACCGCTCCATTGCTTCGTTGCGGAATACTCGGGCGCCGAGAAGAACATCACATGTGCTTGCGCCGCCGATGTAGTGTATAGCAGCGAGTCGTTACGATGAACAGTGGTCGACGCATTCAATCCGGAACGCACACCGGCGATGATGGTTACACCGGGCTGTGCATCTAAGGTTCGGGCAATGTTCTTGAGCGTATCAAATGCTACTGCTTTGGCGGAACTAAGATTAGCAATGGGCAAATTCGTTAGCGCGGGCGCACCGGAGTACACACTGCCATACAACTCGCCATCCCAGGCATAGGGCTGCACCCCACCGCGCAACTCAATGAAATCCAGTATCTGCTTCTCCGAGTAATTCGGCACGTTGGTATTAGCACCCAGAGAAACAGCCCGCACCCGAAGGTCGCCGCCAAACACATCGTACGCATTCAGTGAGGCACGAACAATACGCTGCTGAGTGCTATCGAATGTTTCGTCGTACACGAGTTTTTCGTTCAGAACACACTGCACACGCTTGTCCGGATTCGCTTCGCGAATGTTGTTGATAGCGTTATAGAGAATGCTCACATGAAGTGAGTCGCTCGGGTTTGTGGAGGGCACAAGCGGAATGCGAACATCGAAAGGTGTTCGCCTATCAAACGCAGCCCAATACCATTTCTCGCCCTCAACATTATCCGTTACAAAGAAGGCGTTGAAGGGATCATCATTGAAATAGCTCTGATTGTAGTCGTGCTCTTCTTCGATGTGGCGCTGAATATTCACTATTGCTCTGCTAATTGGCAACGATGTATCGATCGCGGGACCTTGCGCAAATCGCGGAGCTTCCGAGGTAG
The DNA here is from genome assembly GCA_046052705.1 of Bacteroidota bacterium. Taxonomy (GTDB): domain Bacteria; phylum Bacteroidota; class Ignavibacteria; order Kapaibacteriales; family NICIL-2; genus JBBATK01. The sequence goes on along the minus strand of JBJOLU010000136.1, from coordinate 3,168 downwards.
AATCTACTGTGAGAAAGAATGGATGTTCCGCCGTAAAGCAACCAAGCCACGTGGAGTCTCCGGCTTCGCGCTTGCCCGGGAAATATATAGAGATATTGTCGCCAAGATATTTGTCCGCACCGTCCACATACAGACGCATCTCGCTTTCGCCATCGCGCAGATGCAAGGATGACAAGGATACGCCACGCCACTCCGGACACACTGCAAGCAGTTGCGGAACATTGATTCGGGCTATACCGTCGCGCGTGGTGGCTATGCGTATACGCTTACTTTGCCCCGATAGTATGGCAGAGTTATTTGCCGGCAGTTTTTCGGGTGCTGCCGCAGCGTAGTTGGGGCGGTGATCCCGGGAACAATACTCACTATTCAACACGCGAATTGCGGGCTTCTCGGGGTCACTCTGCAGAGCATGGGTATGTAATTGACCGCCGGAGAAACTCACACGAATAACAACTGAATCCAGAATCGAGACATCAGCCAAATATCCCTGAGCCCTGATGGGCTGAAGATCGATCCTGGCAATAGTGTGGCCGGCTGATACGCCGATGGGTACTATACGAACACTGAACTCACTCTGTGTTAGGCGGGAAGCTTCATCCCTGCTCAAACCTACAGCCATCATTCCGCTGAACACCGCACTGAGCTTGGCATCCGGAGGAACCGTGATGAAATACTGCCGGCGGTACGCCGACGTACGTTCTAGACTCTGCGTCGCTGAAGAATTTGAAGTATTAGCGGCCGAAAATGCCGACGTTGACAATCCCTTTTCCATTCGCAGCTCGCGCTTAATAGCGGCTGCAAGCCCGGTTACGCTAATGGTGACTCCACTTGCGGAAGATTCGGCGCGCACGTTCTCTGTAGCTTCACATGGCAAAGCCATGAAGCCGATCAAAAACACCGTACATAGAGAATATATCAGTTGGCGCATCTGCAAGAATACGTGTACCAATGAGTAACACGCAAAAATACCCGAGGATTCATTTTAGTAATGAACAAGGTATAAAGTGCTATAGGCGCCCTGGGGGTAGGTAGAAAAAAAAAGCCGAGGCTGTGTTTAGAGTACAGCCTCGGCATCAGTGTCTGTCGTTTTAGCGACGCTCGATCGACTCTTTGAATCCGATCTTCAGATTCTCAACTATTGCCTGGCTGAGAACTTTACGCATGGACTCGTTGTCGGTGAGGTGCTCGCTCAGAGCTTGCTCAACGCGATGCTTGATAATCTCCGACGACTCGCCAATGAGCTTGTCTACGAAGGTGCGGATATCACGCTGCTGCTCTTGCAATACGTCCAACTGCGAACGGCTGGCGTCTTCCATTTTCTTGAGCATCTTGTCCATACGCTCTTCTTCTTCGGTATAGAACAGTGTAAACGCCAAAAGCGCCAACATGGAGAACTCAAGAAGAATTGCGAACAGAATTACGGAAGGACGTGTAGCAGGAATGAACTTCAAACCGCGGATACCTACCGCGATAATCAGAAGCGCTGCTCCACCATACGCAAAACCGGTAACGTTGTTGGAGTACGACTCCGTGAAGTGGTGCGACATATACAAACGAAGTGCGCTACCAATTTTAAAGTGATTGTCCATCCACTCGTGAGCACGCTTGATATCCTCCAGCTCGCCTTCCACGAAATCGCTGAAGTGCTCACGGATTCTGATGTACAAACCATTGTTTCTGAATGCTACAAGGTCGGTGTTCTTGTCGAACACGTCTTCGAAGTGAATTGCCTGATGTGAACCAAAGGTATCGCCTTCGCCTTCGGGTGTGGTTCTGTTCCACACTACGCGATACAACTCTGTAAAGTGCTTGCGCTCGGTTTCACCGCGCTCGGCGAGTCTATCATCCGGCATGGTGAGCATCTCGATGATCTCTTCGGAGAATCCCGTTTGCAGACGAGCCTTGGATTTGTTGTTATGAATCTCGCGTTCTACCTTCAACGAAATATACCCTATACTCACGGGCATAATCAGCGTGACAAGCACAGCAAGTACAAACCCTACGTCGAACGAAAGAATCCAGAAACCATAGGGCTCAAGATAGATCGCTTCGTCGCCAAGCTTCGGAGCACGCACTACCCACTCACCCGATTCTTTTGAATATCCGTGAATTTTTTCTTCGCGCTTCAGCGAGCTGAAGTCGAAAATGAAGTCCTGCTTGATGTAGTCCTTCTTTACTTCCTGACCGATGTGCTTTTCCCCTTCCGGTGTAGGAAGCGCTTGGAGTCCTTTGAACTTCTCAAGCTTTCCAATGGAAGCTTCCGGCTTGAACTGCGAAACAACGAAACCTTCCACCATACTACTCAGAATGAGCGTTTGGAAAGCTACGGTAATGACCACCACAAGGGCCAGGAATACCGCATAGTGGACAAAGGTCGTTTTGTACTGTCGGGAGTCAATATTCTCCGCGCTGTATGATGACATTGTTGTCAACCCCTAAAATGTGAACAATAATGCTTGGAATTTCTTTTTTGGGCGGTTTTTGCCACTTACGACGGCTGCAGCCGTAAGCAACTTTCGTTAGGGCAAATATACAACAAAGCCGACATTACCATCGGCCTATCGCTGCCGCCGAACAAAAATGAATAAAAGGAAGGTCCGAACCATCATGATGTACTTCTTTTCATTCTAAATGCATTTTTTTTCAAAGGCGGCTACCCCTTGCCAAAATCGGCAAAATTGACTGTTCCGGCTCTTTACGTAGATTTGCCGCACATGCGCATAGCCACTCTCACAGCGTCATTTTCTTTGGGTTTCCGCGGTACCATTCGCGGGGGCTCTTTTATTACGTGGCACAAACAGCGCCAAGCGCTTCTCCTCGCTATTGTGATTGCCTCTGCCATCCCCATCTCGGCAGTATTTCCGGCGGCAATCTAAGGAATCGGAATTGGATTAGGGATTCACTACGGTTTGTGCAATCTCGTCTACACATCCACTTCGGTTCTCGAGTGTTGTACTCGTCGAGATTATCATCGTTCGTAGCTCCGGCAGTTATCAACCTTGTCTCAAGTTTCGGTATCGTGTTCTCGTCGTGTGTTGAGCATTGAGATCGGAATTAGGTCCGAGCAAACAGCAGTCGTGACCCAATCGTTACCCAATCGTGAACCAATCGTGACCCAATCAACTATTTCTTCAATAAGGCCTTACACCTCTACTTTTCAACAATTAT
>JBJOLU010000135.1:0-12168 GCA_046052705.1 Bacteroidota bacterium | reverse complement strand
GCATGTACCATACTCCAAACGTTGAGTAAACGCTGCCGAACCGGCTGCCACAGTTCCGGCGTGAAATGAACGCACGAAAATAGTGTTCAGAGCTGAATTGAACGAAGGAAAAGCTCGTGGCCGCTAAGCTCAGTTTGCCGTCCACGTTTTGGTTAGTGTTCGGGCTTTGATTTAGTCTGTATTTTTCCAACCCCGATGCCTGAATGTTTGAGCGAGTCACCCTCTACATCACGCTGCATCGCGAGCAACGTTTTTCATTTAGGACAACACTGTCTAATTTGCATTTAGAATTGCTTAGATCCTATCTCATCACCAATTCATTTCGGAGGCACTATGGACGGCACCCACATACATTTACTATTGAATCACTTCCCCATAATCGGAACGTTGATTGCAACGATTCTCCTATGCTTCGCAGTGATTCGTAAGAATTACTCACTACGATCGGCGTCTCAGGTTCTCGTGGTGGCGATGGCCTTGATTGCCATTCCGGTGTACCTCACTGGAGAACCGGCCGAAGAGTCGGTAGAAGACTTGCCGGGTGTTTCCGAATCGTTGATTGAGAGTCACGAAGATGCTGCTAAAACAGCACTCATAGCCTTGGAATGCGCCGGTGCCTTATGTATAGCGGCTTGGTTCACCGGGCGCAAGCAGCACCCTGCCGCATCCGTAGTAAACATCAGTGCTCTGGGGGTTTCCATAGTGGCCTGTGCTCTTATGGCATACACCGGAAATCTTGGTGGTCAGATTCGCCATACGGAGATTCGTAGCGGCGCGGCAGCGCAAGGTGCCGATTCGTCCATGACGCCATCGCAGAAAAAATCTGATGATGACGATTAGGGAATAGATCGTAGAATACTATCCCGCGTGGAGTAATCCGCATACCGTAGACCACTATCCACGAACATCGTCATCCATTCGCTATCACTGCGCAGAGGGTATCTTGCGGCATTAGTAGGTGAAATCTCCAATTTCTGTATGTCATCTTCAACGCACACTCAGCGGCCGGCTCACGCCGTGCGCGGCCTGTTTCCCGACGCATCTACCTTTCGCTTCTCGTCCATCGCATCTGCCATTCATTATCACGCTGAGCATCGTGGCGGCGAAACGTACTTGGTGTACATAGACGAGAATGGAACCCGATCAGAGTACTCCTTTGAAGCATTCGAGAAACAGATATTGCGCCTGTGTTCGGTGCTCTCGGCACAGGGTGTAACACGTGGATCTAGAATTGTCTCAGCAGCGCATAATCACGACCACACCGTTCTACTCATGTTTGCTGCATGGAGTTTGGGAGCCTGCTTTGTTCCGCTGAATATGACCGAAGATGACGAGCGGTTGCGCTTCATCATTGGCGATTGCAAAGCAGTACTCGCCGTGTGCCGCCCGGAGTACATCATGCGTGTAGCACCTATGTGTGCAGATGCCGGCATAGAGTGCGTAGACATGCCAAGCTTGATGGAACAAAGCGCGCGAGCCGTTGCAGCCGAAGTCACCTCAACAGAATCATATCTCGACGACGAGTGCCTGATCGTCTACACCAGCGGCACCACCGGAAAGCCTAAAGGCGTAGTATTACTGCAACGAAACCTCATGGCGGATGCCGAGGGTATCTCTGCATGGCACGGAATCGATCACACTCAACGGATGATGTGTGTGCTGCCTATTCATCATGTGAACGGTACTATTGTCACCCTGGTTACGCCACTGGTTGCGGGGTCGTCTGTGGTGCTGCTGCGAAAGTTTCAATCGGATAGCTTCTTCCCTACTATTCGCCGCGAGGGTGTAACCATAACATCGGTGGTGCCAACCTTGCTTGCGTTTTTGCTGGAAGCACAAAGCAATCACTGCGATGTTCTTGAACATGGATTCCGGCACATCATCTGCGGTGCGGGCCCCCTTACCTGCGAGCTTGCCGATCGCTTCGAAAGCACGTACTCTATTCCCATTATGCACGGCTACGGGCTCTCGGAAACCACATGCTATTCCTGTTTCTTGGAAACAACGCTATCGGCGGAGGAGCACACATACTGGATGCAGGAGTTTGGCTTCCCATCAATAGGAACGCCTATTCCGCAGAATGAAATGCAGATTCACGATAATCAGGGCCATGCATGCGAAGCGCATGTGCGCGGAGAGATCGTGATTCGAGGATGGAATGTGATGAAGGAGTACTACAACAACTCTTCGGCCAACGACTCGGCATTCGAGTTTGGATGGTTTCGCAGTGGCGATGAAGGATTCTGGGCGCCCTCCAAAACAGGCAAGCCCTATTTCTTCATCACCGGCCGACTCAAAGAACTTATTATTCGCGGCGGTGTAAATATCGCCCCGCTGGAGATCGATGAAGTGATTAACCGTGCTCCCGGTGTGAGAGCCGGAATCAGCGTGGGATTCGAGAACAACTTTTACGGCGAAGAAGTAGGCGCATTGGTAGTACCCGAAACTGATGCTTCCGCCGAACTCATCTTAGATTACTGCCGCGCGCATTTGCCGTTCTCCAAAACTCCGAAGGTAGTGGTGTTCACCGATGCTCTGCCGGTAACCTCTACCGGTAAGTATCAACGCAACAAGGTGAAGCATGCATTTGCAAAGTGGAAGCAATCTCAGTTCACAAAAGATCCGCGCTAGTGATGTCAGAGTCTGACTCATTTACTCGGTAGTTTTTGCGTAGCATCGAACCAACCATGTCTCTGTACGATGAGACTCCGTCTCTTTCGTCCTTGGCAATCTTTGAATGATGGTGCAAAGCCTCCAACACAAACTCCATTGCTGACGCTAACAGCGCCGGACCGGAGTCATCGATTTTTAAATATATACTCACTAAGTTTCGAAGACCGGGAACTCTATCCAGCTCTGCCAACGAGCCACTAACCGATTGAGTGTCGGAGAGTGATATTGAATTTCCTGCGGCAAAGAAATTCATCACAGTTATATAGGGGTCTACCGGCTGTTTGTCCATATTTCTTTTTGCCTTTTGCAGTGGATCGGGAAAGGTTCGTAAAAACACTTCACGGGCAGCTTTACCTACAAGAGCTTTAGCAATATTGGTTAACCCTTCTTGCTCGCCCTCAAAAACCAATTCGATTTTTCCATTAATGCCTGACAGTGCATGATGAAAATCAATCATACGCGGAACCGCCACGGTATCACCGGCTGCAAGAGCCCGACGTTCGCTATTGGATACTAATGCTTCCATGACGCTTATGGTCATGCGCGCCGACACACCCGAAGAATGATCCACATATTCACTGCTCCGAGCGCACGCTGCTATACTCTCCACAACCTGCTTCATGAACAACGGAACATGTAGGTTCGCCACATCCACCCTTTGTACCCAGGCATTCTCGTCGAGTATAGTTATGCCGTCTTCCAATGTGCGAGGATAGTGCGTAAGTATCTGAGCGTCGATACGATCCTTCAACGGCGTGATAATACTACCACGACGCGTATAGTCTTCAGGGTTTGCGGTAAATAACAGACAAACATCCAACGGCACACGGATGTTGAAGCCACGTATCTGCACATCACGTTCCTGAAGGACGTTAAAGAGGGATACTTGAATGCGTGGTTGCAAGTCCGGCAACTCGTTAATGGCAAAAATGCCGCGATTAGATCGAGGAATAATACCGTAGTGTATAGCGGCTTCGTCTGCGTACGACAATTTTTGCGCCGACGCTTTGATTGGATCGATATCGCCTATAAGGTCGGCCACTGAAACATCGGGCGTGGCAAGTTTTTCAGCATAACGCTCGGAGCGATGTAGCCAATCGATGCGCATTTCATCCCCATCATCGGCATACTTCCGACGGGCATAAGCTGAGAGCGGCTCATAGGGTGAATCATTAATTTCTGACCCGGAAACAATTGGAATATATTCGTCAAGAAAATTTACCATTTGTCTTGCTATGCGAGTCTTTGCCTGTCCACGGAGACCAAGCAGAAGGATATCGTGCCGTGCAAGTATGGCATTGACGATTTGTGGAATCACTGTCTCATCGAATCCTACGATGCCGGGAAACAAACGCTCGTTGGCCCGAAGCATGCGAATCACATTACGCCGCATTTCCTCCTTAATCCCAACTACTTTATAGCCCGATTGCTGTAACTCTCCAAGCGTGTGAATTGCCGGTTTCATGCTGTGTTTCTCTGTTAATGATGTAGAAGTTGCGTCTGCTGCAACCTTCAGGTACGTTCGGCATCGATGTTCGTAAGCGGAGCTTCGTGCACATCTACAATTCGAACTTCCATTTCCAGGTGCACCGCAAACTTTTCACGGACGGTGTTCTGCACTTCCTGGGCCAGTGCCCTAATCTCTGCTCCCGTTGCGTGGCCGTGATTCACGAGTACTAACGCGTGTTTCTCGTACACTCCGGCATCACCGCGCCGAATACCTTTGCACCCACTCTGCTCGATGAGCCATGCGGCCGACAGCTTCACACCTTGCTCGGCGGCAAAGGATGGCATCTGCGGATACAGCTCACGAAGTTCGTTTGCCTTCTGTTCGCTGACTACAGGGTTCTTAAAGAACGATCCCGAATTTCCCAGCACCCGAACACTAGGCAGTTTCCGAGTGCGTATCGCAACCACAGCATCGAACACATCACGAATACCGGGTGATGCACTTCCCCGCTCACTAAGCTCTCGTTGAAGTTCAGCATAGCGCACATTTGCTGCGGCATGTTTTCGCAGGCGAAAATCTACCGCAGTAATGAAGCAAGCATCATGAAGTTCATTCTTAAAAATCGAATCACGGTAGCCGAACCTACATTGCTCGCGCGGAATTGATTCGCTTGCGCCCGTTTCAAAGTTTACAACGTGTACTCTCTCGATCACGCTCTCTACTTCAGCGCCATACGCACCGATGTTCTGAATGGGCGCCGCCCCTACCGTTCCCGGTATCAGCGCCAGATTTTCCAAGCCTGCATAGCCCTGGTTCACGCACCACTCCACACAACTATGCCATTCCTCGCCGGAAGCAAAACGTATAAGAACTGTCTCGTCGTCGTCCTGAAGCACTTCCCGACCAAAGCACTCATTGTGAATCACCAGGGCGTGAACGTCACCAATCAACAACATATTAGAGCCGCCGCCTATAATCAAGCGGGGCACTTGAGTAAAAAAGGGAGAGCGTAGTAATTCTCGAATGTCATGCTCGTTGGTCACCGACGCAAACCACCTGGCCACAGACGGTACACCGAAGGTGGTGAATGAATCGAGAGGAACGTATTCGCGTAGTGTGATACTCATCGGGGTGAAAGAAGCACTACAGCATCATGGTTACGAATAATTTTCATGGCATCGGTGGCAGCCTTCTCAAATATTCCGGCAGGAGCAAAGCTCACAACAAACACAGCAATAGCAATCCATCCCACCAGCATTCGCTTTTTATCCAACGGAGTATTATCCTGCAGTGTGGGATGCTGAAGGCGGAAAAAGAAGCGCGCAAAAAATGCCCACATCAACCAACCGGTCCAGCCCATAAACACCCATGGCGCATACAGGTCCAGCACATGAATCACCGGCGTCAGCAGAGACTGCAAAAACAGAAAAAGATCGTCGGGCGAATCAATGGCGAGTACTGCTTTGCTATCGCCCAGCAGTCCGCCTAATCCTACAAGTGTCATACCGGTTACCACAACCCTGGCGATGGTGCGCTGGTGTTTACCGAACATGGCATATACAACATGCCCTCCATCAAGCTGACCAATGGGCAGAAGATTAAGCGAGGTTACGAACAATCCGAACCAACCCACACACAAAAACGGATAATGATACATCTCGTTCATGGGAGGAAGATTGGCCTGCACACCGGGAAGAATGTGGCTTAGTACGGTGTACACAAGTGTATCGCCGAAGTACATGCCAAACTCCGGGATCACGCCACCGAAAAATTGCAGATACTCAGGATGTATGGAGTAGATGTGTTCTTTGGGTGGTAAGGTCAAGAACCCCACTATCAAAATGACCAGCGAGACCACAAAACCTGCCAACGGGCCCGACACACCAATATCGAAGAGAACTTTGCGCGACGGCACTGCTGTCTTTGTGCGAATCACTGCCCCCATCGTGCCGAACGGCATGATGTTGACAAAGGGCATGGGTATGTAAAACGGCAACGTCGCATCCACTCCGTGTACACGGGCAGCGAAATAATGGCCGAACTCGTGGGCGCTGATAAACAGCATGATCAGACATGCATAGGTAATACCCGAACCCCAGTTCGCAATATCAAATGGGTTGGCGGAACCATTCCACCATGCGCCGGCAATAGTGCACGACACAAAGGTGGCAACAAAAAGTGTAGAGTGGACGATGATACTTTTGGCCGACATGGCGCGGGTATCTCTATAGGCAGAGGGCTCGTCGTTAGAAGGAGGCGGGTCTAGTTGGGTATACCCCATGATGAGCTTTAGTTGGTTCGAACGTTATTCAGGATCACACATCCGTTTCCGGATTCACAGCAAACAGATTTTCACTGGCATAGCACTCACGACTCCGGGCGCATCAGCGGGAAGAACAGAACGTCACGAATGGAATCATTATCGGTCATCAACATCACTAAACGATCGATGCCTATACCCAGCCCCGCAGTGGGCGGTAAGCCGGTCTCGATAGCAAAAAGAAAATCTTCGTCGATCACCATTGCTTCGTCGTCGCCCTGTGCGCGTTGACGCGCTTGGGCTTCCAGTCTCTCCCGCTGATCCAACGGATCGTTGAGTTCGCTGAAGGCATTGGCAACCTCTGCACCGTTGATAAACAATTCGAACCTCTCTACCAGACTCTCTTTGGAGCGATGCTTCTTCGCAAGAGGCGACATTTGCACCGGGTAATCCATAACAAAGGTGGGCTGAATAAGTTCGGGCTGTACCAATGTGCTGAACAACTCATCAACAAGCTTCGACCATGGCGCCGTCGATTCCACATCCACATTATGTGCTCGGCATACAGCAAGCACTTCGTCGCGTGTGGCATTCAACACATCGCTACCGCATTTTTCCTTGATGGCATCCATCATCGAGATGCGGGCGAATGGCTTAGCCATCGAAACACTCTTCCCTGCCGCACAAAGCTCTGTGGAGCCTACTACTTCCGTGCACATAGTGGAGAGTAAATCTTCCACCATTTCCATCATCCACAAGTAGTCCTTGTACGCCACATAAATCTCCATGGCGGTAAACTCAGGATTGTGGGTGCGGTCCATACCTTCATTGCGGAAGTTCTTGCTGATCTCGTATACGCCATCGAAGCCGCCCACGATAAGGCGCTTCAGATATAGCTCGTCGGCAATTCGCAGATACAAAGGAATGTTGAGTGCATTGTGATGCGTCTGAAAAGGCCGTGCTGTAGCACCGCCGTACAACGGCTGAAGTACAGGGGTCTCCACTTCCATCCATCCGTTCGCATCGAAATACGAGCGCATGGAACGTATAATTTTTGAACGCGTAACAAAGGTCTCGCGAACGTGGGGATTCACGATCAGATCCACATAGCGCCGGCGATAGCGAAGTTCCTTGTCTGCAAACGCATCATGCACCACCACGTCGCCGTCTTCGTTCTTTTCTTCTTTAGGTACCGGTATTGGCTGTATACTCTTGCACAGTAGTGTGATCTCCTCGGCATGAACGCTTATCTCACCCATTCGTGTTCTGAACACAAAGCCCTTCACACCAACAATGTCGCCGATATCGTAGAGCTTGAGTAGATCATACACTTCGCCCAAGTCGTCTCTTTTGGCATAACACTGTATGCGCCCGGCATCATCTTGTATATGGAAAAAGGTTGCCTTTCCCATGCGTCGGAACGCCATGATGCGGCCGGCCACGTGCACGGAGAGTGGCACTGAATCCGCATCCGAAAATCCGTTGATGATCTCGGCGCTACGATGAGTTTTGTTGTAAAATTCCGGATAGGGGTTGATACCATGAGACTTCAACTCGTGAAGTTCCTCGATACGGCGTTGTACTTGGTCGCTTAGATGGTCGGTCATGATGGCTTGCTGTATGGTCGTCTTGCAAATATAACGTGTATGCTATGCCACTCATGCCGGTTCACAGCGCATGGAGCAACTCTCAGTTTTCCCTGTATGCCCGGGAAACTCTTTACACGTTTTCGGTTTCCTCTTTGTAAGTTGCATCACTCACACGGCTTAGCAGCCGCAGAGATACGCTGTTTTGCTCACCACTACGCCATGCCCCTACGTGGAAACTCCGAGTGTAGAAATACAAACTTTGCGCCATCGAGTAGTTGATACCGGAGAGCGAATGTTCAGGCGTAACGGATACTCTCCGGTTACCATGGATCAGATTGCGCAGGAATTAGGCATCAGCAAAAAAACACTCTACAGCGTCTGCAAAAGCAAAGAGAACATTCTCAGCGATATCATCGACAAGGTACTCAAAGCCATTGCCGACCAGATCGATACTCTGTTCGACGACTCATCCCTACGATTTGTAGAACGGGCTTCCAGATGGTTTGTGTTTCTGCGATTTATTCACGACAAAGTAACCCCGGGCAGTTTGCTTCGCGACATCCAGAAAAACGCGCCTCAAGCTTGGAGTCAGATTCGTATTCATGTGAATGAACGCACGGAACGCATCGCCAAATTTTTTGAACAAGGCCGGCTCTCGGGAGAATTTCGTCAGGATCTCAATCCCGCCTTGTGCGCGCAGGTGTACAGCAATTGTTCTGCACGTATTCTGGATGAGTTCGTACTGGCCGGCCTGCACTTATCACGCAAAACTGCATTCGATACATTCGGGAGACTGTTCTACACCGGCATGTTCAGCTCATGTGCACGTGAAGCGCTGAACGAAGCCAAAAACCGCAATGCTGCGCCGCCGGATGTCACGGAATCTCGCGACACGCAGCATGTGTCCAAGCGAATTCTCAACGCAAGCCGAGTGTATTTTTTCAAGTATGGCTATAGCAAGGTGCGCATCGATGAAATTGCTGCCGAGATAGGCATCAGTAAGAAAACACTCTACAACCATTTCGACAGCAAAGAGTCCTTGCTCCGCGAGGTGCTTCATGATTTTGCTACCGAGTTGTCTGAAGCAACGGTGAATGTTTCCACCGAGAGTATTGTGGAGTACGTGAGTTCCCTACGGTCGTTCGTTGTTACCATGGCAAACCGGCTTGGCGAAATTTCCCCGCAGTTCGTTCGCGACCTTGCCCGCACTTCACCCGAGCTACGTGTTGAGCTCTTATCCTGGCGCTCCGAAAAGATTGATAGAACCTTCGCGATGGTGTTGAAAAAAGGACAAGCCATCGGTGCCATTCGTTCGGATCTTTCTGCGGTGAGCATGGCAAAGGTATACAACGTCGTGCTGGACAGCGTGTTCCGTTCAGACGAGCTTAGCGGTAACGGACCGCAGCCCGTGGATCTGTATCGCACCATCGTGAACACCATGTTTATCGGTACGTTGGAAGACAATGAGCATGAAGCGTTTATGAAAGCGAATACGTTGGCTGCTCGTCACAGCTCAAAGCTTGCGCTTATGTGGACGAAGAATGGATTTCACACTCGGAACTAAACACTGATTATGCGCATCGACATCTGTACAGCCGTCCCGGATCTTGTGCTCCCCGTTCTACATGTGAGCATTGTGGGCCGAGCTATTGAGCGCTCACTGGTAAGCATACACGTGCACAACCTCCATGATTACGCCACCGACAAGTTTCGTCACATCGACGACACACCCTATGGCGGCGGCGCGGGAATGGTCATTCAATGCGAGCCGGTAATGAAATGCCTGGATGCGTTGATGGCCGAGCGTTCGTACGACGAAATCATCTATATGACTCCGGACGGAAAACCCTTTACACAAAGTGATGCCAATGAACTTTCGCTCAAGAAGAACATCATTCTTCTTGCCGGACACTACAAAGGCATCGACCAACGCATTCGCGACCTGGCTGTTACGCGAGAGATTTCCATCGGAGATTATGTGCTTAGTGGTGGCGAGATTCCCGCGCTTGCGGTAACCGACGCTATTGTGCGTTTACTGCCCGGCGCCATCGGCGATTCCGAAAGCGCCCTTGATGACTCCTTTCAAGACGGCTTTCTTGCAGCGCCTGTATACACGCGGCCTGCAGAGTTCCGCGGGCTTTCAGTTCCCGATGTATTGCGCAGCGGCAATCACGAAGCCGTACGCCGCTGGCGGCATGAACAATCGTTACAACGCACTAAAGATCGGCGCCCTGATTTGTTGAACGACACTACTCAATCCAATGACTAAGCCTTTAGCGGTTGTTCTTATGTCCGGCGGTATGGACTCTACCGTTTGCGCAGCGATGGCTCTGGCAGACGGCTGCAACGTGGCAGCACTGCATGTGCGCTATGGTCAGCGCACACAAGAGCGAGAGCTTCAATCGTTCAACGCGGTGTGTGATCGTTATGATATCACGGCACGCTTGGTAGTGGATGTTTCTCACTTGGCAGCAATTGGCGGCAGCAGCCTTACGGATGCGGGCATACCGGTGAGCGAAGCTCAACTGCATTCGGCCGAGGTTCCCACCAGTTATGTTCCTTTTCGTAATGCAAATATTCTGGCGGTTGCTACCAGCTGGGCCGAAGTACTGCAAGCGCATCGATTGTACATAGGCGCGGTAGAGGACGACTCCTCGGGTTATCCTGATTGCCGTCAAGAGTTTTTCGATGCATTTCAAAATGTTATTCGCACCGGTACCAAGCCGAACAATCCTCTGCGCATTTACACACCTCTGATCCACATGACCAAAGAGCACATAGTTCGTGCGGGCATTGCTCTCTCGGTACCCTTCGAGCTCACGTGGTCGTGCTATCGATCCACCGAACGCGCGTGCGGCACGTGCGACTCCTGCGCTTTACGCTTACGCGGCTTCGAAAAGGCGCAAGCGGCGGATCCTTTAGAGTACATCACTAGGCCACACTATTCGTAGCGCACATCAATGATTACAAACAGACAGATACTCGGCATTTGGTTGCCACTGTCCTTGACCTGGGCAATGATGGCAATCGAAGGGCCGGTGCTCAATGCTATAGTGTCTCGTTTACCTGATCAAATCACAAACCTGGCAGCCTTTGGCTTGGCGGTTAGTATAGCCATCGTGATAGAGTCGCCGGTTATCATGTTGCTCAGCACATCCATTGCTTTGGTTCGCGACAGATCGTCGTGGGTGGCGGTGCGCAGATACGGTATGCGATTATGCTTACTCACTACACTTGCAATGCTCGTGGCGGTTATTCCTCCTGTGCATGAGTTCCTCAGTTATAACCTGCTCTCATTGCCCGTGAACATTGCGGAGAAGTTGCACATAGGAATGATGTGCTTGATTCTTTGGCCGGCGTCCATAGGATATCGTCGTATGTATCAAGGCGTGATGATAGCGCACGGCTTCACAAAACGAGTTGCAATAGCAAGCATCACACGTGTGGCCAGCATGGCATTGCTATCGGTTATGTTGGCAGCGTTTACCCGGCTGGAAGGAGTGTTCATTGGTGCCGTTTCGCTGTGTATGGGAGTGTTCCTGGAGGCAATAGCTACAGGAGTCATGGCCAAGCCCATCATCGCGGGACTGTCTGGTGTTCTGCCCGAGCACGAACTGACGCAAAAGGAGATCTCTACCTTCTACAGGCCTCTGGCACTGACATCCGTAGCCGCTATGGCAATTAATCCGCTCAGCTCATTTTTCATGACGCGCTTTCCTTACCCGGCGGAATCGATGGCAGTGTTTCCCGTGGTGGATTCGCTCGTGTTTCAGTTCAAAAGCTCGTCGTATGCCTTGCAGGAAACGGTAGTTTCCTTAGCGGGAAAATCGCATGGTGACAACGCCATGCTGCGTCGATTCTCATACATACTGATGGCCTTCACCAGCGGACTATTGGCAGTGCTTGCTTTAAGCCCGCTCATCATGGTTGTGTATACGGTGTTTCCCTTTACGCTCTCTCCAAGCTTAGCATCTTTTGCTATTACCCCAACCTACATCTTCGTGTTGTTGCCTGCCCTTCAAGTGTGGAATTCATATCTCAAAGGATTGATGATCAACAGCAGGCATACCCACGCTGTATCTGTCTCAACCTTTGTTGAAGTGGCATGTCTTGTGGGATTCTCGTGGGTGTTTTTGGCAGCCACCTCTCTTAGCGGGGTGAATGCCACCTTCATTGCATTCATTCTGGGCCGGCTT
>JBJOLU010000134.1:0-2831 GCA_046052705.1 Bacteroidota bacterium | reverse complement strand
GGCGCGTCGAATTGCGTGCGGCCTTGATACTCGCCATTCACGGAGCCATCGATACACACGCGCTGGCGGGTTCCGATGAGCGTTTGATTTCTCTCGAAGGATATCTCCTCCTGGATCTGCATCAGAATGCGGCGACGCTCTTCTTTGACTTCTGCCGGAATGGGATCGCCAAGTATTTGCGCGTAGGTATCATCTTCTTGGGAGTAGGTGAACACGCCCATGCGCTCGAAGCGTGTGGCGCGAACAAAGTCGCAGAGTTCAGCAAAATCTTCTTCTGTTTCGTTGGGATAGCCAACGATAAATGTGGTGCGCATGGCAATGCCCGGCACGGCCGAACGAATCTCGGCAAGAAGCTCTTCGGTGGCACGGCGCGTGATGCCACGCCTCATGGACTTGAGCACATTAGTTGAGACGTGCTGCAACGGCATGTCCAGATACGAGCAGATGTTTTCGCGTTCCGCAATCACGGGAAGAATGTCGCGAGGAAACTTGGAAGGATAGGCGTACATCAGGCGTATCCACTCGGCGCCCTGAACATCGCTCATGCGTTGAAGCAGATCGGCAAGCGTGCGTTTGCCATGCATGTCCAGTCCGTAGTAGGTAAGGTCTTGCGCCACTACCACAAACTCCTTTACGCCTTGATCAATACAGCTACGCATCTCGGAGAGAATTTGCTCTTCCGGTTTTGAGCGGTGTTTGCCGCGCATCAAGGGTATAGCGCAAAAACTGCAAGGGTTGTCGCATCCTTCGCTGATTTTCAGATAGGCAAAGTGGCGCGGCGTAGAGAGTATGCGCTCTCCAAGCAAGGTGTATTTCAGATTGGGCGACAGTGCTTGCAGAATGCCGGCGTAGGCTTCGGTACCAAAAAAATGATCTACTTCGGGAATCTCTTGAGCCAGCTCTTCTCCATAGCGTTCGGTAAGGCAGCCGGCTACGATGAGCTTCTTGACGCGGCCTTGCTTCTTGAGCTCAGCGGCTTCCAGAATGGTGTTAACGCTTTCTTCCTTGGCGGCATCGATAAAGCCGCAGGTGTTGATCACCAACGCGTCGGCGGAGTCGGCTGTGGGTGCTAGCACCAAGGAGTTTGCAGCCAGGTGTCCGGCAAGAGTTTCCGAGTCTACGGTGTTCTTACTGCACCCAAGGGTGATAATATGAACGGACGACGGTGACGATGGTGTGGTGCGCGCTGAGTGCAAGTGCGTTGCCATGGAAAGTGAGAAATCACAGAGCGCGAAAATACGGCGAAGAGTGGGTAGCCACGCGAACGCAGTCTCTGGATCACGGTTCTTTTACTGAAGCACAAGCAGGACTTGGAGACTTTTCGTGGGAAACGGCTGCGAAAAAAACACTGGCTTTGAGTACGTGAAAATGCTTCTTTTGTTCCATTTTAGAAAAGAAACAGGCATTAGCTGTACTCTGGAAACGCGCAACCTGCTTTTCTCTATTTTGTGACAAAGGCTTCCGGCTGCTATAAACCTTGTGTTTTTGAATCCGGTTGCTGAAACAGAAATCAAATTTGGTTATTATTTCACTACATAATGAGTTCAGCGGCGCGGCAAGAAACCGCCGACTGCACCTAAGAGCACGGCGTGAAGTATCATGCGGAATGTGATCGCTGAAAGCGATGATAATACGCACATCCATAACCTCGTGCCTTCGAAATGGTTCAACGGTATGAACATTGATCTCTCTGCATACAGCGATGCCGAGCTCTATGCCTTTTTGCTTCAAGCTAAAGGCCTGAGAGACGCTGCCTTCACGGAGATCTACGAGCGCCATTCGTCCAGAGTGTATTTGTATTGCAGAAAAATTGTTGGATCGAGCGAGGTTGCCGACGACGCGTTTCAGGAAACGTTTGCGTTGTTTTTGAAATCGGCGCGGGAGGATAGAGAGATCACAAATCTTCCTGCCTTTATGCTGCGAATAGCACGGAATGTGTGTTTGCAGATGAAGATGAAGGCGCAGCGCAGGCCCGAGGAGGTGTTCCGGGATAGCTTCTTCAAAACGGAAACAGAGATGTTGCCGATGGAGCGAGCCGAGCTGATTCGAGTGCTCAACGTGGCACTGGAGGTTCTTCCGGACGAGCAGCGCGAGGCGTTGATACTGCAAGTGTACGACGACCTCTCGTACAAAGAGATTGCGGACTTTATGAACGTGCCAATCAGCAGCGTACGCAACTGGGTGGTGCGGGCAAAGAAAAAACTTCGGGACGAGCTTCAGCATTATTGGAGTGATTTCAGAAGATAGAAAACCCGGAGTAATGGAGCCGTAGGTAGACGGCCCAAGGACAAAAGGTTGCAGAAAGAAAATTGAAACAAAAACCGTTCATGGTGTAGAGTATGGATCAGTTGTCAGCGTCGGATTTGATATACATGTACTTAGATGGCGAGGCCACTCCGCTTCAGCAGGAAGTGTTGTTCTCGCAGCTCGCGAACAACCAGGAGCTGCGTCAGGAATTCACCGATGCCATTAGCATGGGCAAGGTATTTCGTTTGGAACGATCGTCCGTGAAAGCCCCGTTGTATCTGCGTTCCAAGGTGTTTGCCAATGCCGGCATTCCTATTCACGATGTTGAGCTTGCGGACGCTGCCGCCGGCACTGTTGCGGCGGGAACCGCTTGGTATGCACTGCGTCGATTCGTGCTTCCTGTAACTACCCTGTTTATTGGAGCGCTTGCTACCTATGCAGCTCTGACCTTTGGATCAATAAATGGATCGACAACTGGATCGACAATTGGATCGACAAACGCTTCAGGTGCAGGCACAAGCACAAGCAAAGCCGGCTCCGGTATGCCTGTAGCGCCCGCGTCAGTTGTGGCAAGCAGGAATATT
>JBJOLU010000133.1:0-4461 GCA_046052705.1 Bacteroidota bacterium | reverse complement strand
TCGCATGTTCGAAAGCTATTCTCCGACTCGCGGCTACGCCGCTTGCTGGAGTTTCCCGTGCTGTTCCTTGGCGCTCATCCTAAAAACATTCCCGCCCTGTATTCACTGATGAATTATGCCGACATCATGCTCGGCACTTGGTATCCTACCGGCGGCATGCACTCTGTAGTTGAGGCAATGCTCCGTGTGAACGAAGAATGCGGCGTGAAGGTGCATCTGAACAGCGAAGTAACCGGCGTGGAAATGAGCTCGCAGAGCATACGCGCCGTGCATACCCGCGATGCAAGCTATGCGGCGGATGTGATTGTGGCGTCGGCAGACTATCATCACGTAGAGAATGCGCTTCTGCCCGAGCAATACCGTCAGTACAGTGAAACCTATTGGAACTCGCGTACCATGGCACCCTCGGCATTGATGTATTATCTAGGTATCAATAAAAGGGTAGAGAATGTGCTTCACCACACCCTGTTTTTCGACAGGGATTTCGATGTGCACGCCCAAGAGATTTACTCCGATCCCAAGTTTCCTACGGATCCGCTCTTCTACCTGAGCGTGGCATCCAAGACCGATCCCACGGTTGCGCCCGAAGGATGCGAGAATGTATTTATTCTGATACCCACGGCTCCGGGTGTGTCCGACACACCGGAAGTTCGAGAGAAGTATTATCAAATGGTGATGCAACGCTTGGAACAACGCACAGGCCAGTCCTTGCGTGAGCATGTGGTGGTGCGGCACGACTTTGCGCACAACGATTTTGTGCGCGAGTATCATTCCTTCAAAGGCAATGCCTATGGCCTGGCAAATACACTGCGTCAAACAGCCATACTCAAGCCGCGCATGAAAAGTTCGAAGGTGAAGAACCTGTATTATGCAGGGCAGCTCACCGTGCCGGGACCCGGCGTACCGCCGTCGTTGATATCCGGAGAAGTAGTGGCAAACGAGATTCACAAAGACCTTCGTTAATCATGGCTACCAAAGCACTCTTCGACGAAATCTCGTTTCACACGAGCAAGGAAACCACGATACGCTACAGCACCTCGTTTTCGTTGGGTATTCGCTTTCTTACCAAGCGATTCCACGAGCCCATTTATAACATTTACGGGTTCGTACGCTTCGCCGACGAAATCGTAGACTCGTTTCACGGCTACGATCAAGAGGACTTACTGCAGTGCTTTATTGCCGACACCTACAAAGCACTGGATCAGCGCATAAGTTTAAATCCTATTCTTAATAGTTTTCAAAAGACGGTGCACGAGTATAATATTCCCCGCGATTTAATTGCAACCTTTTTGCGCAGTATGGAAATGGATTTGCATCCGCAGGAATATTCACCGGAGAAATATAAAGAGTATATCCTGGGCTCGGCCGAGGTAGTGGGGCTGATGTGTTTACGCGTGTTTTCCGAAAACGACGACTCCCTGTATGCGCGCCTTACACCCCCGGCGATGAGTCTGGGAGCGGCTTTCCAGAAAATCAACTTCCTCCGTGATTTGCGCGAAGATGGCTTGGAGCTCAATCGCGTGTATTTCCCGAATGTGGACTTACATGCATTTGATGCAGCAGCCAAAAAAGCAATTGAAGAAGACATAGCCGCCGATTTTGCCGATGCATTAAAGGGAATTCGTCAGCTTCCGCGTAGCGCCCGCTTTGGGGTGTATCTGGCGTATGAGTACTACATAGAATTATTTAAAAAGATACAACGCATTTCGCCGGAGCGCGTATTACACGAACGTATACGCGTAACTGATGCATGGAAAATGTTTTTGCTGTTGCGGACGTACCTGTATAATCAACTTAATATAGTTCGGTAATGAAGGCAGTGAGTACCATATACACGAATGCAAAAGCCGCCGGAGCACTGCGCTCGTATACACAGGCGTTTTTGTTGATGCTGCTGCTTTGTGCCGCGTCTGCCCGGGCGGCTGTCAGCTCCGATGCCATGAGCTCTCGGCGGGCCGAGCTGCGCAGGGCATGTGCTATGGCCACACAGAGCATGGAGCACGCTGAAAAGATGCTCGAGGATCTGGACGAAGTAACAGAGAGCGAACCTCTTGCATACGGGTATCGCGCAATGGCGGAGTTTTTGATCAGCCATCATTCCTACAATCCCGTCACTAAGTACCGCCGCTTCACCTCGGCAAAGGAAACTCTGGAAAAGGCCATGCAGGCTGCTCCCGATCTGCCGGAGTTGCGATACTTGCGCTTCACCATTCAAAGCCGTTTGCCAAGCATGCTTCCCTACCGAGAGCATCTGGAGGCAGACAAAGAATTCTTGCTTCAGTATCTGTGCGAGCGCTCCGCGCGGGACGACGACAACGAACTGAACTCGAACATTCGAAACTCCCTGCTGGCATCGCCCCTGTGCACCGGTGCGGACAAAGAACGATTGCGTCGTGTGCGCTAGGAAGCGCGTAATGTGTGGAGAAGAGTAGCGAAGATTGCTTTGAGGCTTGCTTTGAGGAATGCTTTGAGGAATCTGCCGAGGAATGATCTAACATATGTTTTGTCCGGGGCACTAGGCGGGGCACTAAAAGCCGGGATGGATCGTGGATGTGGGGATAGATCAATCCCAACCTACGATTCTCAATATTCCGGAAGAGGCACTGACCATGAAACGATTCTCTTTGCATACAAAGCAGATTTTGCCCATCACACTGGAGGAAGCATGGGCATTCTTCAGTTCGCCGATGAATTTGTCTAAGATCACCCCTGCTTACATGAACTTCAAGATTCTCTCGGGATTCGAGGAAGGTACCACCAGGGAAGGGATGATTATCAAATACAAAGTGCATCCCATTATGGGCATTCCGCTCACATGGGTAACGAAGATCACGAACGTTAGCGCGCCGCACGAGTTCACGGATATGCAGATGCAAGGGCCCTACAAGGAGTGGGTGCACACGCATCGCTTCCGCGAAGTTGAGGGCGGTGTAGAAATGACCGACGAGCTGTATTACCAATTGCCAATGGGACCGCTGGGTGTGTTGATGCATTCGCTGTTCATTCGCAAACAGGTGGAAGGTATTTTTGCGTACAGAACAAAGACATTAGAAACATTATTCCCCGCATCATGATTTCGCTAGAGAACATCGGAGTATTCCTTGGATTTTTTTTCGGGATGGAAGCGGTGGCCTGGACGGCGCACAAATACTTGATGCATGGTCCGCTGTGGATGCTCCACGCCGATCATCATCTTAAAGGCGAAGAAGGATTCTTCGAGCGCAACGATTCCTTCTTTCTCATCTTCGCCACCCCCGGCATTGGCTTGCTCTACGCAGGAATGACACAAGGATTCGATCTTTGGTATTTCTGGGGAGGATTAGGCATAACCGTTTACGGCTTCTGCTATTTCGTCATCCATGATATCTTCATTCATCAGCGTTTCAAATGGCTGCGCAATGCCAACACCGTGTACTTCCGTGCTATACGCCGCGCGCACAAGATTCATCACAAGCGCCTGACCAAGGAAGACGGCGAGTGTTTTGGAATGCTGTGGGTGCCTATAAAGTACTTCCGCGAAGCGGCACGCTCACTGCAGAACGAACCTGTTATTATTCGCGACACGCTGTCGAATAAATAAGCACAAACCGCTATGGGACACTACACCTATCTGGTCATCGACCTCGCATCGGTACTCGTCCCGCTCATCGCAAGTTTTCATCCGCGATTACGGTTCGTGCAGACCTGGCGCGCCTTCTGGCCCGCATGCCTGCTTGTGGCGCTGGCTTTCTGCATTTGGGATAGTTATTACACCGCTTGGGGAATATGGGGATTTAATCCACGGTACATCACCGGTATTCGCGTAGCGAATCTTCCTCTGGAAGAAGTACTGTTCTTTATTTGTATTCCCTACGCATCGCTCTTCACCTATCACTGCATTCGTGTGTTGCTGCCGCGCCGCTCAAGTGGGGCGTGGTCTGTGCCGGTTACCATTGTACTCGTGGGCGCTTTACTCACTGTGGCCTCGTGGTATACTCAACGGCTCTACACCAGTGTTGCATTTATTGTGTGCGCGGCTTCGCTGCTAACGGCCTGGAAGATACGCGCTGAATGGCTGCCCGACTTTTACCGAGCGTTCGTGGTTATCCTCATTCCTTTTTTTATCGTGAACGGCCTTCTTACCGGCACCGGCCTGGACCAGCCCGTGGTGTGGTATAATCCCGCACATCATTTAGGACCGCGCATGCTCACTATACCCGTGGAAGACACCTTCTACGGCATGGCGCTTCTGCTGCTCACCACGATGATCTATGAGCATCTGTTGAAGAGAAAAAAATAATCCCACAACAAACAAGAGTAGCGGGGTAGCAGGGGTGGAAGATCTACAAAAGTGAGCGCTTCTCCCCGCGAGGTCTTCGAGCCCTTCGACTCCGCTCGGTAACCATAGAGTTGAGGGACTCGAATGCCTAGCGGGTTGCGAGGCATCAGATATTCGGCGTTCAAACGCAGCACCGGAGTGTC
>JBJOLU010000132.1:0-21189 GCA_046052705.1 Bacteroidota bacterium | reverse complement strand
AAGAGTGTCCTTTTTGTGGTAGTTTGCGGCAGCCGTTAGCGGATTTTCAAGCTGCGGAATACCGTTCGGTATTGGTTTTGATTTGATTCTGTTAAAAAATCGCACCATTCATTTCATCGCTACAAGCACCTTGCCCAACTATGAGACCGGAACTCTTTCATATCGGCCCTATCCCCGTCTACAGCTTTGGGCTGATGATGGCTATTGCTTTTCTTACCGCCAATTACCTTCTTACGCGCGAGCTTACTCGCAGGTGGAAAAACGAAGAAAAGGCAGCGGCGTTTTCGTCCGTTGTTACCCTGATTGCGCTGGTGGCTGGTGTTGCGGGCTCAAAACTTTTCCACGTGCTGGAGAACCCGGAGCTCCTTATCAGGAATGGTATTTCCGAGATTTTTAGCGGATCGGGGCTGACATTTTTTGGGGGATTGCTCACAGCCATTTTCTGCATAAATATCTACATGCGCAGAAAAGCTGTACCCTTCCTCTTCATGGCCGATGTGGCTGCTCCGGGATTGATCCTGGCCTATGGTATTGGCAGAATTGGCTGTCAGCTGGCGGGAGATGGCGATTATGGAATTCCCTCTACACTTCCGTGGGCCATGGGCTACCCGAATGGAACCGTTCCCACGCTTTCGGCCCTGAACCCCGAACTTGCTTCGAAGTGGATGGAGATGCATCCCGGTCTACCTGTGCCGGTTGATATTATGGTTCATCCCACGCCTGTGTACGAGACTCTGGCTTGCATCGTGCTTTTTGTGCTGCTGTATCGCTTGCAGCAACGCGTGCCCGCAGTGAAGCAGGGAATAGTATTCGGCTGGTACTTGGTGGGCGCAGGCATAGAGAGATTCTTGGTTGAATTTCTACGCCTTAATCCCTTGTATGCAGGACTCTCGCAGGCACAGTGGATTGCTCTGGGATTATTGGTTGCTGGAATGGTAGTGCTACGCCGAAGGTCCGCACAATCGGCATCCTGATGGTAGTCAGCGTACGTAGGAATTGATGGTGGCAACCGCAGTTTTGGTGGACCCTGCTGCCTGCTCAAGCGCATCTTTATTCGCTGCGCCAACTTGCTCACGCAGTTGCGCTGCATTCATACTTTGAAGCCACGAGTAAAACTCTTGCGCACCGGTCACGATGCGGCATCCATCATGTGCAAGTAAGCGAGCAACATCCGGACTTTTTGCCGTGTGCGGTCCGCATGCAACGGGAATACCATAGGCAGCCGGCTCGGCCACGCTGTGCACGCCACTTCCAAACCCGCCGCCCACATATGCCACATCCGCATAGCGATACAGCGAGAGTAGCTCACCCATTGTATCGACCAGAACATGCTTAAAGAAAGGAGTAATCTTCGAAGCTCGAAGGTGGCTCAATCGCGCGCAGTCGGGAATGTGTTCCTGCCATGTTGCGAGCGTTTTCTCATCAATCTCGTGAGGTACAATCAAGAGCCGAATGTGCGGATTCTGAGTTAGAAATTCTTCGCTGATGCCACACTGTATGCGGTCTGCATGCCATACGCTTCCTAAGGCCACAACCAAGTGCTGTACGCTGTCTGCGCTAATCTGTAAGGTACTGCCTGCAAAGCTCTCAAACCATGGTTCGTGTTGTTGTGCGCTCCGCGCAGCCGCAAGAATTCTATCATAGCGAGTATCGGTTCCGCTGATCAACTTCACCTTCGGCTGTAGCTCGGCGAAGCGTTCGTATTCAACTTCGTTTTCTGTTTGAATCACGCTGCACATGCTCAGCAGACTATGATATACATGCCTCAATGGGAGGGCAGAGAGAAGGCGCGATCGGGTATAGGTGGCATTGAGGAGAATTACCGGCACTCGTTGAAGCTGAAGCCGGAACAAAAGATTCCACCATAAATCGTAGCGAATGCACACGAACACCGCGGGCTGTAAAGATTGAACCAGTGTTCGCATAGTCCACCAGGAATCGAAGGGCATGTAGATCACAGCATCGGCTGCAGCGTAGTGCCGCTGCGACTCGTAGCCCGAAGGTGAACTGAAACTCACAACAATTTTCAATGCAGGGTTCTGCGCTTTCAGTGCCTCGATTACCGGCTTTGCCTGCTCGAATTCTCCCATGCTTGCGGCATGAAACCAGGCCGGCGGTTTGTGCGAGCGCAACGCACTGAGTTCCGAAGAGTGCAATGACGCATGCACGCCGCGAAAACGCCTACGTGTTTTTTTATGAAACACAACGAGCAATCCGTACACGCACGCGAGCAGCGGCACAGCCACAATGTTGTAAAGGATATGTATTACCCTGAACATCATTTGCAGGTGAAGGCAGCGCTTCGTTTTTCAAGAAACGCGGTGGTGCCTTCTTTGAAGTCCTGCGTGTCGCAGAGTTGAGCGAACAGTTCCTGCTCGGTTGTGTATCCCGAACGCGTTAGTGAGTATGTACTGCGAACCGCATCGAGCACGGCCTGAACCGCGAGGGGGGCCATCGAGGCAATGCGGCCGGCAAGTCCGCTAGCTTCAGTCAACAGATCAGAGGCCGGATATACAGCGTTTACAAGCCCGCATTGCAGTGCCCGTACAGCGGTCATCATATCCGCGCTTGTCATGAGTTCTATAGCAACGGCAGTGCCGCAAAGCCGCATCAGTCTTTGTGTTCCGCCGTATCCCGGAATAGTTCCCAGCTTTACTTCCGGCTGACCGAACTTGGCGGTGTCTGAAGCATATCGTATGTGGCAAGCCATGGCAAGCTCACATCCGCCGCCAAGAGCAAAGCCATTGACGGCAGCGATTACGGGAACGCGAAAATTTTCTATGCGATCAAAAACTCGTTGACCGCGAGCTGCGAACACGCTGCCTTCCTTGCTATCGCACTGTGCGAGTTCCGAGATATCGGCGCCGGCAGCAAAAGCTTTGGGTCCGGCACCAGTGATCACAACACAGCGCAGCGAGTGATCATTTTGCAGCTCCGTTAATGCCGTATCAAGATCGGCCAACAACTGTGCGTTCAATGCATTGAGTTTTTCGGGCCGGTTCAGTGTGATTGAGGCAATACCGTCGGCGATGTTGATAAGTAAGGTTTGGAAAGTCATAAGAGTTTAACGGTTGTTCAACGAATGGGTCTGGCAAAATTACTAAATTGACCCACGGACATGCAGGAAGCAGCAGCACCTTAGGATGAGCATCTCAGGGATGTACCACCTGCCATTGAATATGAAGACCGGAATTCTTGAAGACCTTTTGTTGAAGCAGCGCCGCCGTCGAGCAGAGTTTTTGTTCTTGATGTCGCTTCTTTCTGTTGTGGCGGGATATCATGCAGATGAGTATCAGCTGCGAACGGCAGTAGGATTGATAGTGAGTTCGTTGGGCATTACGTGGACACTCACGCAATACCGTTTGCAACGGCGAACACTACCGGACGCAAGCAGCGTGAGAACCATGTTCAATGCTTTTGAAGCAATGGGATTCTCGTTTGTGGTGATCTTGTTCCTTCTTGCCATGATCCTTGTACCGGAGCATCGATCTACCGTGTGTTTGTATGTCGAGCTCGCTCTGTTGAGTTGTATTTCGGGAACCTTTTTTACCGATGAGTTCTGGATACAACGTTTTTTTCGTGAACTCAACAGCGCACAGCAACTCAACTTTCTGCAGCATTTAAACTCCTCGCTCTTTCGTCTCCCGAAGCGAGCCAAGGAGCATAGAACTTTGAAATGGAATTCTACTTTCGGATAAGTCGTTCATGTAGCTCACGCATTTGTGCACTCGCGATGTTTATCGCCGTTGCAGCAATCTGTGTGATAGGATCTCAGCAATCTGCGTTTGCCCGAGGCAAAAAGAACAAGAAGCAGGCAGTGTCTGCGTCGCGGGCTTCTGTTCGCCCGTCGCACAAGGGCGCTTCAAAGAAAAAAGGCAGTGCCCGCTCCAGAGCTCAACGTCGGCGCGATCTTGCTCGCGCTCGAGCAGAGGCCCGCATTCCTAAAGCGCTTTCGTCCATTACTATTGTTCGCGATTCCATCGTTACCGAAGGGGTGATTTATCGCCAGATTCGGGCTACTCATGCCGATGGCGCGGTGTCCGTTGTGCATGCTCTTACCTGTGTGCTGCGCAATCCCGACTATAGCGTGATGACGCTCAAAGCAGAGAATCAGGCTTCGTCGTTGGAGCGTTTGCGAGACTTCCGCTCCCGTTTGGATACTACCGAGAATAAAACCCTGTACGCCGCTGTGAATGCGCATTTCTGGCGCGCTGTAACCACCACCCCCATAGGGCCCACGGTATGTAACGGCGAGGTATGTGAGCTGCTGCCGTATAAAGATTGGGTGACCTGCTTGTTCGATGCCAAGAACAGACCGGTGATCGATTCCATTACCCTGGAAGCAGCAGTTCGTTTCCCAAACGGAGAACGCGTTCCCATTCGTTCGGTAAACCGACGTGTAGCGCCGGACTCTCTTGTGGTGTTCAACTCCTTTGTTGGTCAGACGGTGCCGGCTGTTTCCGGTAAGCTCATCGAGCAGCTCGTTGCGGAGCAAACATCCGATTCAACTGCCATGGTGCGAGACTCATCAGACATTGAGATTTCTCGGGACTCCGTGCGCGCATTGCTTGTGCGCGAGCGTCAGGAAGCATCGGCCGAGTTTGGCACCACAAAGATTCGCACGCGATATCTGCGTTCACCTGCGGTGAATCAAGATATCCCCTTGTTGGTGCTCGATGTAGCCGATAGCGGCAGTGTGGATATGCCTCTGCGCGGCTGCGTGATATCCATGGGTGGTGCTATTGCCAAGCAGAGAATGGTGCGCGCTGGTGATACGCTCGTTTTGCGATATTCCACCAGCCGCCGGGACAGCATTGTATTTACCAACTCTGTGTGCGGCACTCCCATCCTTGTGTCGAACGGTGCTATCAGCAAAGACCTTCGCCCATTGAACTCGGGCCGAGATCGATTCTTCTTGCAGCGCCTTGCTCGAACGGCTATTGGAACAGATATCACGCGCAACACCTTCTACATGGCCACGGTAGAGAACAACACTCGCTCGGTGGGCTTTACCCTTGCGGAGCTGGGAGAATTTATGAAGCGATTCGGTGCCTATAATGCTATGAATCTGGATGGCGGAGGATCGGCACAAATGCTGGTTGGCGATTCCCTAGTTAGCCACACACCCACGCAAGGAACACGCCGCATTTCGGTAGCACTTGCCATCGGCAAACGCAGGATACAACCTCGCACCAAAAAGATTGATGCCTCTGCCGGCGAGAATCCTTCGAAGTAACCGCTTCGTCAAGAGATCAGCGTGGGATACACCAAAAACACACACAGATCCCACACGGCATGAGAGATCACGCAGGGGACGATTGATTGGGTTGAATTGCGAAGCAATCCCCACTGCCATCCAAAAAATGCTGCTGCTACCACAAGTACATAATTGCCGGTTGCCATATGAACCACGGCATCTGTGGCAGCCATGGCTATAACAGCATTGGCGGGCGACATTCGCTGCGAAAAAACACTCTGCACATAGCCGCGCCAGAAAAGTTCTTCGGCCGGAGCAACAGCCACAACCAAGATCAGCGCTATGAACGTGGCCGGCAGTTGGTTTCGTAGTGCAAAAAGCGTGTGAACATGAGCGTACGTCTGCGGTATGAACTCGCGCGCAGCAACCAGCGTTGCAACGGTTAGTGCAGAAAAGAACAAGCCGTGAAGCATACCCCTGCCTATGTTCAGCGGGATATTGTTGCCCTGTAGTAGGCGCCGCAATTCCGAACTCCGCATCACGAATAGTATCATTGCTCCGGATACCACTGCTATAGAGGGCCAGAAGTAGAGACTGCCGATGCGAGCTGAAAACTCACCTACACCACTGAAGAGTACAAACCATGCTGCGGCCACTGCGAGAAGCGAGCTCACAAAGATGTGTGGACGTGCAATCATAGTTGTTCAATCAATAGGGGGTTGATGTGTGGCCGTGGCAATGAATTTCTGACGAACGACTCGCAAGTTACAGCAGCGCGCCCGCATCATTGTTTTCAACATGGCACCGTAGCGCAACAAGCTTGTTGAGTTTGTCCCGATTGAAACTGATACAATTCAAACCTTGACGTAATACTGTTTTTGCCTTGTCTACGTCTGTAGAGTTGTATCAATTGTAGTTGTTTAGTCATCGGTAGTTTCTGACGCGCGAACATTCTTCATAACTCTCTTTCATTCTCACCATGATAATCATGATATCCGCAAAAACACTATCTCGTGCAGTACTTGTTGTCGTAGCACTATTGGCTGTGGGCAGCTCACAGGCAGCGGCTCAGGGCTGGCTGGACAAAGCAAAGAAAACCCTCAAAGATGTGGGCGGCTCCGCCGTAAAGGGATTCAGCGAGGATGATGCCGCAAAGGCGCTGAAAGAAGCACTGGTTCAAGGAACCTCGAAGGGCAGTGCTGCCTTGGGCGCAACGAATGGATACTTTGGTAATCCTGCCGTGAAGATTCCCTTTCCGAAGGACGCGCAAAAAGTGGAAAGCACTCTGCGCAAAGTTGGCCTAGGGCAAAAAGTAGACGATGCCGTGTTGGCAATCAACCGAGCCGCCGAGCAAGCGGCCAACGAAGCAAAACCGATTTTCGTTTCGGCTATTGAAAAGATGACAGTGACCGATGCGGTGTCAATCGTAAAGGGTAGCGACACTGCAGCCACTGCCTACTTGCGCCGCAGTTCCTCGCCGGCGCTGTATCAGGCCATGCTTCCGGTAATCACCAAAGCATTGGAGAAAGTGCAAGCCACGCAATACTGGCAGTCGGTGATGACTGCGTACAATAAGATTCCCTTCGTGGAGAAGATCAATCCCGATTTGCCGGCTTACACCACGAACATGGCCATGAACGGACTGTTTGTCACCATTGCCGACGAAGAGAAGCAGATACGTTCCAATCCTGTTGCTCGAACCACGGAACTTCTAAAGAAGGTATTTTCGAAATAAAACCTTCGGCTTCGAACCACAGAACCATGAGAGCTCCTCGAGGTCCGGTACCACCGGATGATACGAACTTAGAACCACCTGTCGCAGCCAGTGGCGATGTAGTGATACGAAGGCGCCGTCGGTTGTTGCTGCTTCTTATAGGAATGTTGTCGGTGATGTTTGGAATGTGCTCAGACTACGGCTTCATTACGCGGCTGCAGCTTGAGCAGCGCAAATCCGAACTCACGGACTCCATTCAGTCGGCACGCACGAACGTGGATTCACTTTTTGTGCGAAGCAAAAAGTTACGCTACGATACATTGGAGATTGAACGCTTAGCGCGAGAGAAGTACGGCTTGGCGCGTCCCGGTGAGCAAGTGTTTATTGTTCGTAAACCTTCAGTACAGCCATGACACGGCATTTTGTATTTGGCAATTCGATCACGGTTATTTTCCTGTGCACGGCAGCACTGATGCTGCCTGCGTGTTCCACACATTTACACCATTCCATGAAGCAAACAATTCTTACAAGTGATGCACCGGCTCCAATAGGGCCGTATTCGCAAGGCATTGCAGCCCAGGGCCGCATGTATTTCTTTTCGGGTCAGATAGCGCTCACGGCAGGCGGAGAATTGATTAACGGCGACGTTCGAGCACAAACGTATCAGGTGTGCGCCAACATCAAAGCGTTGCTGCATTCTCAAGGTTTGGATTTTTCCAACGTGGTAAAAACTACCGTGTTCCTAAAAGACATGAATGAGTTTAGCGCTATGAACGAAGTGTATGCGGAGTACTTTGGCGCTTCTTCGCCGGCTCGTTCCACAGTGGAAGTAGCGCGCCTTCCCAAAGATGTTCGTGTAGAAATTGAAGTGATCGCAATGGGCCCCCAGCAATGAGCGCTGCGGCCATAATCTGCCTGATGTGCATGGCGTTGTTTGGCACAGTGCTTCACGCGGGTGATACTACAGCCCTGAAGCCGCCGGTGGTGAACGCGCAAAGCTCTAAGCTCGACGAAGAGAAGAGTAAATCTCCGACGGGAGCGATACTGCGATCCCTGGTGTTTCCGGGATGGGGGCAGGTATATAACCAGTCGTATCTCAAGGCCGGAGCATTTAGCATTGCTGCAGTTTCCGTGACGAGTATCATAGTGTGGAACGACGTTAAATTCTCCGATGCACAAACACGCTATGATGCACTCGCGTCCGGCGATCCACTCAAAGAGCGCACGTTCAAAGAGAAAGAGTTTTATAGGGATCAGCGCGATGTTGCCGGCTTGTGGTTACTGGGAGTGTATGCGCTGGCTGCTGTGGATGCGTACGTGGGTGCCCACCTGTTCAATTTTGATGTAAGCGATAAAGGCGTAAGCTGGGCTCCGCTGCCGGTGCGTGGAGCAGGCTCTCAGACAGCCGCATCTCTACTCATTTCCGTGCAATTCTAGTGCATGTTGCTGATGAGCAAACGAACTGTTGCGCGGCGGTTTTGAGCGCGGCCCTCAGCAGTGGTGTTGGTGGCGGCAGGCATAGAGCTACCAAACGAGGCGCATGAAATTTTCGGGCTTGCAGACGCAGACACAGATTCAGACGCAGCCGCACGCAGCGCGTGCTCCACAGCCGCACGCACAGCTTGAGCTCTCATCTTGGATAGTACTGCGTTGTGTGCTGTAGTTCCGGTGGAGTCTGTGTGGCCTTGAATAATCACCCGTGCACTCTTCGATGAGCATTGCAATGCAACGACGCGCAGTGCAGATACAAATGCGCTATCGAGAATGTCGTAACTATTGACCTCAAACCTGCACTCCAGCTGTAGTGTATCGGTGCTTGCTCTTATTCGGGTAGCCGAGCTTCGCTGAGTTGAGTCCACCTGTTCTACAATTCGTACATCCTTCACCATGGAAGCACCCATGCGGCTGCTTTGTGGTAGCTGAATGCTGAACACTCCCGAGCCGTGAAGTGAATCGGAGGAAACAATCAAGGCAGAAGCGCCGTCTGCTGCCAGCGAAAAGCAATGATCCAATGCTCCCGTGTTTACCGATGTTCCCAGCGAGGTAGGCTCAGACCAATCGTTCGATTCGACGCTGCTGCGCCGAGTAACATACACGTCCTGACTACCACTGCCACCACGACCATCGGAGGTAAAATAGAGCGTGCGGCCATCAAAAGCCAGAAACGGAGATCCCTCCGTTCCGCGAGTGTTGATGCGGTCTCCAAGGGACACGGGCGCGGAAAATGTCCACGATGAATTATTCGAGGTGGACACTCTAGAGCATACAGATACATCCATCCCGCGGCCCGGCTGTTCCAGCGAAAGAAACAAGGTACGGTTGTCGAAGGCCAAATGTGCATAGATGTGCGATGATTGCAACTCACCGCCGTTGATCGTCACAGGAATTGGCGCAGTCCAACTGCCGGCTAACCGTTGTACAATCAACAACTGCACGCGTGGCTTTGAGTTTATGACCAACGTGCGCGCTAAGAGGCCGGTGCTGCCATCGGGTGAAAGTGAACACAATACATCGCTGTTCGCGGTGTTCAGTGAGCGTTCGTTTACGGCCTCGGACCAATGACCAAAAGCATCTTTGGTACACGACCACACATCGTCGGCATCCCGCGTGTGGCCTACATTGTCGGGATGGTACTTGCGCGAGAAATACATAGTGCGGCCATCGTAACTAAGCAGCGGGTACACCACAGGCGCGTATTCGTTAATACTTCCTTGAACGAAGGTCTTGGCCATGGTTGCCTGCTCGGGAGTGGAGCCGGGAGCGGCGAAGTTACCGGCAGTACCGGCACTACCGGTACTGCCGGCAAGCATCATATACAGAAACGATGCCGACACGCGCATCACTCCAAGCGTTCCAAACACTGCGAACAATTTTGCGACGATAGGTTCTCTACGCATGATCTTTTGGTGCCCGTACGAGTGCTTCTTGAACATCCAGTGCCAACGATTGTACCACCGTAAGCGCCTCGTCCTTGTGCTGCAAGGGGATCTCGATGATGAAACGTTTTTGATTTTGTTTGAAGCGCGCACCATCTCGCTGTGATACGCGCTCAACGATACGCGGGAAGGCCAGCTTGATGTATTGCTCTGCAATGGAAGCCGAAATCTCGATAGTGAGTTGCGCGCTCGAAACCAGCAGACGATCGAAGCCGGCGGGAAGTGCCGCCAAGCGCAGGCGCACGGCAAAGAGAAGATTTTCTGCTTGGGGCGGAAGCGCGCCGTAACGGTCCCTCAATTCGCCGGAGATGTCTTCCAAAGAGCGCTCCGTACGAGCATTGAACAAGCGTTTGTAGAACTCAAAACGCTCCGTGTCTTTAGGCACATAGGACTCCGGAAGTAAGGCATCGCCGTCTAATTCAACCGCCAAGTCTTCGTTCGATACATTCAGCAACTCGCTCTCCGGGAACATGCCGCTGAACTCATCATGACGTAACTCGCGCACAGCCTCATCCACGATTTTCTGATAAGTCTCTAAACCAAGCTCAGCTATAAATCCGCTCTGCTCTGCTCCCAGCAGATTGCCTGCGCCGCGAATCTCCAAATCGCGCATGGCTAGGTGGAATCCGCTGCCCAGGTCGGTATGTTCTTCAATGGCCTGTAAGCGGCGAATGGCGGTACGATTCAATGTCTTTACCGGCGGCACGCACAAATAGCAATATGCCTGTGTGTTCGAGCGCCCCACACGCCCACGCAGCTGATACAGTTCCGCCAGACCGAAACGATCGGCGTGATTGATGATCATGGTATTCACGTTGGGAATGTCCAGACCGCTCTCTACAATCTTTGTACTCAGAAGCACATCAAATTTTCGCTCCATAAAACGCTCCATCACGTTTTCGAGTTTCTTTGGCTCCATTTGTCCGTGAGCGATGCCGAAGCGTAGCCCCGGCATGATCTCTACCAAGCGCATGGCTATTTCGTCCAGCTCGTGAATGCTGTCGTTTACCAAATACAACTGCCCGCCGCGTTCCAGCTCGCGTGCGATGGCTTCGTGAAGCACATCGTTGTCCCACTCGATAATGCTCGTCTGAACCGGAAGGCGATTGCGTGGCGGAGTTTCGATCAAGCTGAGATCTCGCGCGCCCATCAACGAAAAATTCAATGTGCGGGGAATAGGCGTAGCCGTGAGCGTCAGTGTGTCTACATTGGCGCGAATTGAGCGGAGCTTTTCTTTGGCACTCACGCCAAAGCGTTGCTCTTCGTCGATAATCAACAAGCCCAGATTGCGGAACTCAACATCCTTACTTAGGATACGGTGTGTTCCCACTAGTATATCCACTTCGCCGGCTTTCACTCGCTCCAAAACGTTCTTCTGCTCCTCCGGTGTGCGGAAGCGCGACAGTACTTCAACTTTAACAGGGAAGCGGCGTAAGCGCTCGCTAAAGGTTAGGAAGTGCTGCTGGGCAAGAATGGTTGTGGGCACGAGTACCGCTACCTGTTTGCCGGCCTGTGCAGCTTTGAAGGCAGCTCGAATGGCTACTTCCGTTTTTCCGAAACCAACGTCGCCGCATACCAGTCTGTCCATAGGCATGGGCACTTCCATATCGGCCTTTACCTCGGCAGTGGCACGAGCTTGATCGGGAGTGTCCTCGTACATGAACGACGCTTCGAATTCTTTTTGCCAAATGGTGTCGGCAGGATAAGCATAGCCACGCAATGATTTGCGCTGAGCGTAGAGCGTGATAAGATCGCGGGCTATATCCTTTACTTTTTTCTTGGTGCGCGCTTTCTTCCGTTCCCAATCGCCGCTGCCCAGTTTGCTCAGCTTAGCGGAAACTCCTTCTGCTGCCGAGTATCGTTGCAGCTTGTGCAAATAGTTTAAGTGCACATACAGCACATCATCGTCGGCGAACAACAGGCGCACGCTCTCTTGCTTGCTTCCCGCAATGGTGATAGTCTCCAGTCCGTCGAATCGCCCCACGCCTTTGTCGATGTGCACAATCAAATCACCACGGCGCAACTGTTGAAGTTCGCGCAGCGTTAAGCCTGCCGAGGGCGCATAGCGCCGGGCGTCGCGGAAGCGCTGACGGTTGAACACTTCGTGCTCGGTGATCACACTCAGGCGTTCTTCCGGCCATGTGAAGCCCGCATGTGGTGTGCCGTGCAGCCAGTGTATTCTCTCAATTCGTAGGCTAACATCGCTGAGCTCATCGGACTCGCGGCGGTCGGCCACATTGTCTAACAGCTCGTGCATTCGCTTTGTGTGTATAGAGCCCTCGGCACACACAAACACTGCATATCCTGCATCCTGATTCTGAATGAGTTCATCGTAGAGTTCATCCATGGAGGCATCCACAGACATCTGCGCCGACGATTGCGTTTCCAGGGTGCATGCACCAAGCGGATTAATCAAGAGCATTGCCCGCGAGTGCAGAAGTTCGTACAAACTATGAGCCTCGCAGTCGTCGAACAGTGTAGACAAATGATCGGGCTCATCCAGCACAATAAGCGTTTCCTCGTGCAGGTAGTCGGTAAGTCGGCACGAGAATTCATCGTGTTCATCGCTGATAAATCTG
This sequence comes from Bacteroidota bacterium, assembly GCA_046052705.1. Taxonomy (GTDB): domain Bacteria; phylum Bacteroidota; class Ignavibacteria; order Kapaibacteriales; family NICIL-2; genus JBBATK01. Next base: position 8,763 of record JBJOLU010000132.1, on the reverse strand, counting down.
GCAAGAAACTCAACGAATTCGTGCTCGCGAATACTTCTCTGAGACAGAGGATCGAACTCGCGAATAGAGTCGATGCTATTGCCCCAAAATTCAATACGCAGAGGGGTGGACCATCCCACAGGAAACACGTCGATGATACCGCCTCGGATAGCTATGTCGCCGGGTTGTGCCACAAAGTCGCGCCGCTCAAAGCCGTTCAAGAGCAAGTGTGTAGTGAGGTCTTCAAAGCCGCGGGTGTCGCCTCTGCGAAGTTGCAGTGTATTCACAACTACCGCCTCCCGCCTCGGCAGAGGAATAAGAAACGATGCCGGAGTTGCAATCACTACCGATACAGCACTTTTCTCGATGGTTGTCACCACGTCCACAATGCGCGCCATATCCTCGTGATGATGATTGATGGCAGAGCGTGTTTTGGATATCTCGGGAAATGCAGCAACAGCCGTATGCGGAATAATAGTGGCCAGATCGTGGTACCATGCAGAGACTACTTCCGGAGCGCATACAATCATCATCCGGCGTTTGGCATGCATATGCGCCGATGCTGTTGCCAGAGACTTTAGGGAACCGCGCAACGTTTTGGTAAGAACCGGTTGGCCCGCTTCCAACGCCGAGCTGAGACTCTTGTTGAAAACAGTCTTTTCAAACGCTCGCAGTAAGGGTAACAATGGTGGAGCAGATGCAGCCATGCGGTTGGGATCAAGTTCGAATTGATGATACCGGTGCATTCCGGCAGCAACGAGAGCACAAAAATACATTGCCTGCCGCGGCTAGCGCCACAGCTCTGCTAGGCGAGGGAGGCGCGAGGAAGGCGCGAGGAAGGCGATGGAACGTGAAGGAACGCCTCGTAGGCCACACCGGCGCATCTAGCGAATGATTTTTCAGGAAAAGTATTGCTACAAATCATGCTTTACTGTAAATTGCAGACAAAATAGTCCTAATATCTTAAAAAGCGGGATTCACCACGAACGGGGCTCGGTTATGATCTCGAAAACCTGCACATACGGAATACAAGCGGCCATCTATGTGGCGGCGCGCAAGCAAGAGGATTGGATTTCGATCAACGAGATAGCCTCTAGCCTTAATATCTCTTTTCACTTTCTTACCAAAGTGCTACAACAGCTGACCGGTGCGGGCCTGATGAACTCGCAACGGGGAGTTCGGGGCGGAATTTTGTTGGCTAAAGACGCAGAAGAAATTTCTCTCTTCGACCTTATCAGCGTGATCGATGGAACCGATGTGTTCGAGCAGTGCATGTTGGGACTGCCCGGCTGCGGAACGGCAGAGCCATGCCCCATGCACGAGAGATGGGTTACTCTGAGAACCGAGATTGTACGGGTGTTTCAAGCCACATCGTTGGCATCCATGGCTCGTGATGCCACCACCTTGAACTTGCGGTTGGCGCATCCGGAAGTGCTGGCTAGGATGGCTTTGTAGTGGCGAGTGTTGCAAAGGTTCCGGCCGTACAAAATGCTGCAATACTCTCTTCACCCATACGTATATGCGGTACCCAAAGTGCGACGGTCAATTGAATGTGTTCATAGGTAGTGTAGTAAAGAAGGTAGGCAGACTCGCGTGGGGTTTCGATGAGGTACGTTCAAATAGAAAATCAAATCAGTGTTTCATTTTATTCGGAGATCGCTAGTATGAAGAGTTATGTTTTGATCGCAGTTCTTATGGCTGCAGTATTCGCAACAGGAGTTTCAGCGCAGGACAAAGCCAAAGGGCAGAAGTTGTTCAACGAGTATTGCAAAACCTGTCATCAGGAAAACGGTAAAGGATTGGGCGCTATATACCCTCCGCTGGCCGGATCGGATTATTTGAAGACAAAAAGCAAAGCGGATATCATCAAAGCAGTAACGGGTGGATTGAAGGGTGAAATCACCGTGAACGGTAAGAAGTTCAACGGTGTGATGGCACCTCTGCCCGCTAAGTATACCGATCAGGATGTTGCCGATATTCTCACATATGTTTATGGTAGCTGGGGCAATAACGGAACAAAGGTGACCGTTGCCGATGTGAAGAAGAGCAGAGTAAAAGTTGCGGGCGCAAAGAAGTAATTCGGGAACCGTGGCCGATTGCGTGACTGCAGAGGCGTAATGCCTTACCAAATTTACACGTGTAATTTCTCTTGAATGTTGCCGCGGCGTTGTGCATCTTCGGTGTGAAGTTTTTTGCAATTCCGATTGAAGATGATATGAAAAATCAACGTCGCTCAACACTCCGCGTGCAGCTCATCGCAACCATACCTTCAAGAACTCTTTGGCTGATTGCAGCTATTGCATGTTGTGCGGTTCGTTTGCACGGCCTCGATACACCCGTGATGACTCCGTACAAAAAGATTGATCTTCAGTCGGTTGTGGTGGAGCAGCCCCAGCAATTCCAAGGAATATTACCGGCGAATGCAACGGTTAATGTGCCCGCTGGTTTCAGGGTATCCGTGTTCTATGCGGGTGCGCAGTTAAAAAAGCCACGCTTTATGGCCTGGAGTCCGGCCAAGGTGCTGCATATCGCCGATCTTGATGCCCGCTCCATCTTTGCCCTGCCCGATGCCAATGCCGATGGTATTGCAGACACTATTATAGCGGTAGCAACAAATGTGATAGCACACGACATCGCTTTTTACCGCGGCGATTTGTACGCTGCGCAAGAGCGCTCGGTGCTTCGCTTGAGTGATGTTAATGGCGACGGCTTCTACGAAACGCGTAGCGAATTCATTGCTCCTATTGCGGAAGGTGCGGCTCAGCCGGGTGGCGGTCATACCACTCGCACCATTATCATCGATTCGCTTCGCAATAAGTTCTATTTGTCCATTGGTTCGCGATGTAATGTCTGCCGGGCTGATGCTCCAACAGAAACCGATTATCAGCGTGCATTGATTGAGGAGTGGAACGTAGATGGAACCGGCAGGCGCACCCTTGCATCGGGCATTCGAAATGCTGTGGGAATGCTCATGCGCGGAGGGCGCTTGTGGGCCACCAATAATGGCAGCGACAATCAAGGAAACGATGTTCCTCCGGAATGGATTGATGTAATTCGCGACAGTGGTTTTTACGGGTACCCATACGCTCATTCGCATGGCATTTACTTTCCGATGGGTAGTACCGCTCCGGCTGATTACCGTGCACTTCTTCCACTTACTGCCCGCGACTCGGCGAAAGTTCAGAGCATGGTACAGCCGGCGGCATTGATACAATCACATAGTGCCCCCATGGCTCTGGTGAGCGGGCATCCACTAATGCCGCAGCAGTTCAGAAACGGTGTGTTTGTTGCTCTGCGTGGTTCATGGAATAGAACACCGGCCACCGGCGGGAAGATTATCTATTTGGATTTTGATAACGAGGAAGATACATCCGCAAATTCTGTATCAGATTTTCTTAGCGGCTTCATGACCGATTCCACACGCAGTTCAGGATGGGGCTGGGCGCGGCCTGTTGGTTTGGCGGTTGATACTCAAGGCCGTCTGTACGTGGGCAGCGATGCAAATTCCCGATTCATACTTGTTGTCACTCCGGAGAAGACATCGTCTGCCGGCAATGATGGCCTCAATAACGCTGACCAAGCAAGCGACTGCTATTTGGCAAATTCAGCCGACGGAATAATGCATGTGCGTTGTAATGGCGGGGCTGCTCGAATTACAAGTGTGCGTGTGTATGATACCAAGGGTGAACTGGTACACAGCTTCGGTGCTGAGGTTGCAGAAGGAAGCGAACGCGTGGAAATGAATGGACTGCATCAGGGAATGTATCTCGTTCATGTATGCATGAACGATGGCTCGTATCGATTACTGCGCGGTGTTGTGCTTCGATAATGACGAAGTACAAATCCCCACAGAATTGCCGGGTATAGTCAAAGTTCGTGTTTCGGTTTCTCACTTATTTAAACCTTGTTATGACAACTCAACCCAAACAGTATAATCATATACTCTTGCCCATAGATTTCTCGCCGTGCTCGCGCATCGCTCGAGAATATGCTATTGACTTTGCTACTCGCTATAATGCCAACATACATCTGCTGTATGTGGTGGAGCCCTTGGCAGCATTCACTGCGGCCGATGGCGTGGAGCAGTCGGTGTATTTCGACGTAATGCAGCGTCTGCGTGAACAATCGTCCGAGCAGATGAAGGAAGAGCAAAGGGAAATGGAAACTCTGGGCTTGAAGGTAACAGCGAGTGTGCGCGAAGGAAGACCGGCCAATGTTATCACCGATTATGCATCACAAAATGGCATAGACCTTATTTGTATTTCCACTCACGGTCGTTCGGGTTTGAATCATATGCTGCTGGGAAGTACAACGGAACATGTTTTGCGCCTGGCATCATGCCCGGTGTTTGTGGTTCGATGTGGGGCAGAAAAGAAGTAAGCGCGGGGAGTTTTGAAGGCACTGGGGCGCCGAGCTTGATAGGGAACTTGAGCTGAAGCCGGATTTGAAGCGGTATCTGAGGCGGTAGCTATATCTGCATTTGAAGTGGTAGCTCTAACTGTATCTGCAGTTGATGCTGTAGGGAAGCGTACGATATCCGTCTACAGCTTGGTGAGCCGGCGGGAAATAAACTTCAACGAAACAACCATGAGTGCTGCGAACAGGCCTATAGCCAACAGCACGCTAATTTCCTGACCAATCACTACAAGCGATACAGTAACGAAAAACACGACGACTGTAACGATGGCCAGATAGATAAAGTTCATGGTCGTAAGAGGTTGCTCAAGAAAAAATGGCTCGCATTAGGAATGTTCATCACTGATTGCGGGCTGTTTGCCGCTGCGAATATACTCGGCAAACACCGATTGCACCCATCCTTGCTGCGAGGGAGCCACGTGTACTTTCAGGAACACGCCGTCGTCGTCGTCGCGCCGCTCCACCACTTCAGTTTGGGTATACAGCGCCGCCACTTTGTTCATGGCTGAAAACGGAATGTGTAGTTCCAATGGTGCGGCAAATGAATCGCAGAACTCCTGCATACGCTGTACCAAAGCACGAACATTCAGTCCCTTCTTTGCTGAGATAAACAATGCATCCGGATAGGATCGAGTATAGCTCTCCAGCAGGTCTTTATCCTCGACAGCATCGATCTTATTGAACACAACCACAATGGGTTTTTCTTCCGCGTGAAGAGCGCGTAAGGTTTCGTCTACCACCGCCATGTGCTCTTGGAATGCCGGATGACTTACATCCACCACATGGATCAACATATCCGCTTCCATCGATTCCGCCAGGGTGGAACGGAACGAGGCAATAAGATGTGTAGGGAGCTTTCGAATAAATCCCACGGTATCGGACAGTAATGCCGTTGTGCCCTGCGGCAGTTCTATTTGGCGCACAGTGGTATCCAAGGTGGCGAAAAGCTGATCCTCGGTGTACACTTCGGCATTGGTCATCACATTCATCAACGTGGATTTGCCCGCGTTGGTATATCCTATCAACGCAAAGCGCGTAAGAGCACCGCGCTGCTTGCGCTGTTCCTTGCGTTGCACATCAATCTCGCGCAGCTTTTCCTTGAGCCGTTGTATGCGATAGCGAATCATGCGGCGGTCGCTTTCAATCTGCGTCTCACCGGGACCTTTGGTTCCCACACCGCCATATTGTTTAGAAAGGTGCGTCCACATTCGTGACAAACGGGGCATCAAATACTGCAACTGGGCTAGCTCCACTTGAGTTTTGGCTTCCAGCGAGCGGGCTCGGGTGGCAAAAATGTCCAGGATGAGCGCGCTTCTGTCCAGCACTTTCACGTTCAATTCACGTTCAAGATTTCGTATTTGAACCGGCGAAAGTTCGTCGTCGGCCAGCACTACATGAGCGCCGTGTTGCTCCACCAATTCCTTCAGCTCTTGCACCTTGCCCTTGCCGATATAGGTTGCTACATCGGGCGACACTCGCTCTTGAATCATGGTTTCCGCCACATGTACCTGAGCTGTTTGCGCCAAAAACACCAGCTCTTCCAGATGTTCACGAACCGCAGCGCGATCTTCGCCTTTTCTTCCAACGGATATAACAATGGCGGTTTCGCGTTGAATGGATGCTGATTCCGTGTACATGAAATTCGGGTAAAGGTTAACGAACGGCTACCAAGGTGCTTACTGAAAGCCGGCTACACTGCAGCCGGCGCTGTGCCGAAGACGCAGTTGTACATAGACGAATCTACGGCTATGACGAGTGTGGCAAAAAAAATGTTCCTGCACGAAATACGGCAAAGCGACGTTGTAACTTGCGCCATGCACAGGTTATTGAATAAGATTATCATTGTAATTATGATGATCGGCGCGCTGATTTCCGCCGTTCATGCTGCGCCTGTGCATAGTGTAGCACCTGCATCCGGCGATCCCATTGTTCTCGTGTTTGCAGAGGAATACAGTGTGAGCACCCGTGATTCACTGAGCGTGCGCGAGCTGAGCGGCAAGGTGCATTTGGAACATGGCAACGTGACCGTGTATTGCGACAAGGCCACTCAGTATCCCGCAGCCAACAAAGTGTTTCTTCGCGGACATGTGCGCATTATTCAAGGCACGCTCACCATGAAGATGCCCGAAGGTGAGTACGACGGCATGAAGAGTATTGCAACCGGAATCGGCGGTGTGGAGATTCTTGATGGAGCTATGCAGCTCTTTGCACCGGTTGGTACCTACAATACCGCTACTTCCATTGTGGATTTTTCCGATGGTGTTGTGGTGGAAGACGATTCACTTTGCATCACTTCCGAACGTGCGCAGTATTCGCGCTCTACCAAAGAGAGTTATGCATGGACAAATGTGGTGGTGCGAAACAAAAAATCCCACGTGATCTTGGTGGGCGACAGCGCTTTCAATCAACCCTCGGCAGGATATTCCCGTGTGGAAGGCAACGCAATGCTCGAGCAGTGCGAGCAGATACCGGCAGCTTCAGCATCAACACCGTCTGATAGTGCTTCGAGCCGCGTACCTGCAACCCCCGCTGTTACTTCAACGCCGCAGCGCAAAGGAAAGAAACGCACGAATGTTATTCAACCCATACGCAAAAGCAGTTCTGAGGGATCTACCGTTGCGGATAGTTCTCGCTCGGCCGCAGTGCATTCGGTTGCTGATTCATTAGGAGATTCATTAAGAGTTTCAATAAGAGATTCATCGAAAAAAACTATCGACACGCTCACCATACGTGCGCAACGCATGGAGTCGTTGCGTCAAACGGCGCGCGATCGCTACATGGCCGAGGGGAATGTAGAAATTGTACGCGGCACCCTGGCCACACGTTCGTCTAGATGCATGTACGACAACACCGACGAAACCTTCGAGCTTCGAGGCGATCCCATGGTGTGGGCCGATTCGTTGGCCTTGCATGCAGACTCCGTTGTGATGCAATTCAACAAGAGAAAGCTGGTGCAATTGCATGCTGCCGGCAGTGCGTTTGTGTTGTTCAGGGATACTGTTTCCGCTGTTCGATCGCAGCAAATAGGCGCGCAATTGATTGATATCGATGTTCGGCAGGATACCGTGCGGCTGGTATCGGCGCGGCGAGATGCATCCAGCCTGTATTTTATGCAAGGAGACGAGGGCCCGGACGGCGCCTCCAGAACAGCGTGCGATTCGCTGTTCGTACTGTTCTCTGCCGGTAAACCGGATAGTATAGTGTGGCGAAGCGGCGTGTCCGGCGAGTACTACCCGGAGAATCTGGTTGGCGATGGCCCATCACGATATTATCTTCCTCATTATAAAGACATAGGACACCGGCCTCGTAAAGTGGATCTGAACACGCGGCTGCAACGAGACGTGGAACTTCGCAAGCGAAGAGATACTCGCCTGCCATGAAAAAATCACCGAAGATATTGACCACCCTGCTACTATGCCTGTGCTTGTGCGCAGTGCAGCTGCATGCCCAATTCACCGATACTTTGGCGCAGCGCAGGGGATCGTCGTTCGAGGGCTATGATTTTTTGGTGGGATATATGCAGAACGAAAACTTCGTTCAATCCTCCGGCCTTCGACTGCGACTGGTGATTGCAACCGCACTGCCCGCTCGGGTTACCGTTCAGTTTCCCAATGGTTCCGCAACACCGTATACACTTTCTGCCAATTCCACTCTTGCGGTAGTCGTTCCTTCCGTTCTGGAAATGCGGGAGAGCGAGGTGGCCAAGAATAATCTGGTGCGCGTTACTTCTGATGTTCCCGTGGCCGTGTATGCTATGAATTCTCAGTACACCACATCCGATTCCTACGCCGTGATTCCCGTATCGAACTGGGGTAACCAATACACAGCGCTGAGTATGCCGAACGACTCCTACGGTTTTGGTTCGGATACTACCGGAATTCCGCCCACAGAGATTCGGCAAAGCGAGTTCCTGGTGATGGCTTCGGAGGACAACACTGCGGTGGATCTTTTTCTTAGCTCGCCAAGCGAGGGCGGCATTCCTGCCAAGCAATCCAAACGAGTGATATTGCAAAAAGGCCAGTGTTATTTGGTGAAGTCGTTCCCCAGCCAGCCCAAGACAGGCGATCTTACCGGTAGTGTGGTACGCGCAAACAAGCCGATTGCCGTGATATCAGGGCATTCACGTACTTCGATTCCTCAAGGACTCGTTACTACCTCCGACAGCAAAGACCATCTTTCTGAATGGTTGATGCCCGATCAAACATTGACATCGGAGTATTTCACCACGCCATTTTTCACCGATGCGCGAGTGCCGGTAGGTGATATACTTCGCATTGTTGCAACACAACCGAATACACGCATTTCCGTGTATACCGAGCGGCAGGATTTAAACTACACCTTGACGAATGCCGGCGATGTGCAAACCAT
>JBJOLU010000131.1:0-4638 GCA_046052705.1 Bacteroidota bacterium | reverse complement strand
GAGCATGGATGATCAGTTCAAAACCTTGATGATCAACGACTCCTCGCTTACATCGAAGGATACCTTGAAGACTCTCAAGAATCTCTCGCCGGACAGCACCTATTACTGGCGTGTACGTGCTAAGGATGCGAAGCTTGGTTGGGGCGATTTCTCTCCTGCCTTCACCTTCCGCATCAACATTCTGCCAAGTTTGGTACAGCTTATTCAGCCGTCTCACAAGGCAGAATTGAAGAACAAGAATATTACCTTTTTGTGGTCGCAAAGCAAGCCGGGCGTAACCAAGTATTGGTTCGAGATTGCCCGCGATACCATCTTCATGGAACTTGCTTTGCAGAACTATGATTTGGTAGATACCACTTGGGTGCTGGACGATCCTACCGGAGAGATCCACGCCGATACCGTGTACTACTGGCACGTAGCAGCGTACAAGAACGACGACACCCAGCCCGAGTTCTCGGAGCGCCGGTGGTTTATGATTACCTCTGCACCGAATTCCGTGAATGAGGATTCTCCCATCATCGTTCAGAACCTTGCTCCTAACCCTGTTAGCGGAACGGTGCAAGTGCGATTCACCGGCGACAAGCTTGCCGATGTTCGGGCAGAGCTTTTTGATGCCACTGGTTCGCTCGTTTCACGCGTGTACAATGCTCGCGTGGATGCAGGCGAGCACAGCTTTACCATGGACTTCTCTGCAGGAGACCTTGCATCGCTGGCATCCGGCACCTACTACTTACGGTTCACAACCGGTGCGTCCAGCTTTACACGACCCGTTGTACTCACGCGATAAGTGTTGCAGAACTTGTCATTCATACAAAGCCGTTGAGCCATGGGTTCAACGGCTTTTGTATTTTTCTCCGTTGATATCGCTCATCACGTACCGCAAAGTTTTATCATGAACCTCACAAACAGAGCTCCGCTTACCGCTCACGATCTTCATAGCATCTTCGGATCGCAGGCCAAGGTGCCGCCGTACTTTGCCGCCGTGGGAGTGTGCACCGATACGCGCACCATGCAGCCGGGCACCTTGTTCGTGGCCTTGCGTGGCGAGCGTTTTGATGCGCACGATCATATCTACGATGCCATGGTGCGCGGCGCTGCCGGCATTGTGATAGAGGAACGTTGGTTGCCCGAATGGGAGAAGACTCTGGGAAAAGAGTTTCCTTCATTTGCCCGCGTGGTTGTGCCTGATACATTGCACGCGCTTGCTGAGCTTGCGCGCTATCATCGTCGGCGCTTTTCTATTCCGGTGATTGCCGTTGGCGGCGCTAACGGAAAGACCACAACCAAAGACATGATTGCCCATATTCTTGGAGAGTCTTTTACCACACTCAAAACACAGGCAAACAACAACAATCGTGTGGGCACCCCGCTTACACTCATGCAGCTCACGGCGCGCACGCAAGCGGCGGTAATCGAGATAGGTACTAACGAGCCGGGCGAAATTGAAGTGCTGTCTGCAATGGTAGAGCCAACGCACGCACTTATCACCAACATTGGTGAAGAGCACTTGGAAAAACTTGGCGATATCGATGGAGTTGAAAAAGAAGAGACCGCGTTGTTCCGCTGGGCAATGAACCATGGCGCTACGATGATCGTGAATGCCGACGATGATCGCTTGCGCTCCTATGCTTCACATCAAAGCGCAATGAGCTTCGCAACTCAACGCGCAGATGCGGCAGCGTCGAGCAACGATGTGTATGCCGGCGCTCAGATAAAGGCCGAGTTATCATTCTCCGAAGACTTAACACCTCAACTGGCACTTCGCGCCGGCAATGAATTTTTTCAAGCGGATCTTTCTGCCACGGGGTATGCAGCAGCACTAAATGCCGTTGCTGCCGTAGCAACGTGTATTGCTGCAGGCGTTCCCGCAAAGCAAGCACTGGAGCGGTGTGCAGGGTTTGTGCCGGATGCGTCGCACGGATATGCGCGCATGGTTGTGGAGCGATGTGGCCAGTGGGTGGTACTCAACGATTGTTACAACGCCAATCCTGCATCCATGCGAATGGCATTGCAAACTCTGCGTGGATACAGCCCGGCTACCCGGCGCGTGGCCGTGATTGGTGATATGCGTGAACTTGGTACTGCCGAGGAGCGAGCACATGCAGAGATAATTAACGAAGCCGGCGACGGCGTCGATATGGTGATTGCGGTGGGGAAGGCTATGGCTACAGCATGCAGTGCCGTAGGTTCATCTGCCATTGTGTATGCAAACACCGATGAATGCGTGGCAAACATCCGCGCGCATCTGCACGAAGGCGACGTAGTGTTGATGAAAGCATCGCGAGGCATGAAGTTCGAAGCTATAATTGCGGCGCTGCGGTAGCCGGCACACTATGGCGTTACAAGTGCTTTACAGACCTACTGTAACTCCGGCCATGATGAGCACGTTGTCTGCTTTAACGCCACCGAGCGATGTGCCGAACACCGAGAGCGACGACACTTCTCCGGGCGTGAATACATAGCGAGCATCCATCACCAGATTCACCGACAACGGAAGCTGAATCTCCAGCCCGGCGCCCGCAACAAACGAGAACACAGCAGACTTTGCTTGCGGAGTGATGTCTATAGATTTGGGCAGGGTGAAGTTGGTGGTATCGATGTTCGTAGAAACCTCTGCGCCAATGGACAGGTCCACATCCGGACCAACAAGCAGGTAGGGACGAATGCCCGACTCACGAAAAGCAATTTTTGCAAACACGGGGCAGCGCACCGAATACAAGGTGTGTGTGTAGCTGATTTTATCCGGCAGAGTAGTCGGCAATGTTGTGTTCGCCAGGCGTTCAAGCTCAGACTTACGAAAATCCAGATCCACTGCCTGACGCGAGTAGCCGGGTTCCAATTGAATAGATAAATACGAACCCAGGCTGAACTCTTGCACGATGTTGACGGCAAAACTTGGCGAAGCCATGAGGGCCGCGGGTTCATTTTGGTTCCACGCAATCTTCCACTGCGGAAGCGAAGCGCCTACTTTGATACCGGTGTTGCTCGCGCTGGTCGGGAGTGCCGCACCAAAGAACATAAGTGCCGTAAGAAGTACAGGAATGAATCTGCGCATAGATACCTCGGGAGTTCCGAAAGAACGTTAATGATTGGGTGGTAAAATAGACGCCCGACGCATTTCCACAACACATGCTCGCATATTATCCGGGCTTCGCAAAGAACGCAGCCACGCCTTCTACACGGCAGCCGGATGCATCATGTTTATGCTTGTGTGCTCGCAGCTACTACAGCAATGCGCTCCTCGATTGCACTGCGCAGCGCGGCCATGCACTCGTCGATATCTTCCGTGCTAATCACAAGGGGCGGCACAATACGTATAACGTTCGATGCCGTTGCACTGGTAATTACGCGGCGCGCAAGCAATGCATCGCGCAGCGGTGTTGATTCTTCGCTTACCACCACGCCGGCCATCAAGCCGCATCCGCGAATCTCCGTGACGTATCCCGCGTAGGATTCACAAAGAGTTTTAAGTGAGCGATGTAGATACTCGCCAACAGATCGCACATGTTCAAGCAAACCATTTTCCAATTCTTCCATCACAACCAAACCGGTAGCGCAGGCCAGAGCATTGCCGCCGTAGGTAGATCCGTGCTGGCCTTGTTTCCAAGTGGTGCTGAGTGCGTCGCTCACCAGCACTGCTCCCAGCGGCAGTCCGCCGCCAATGCCTTTGGCAACGGTCACGATATCCGGTGTGAAGTGGTACGGCTCGAAAGCAAAGAAGTGCCCTGTGCGGCCTACGCCTGTTTGCACTTCGTCGGCAATCACAAGAAAACCGAAGCGTTCGCGCAGCTCTGCAAGTGTGGCCACAAACTCTGCAGACACACTGCGAATTCCACCTTCACCTTGAATAAACTCCAAGCCGACGGCGCATGTTTTCTCGTTCACGGCGGCACGGAGCGCATCGGAATCATTGAAGGGAAGAATAGCTGTGTCGGGCAGGAACGGCCCCATGCCTTCTTTGTATAAGGGCTTGTCCATTGTGCTCAGAGCGCCATAGGTACGGCCATGAAAGCCACCGCTGAAGCCAATGATGTTGCCCACTTTGCCGCACGCGTTTCCGTGTTGACGCGCAAGCTTTATTGCGGCATCCCACGACTCCGCTCCGGAATTCGAATACAGAACTTTGCTGTAACCGGTGAGCTTTACAAGCTTCTCCGCCAAACGTATCTGAGGTTCTTGATAGAACAAATTGGACAAGTGCAAGTAGCGGGCAGACTGAGAAGCAATGGCCTCCAAAATTCGCGGATGCGAGTATCCAAGCGCATTCACAGCGATGCCGCTCAACATGTCCAAATACGTTACTCCTTGCACATCCGTGATGCGGCAACCCTCTGCGCGGTCTGCCACCACGGGTATGCGCTTATAGGTTTGCAGAATAACATCGTGTTCGATCGCAATAAGATTTTGAGCTGTAGACATGATGATACGGGAAGAATGAGGTGCCGAAAAATATGATAATGTTTGTGTGCGCTCACGCGCAGTGGCGAAGTGCTGTGCCGCTTGCTTTGCCGATCCACCAACGGCTGCAAAAATACGGAAGCAACGGCAGCGCATGCGGATCCATGTGCAGTAGAATTACGAAGCTACAGTGGTTCTGTCCCAGGCGATGAACGCACGATGCAGTGCGGCATCGTCCAG
>JBJOLU010000130.1:0-2586 GCA_046052705.1 Bacteroidota bacterium | reverse complement strand
ATTATTCGCGTACCACAAGAATCTTCGAAACAGCAGTGGTGGTGTTTGTTTGCGATACCACCAACACCAGATACACGCCGCTATTCACAACTGCGCCTTGGTCATCGCGACCATCCCACAGTATGCGCCTGCTTGATGTTTCCAGCGACCGCACGAGCATACCGTCCAGCGTTGTGATTTTTACCCGCGCATCGGCTTCAAGTCCGTCGATTACCAACTGCTGATCGATCAACGGCCTGAATGGTTGCGGATAAACTTTTAGCGAGAACGCATCGGCGGGCTGTATGGCAAGTGTTTGTGCGGAGTTCAGGCCTTGTGTGGTGCCTATGTACACAGTGCCTGTTGCTTCGTCCAAAGCTAAGCTTCGAATTTCGTCGGAAAGTAACGCGGGGTAGCGCTTACGATTGATGTATCCAATGGTGTCGCTGCCGTCGTCGGCCAGAATCCACACACCGCTATTGGTAGCAATCCATTTGTTGTTCTGCGGATCTACAAGAATGTCGTTGATTACTTGGTCTCGGAGTAGACGCAATCTGCTGATCGAAGGTGATGCACCGGAGGGGCGCAGCACAAGAGAGGGGAAGGACATCACAGATATGCCACTGGCGTTGGTACCAATCCACAACATTCCGTTTTTATCCACTGCCAGCGCCGAGATATCATTGTCTGCAAGTGACGAATTGGATGTAGTGATGCGGCCCCATTGCGCGCCTTGCGAACGCGCATTAAACCATACAAGGCCCTCGGGACCTGCAGCCCACTTGGTGTCTGCCGCATCGATGGCCATCATGTAATAGTTGCGCCCTGAACCCGATTGATTCACATAACTCTTCCACGATTTTTCCTTAGTGCGCTCCACGAACAACGGCCCGCTGCCGCCGGTGGGGTCGAAGTTCAAGATCCATGTTGAGCCGAATCGATCGCTTGCAGCATCGGCGCTGAGTACAAATGCCGGGCTTCCCGAAATTCCGGTGAGAACAGAGTTTGCCGCTGTGTATTGCTTGGTGCTGATGGAGTCACCTTGCACACCAAACTCCAAAAGGCCGTCGCCCCAGGTGCCGCCCCACACGGAGGAATCGCCGGTGGCGCTGATTCGCCACACTACATCCGAAGCGAAGTTTGGTACCAAGGTTCTGTTGGCATTTCTCCAGGTTGTACCATCAAAACAACTCACGCCCTGTCCGTCCGTACTTCTGTTTGATGTTGCCGTCCACACTCTGCCGACCGCATCCACACACACACGCTGCACTCTGTTCGAGTACATGGAATTAGGAACAAAGGTGGAAGCGGGTGTGGGGAACAAACCTACGCCCCGCGTAAAGTACAGCACGGCCACCGTGGTTTGGTTCGCAGTGCGCACGGTGGTGATGCCGTTGATCGCCGACGGAAAATCGCGTTGTACTTCGGGGCGGCCAACCACACCAATGCGGTCTGTAGCTGCGTAGTACACGCTGTCTGCCACGGCAATCACCGAGGTAAACGGTTTGGCATTCGACTCTCGAGCAAGTACTAAACGAAATGTATCAGCGGATTGCACATAGATGCCATTCGGCGTGCAAGCTGTGAGTTGCCCCGAAGCGCTGCGGCACACATCCTTGCAGCTTTTCATGGAATCACTTGCAAGTGCCGGCATGCGTCGCCATACTTCCGGTAAGCGTAACGTGGCAGTGGACAGCGGAGCAGTAAACACGCCGCCGTCGGTGGCTGCAATGATAGAGTCTGCGCTGATCAGCACCTTCCACACAGCGGTTTTCTGATCAAGATTTGCAATGCGATCTACCGTCTCGATGAATACTCCACGCTGAGTGTCGTACAACGCAATACCAAAGTCTGTGGCGATGAATGCGGTATCGCCTTTGAAGGCTATGTGATGAATGCTTCGCCGCGGATATAGCTCCCCGGAACTCTGAATGTCGGTGATATGAACCCACTTTGATGTAGAGGGATAATACACCTCTACATAGCCGTCGAATGTTCCTGCATACACAGCGTTTGTTGCGGGCAGAAAGGTGATACAGGTGATGTCTAACGACAACAATCCTTCGGTGTTTCGAAACTGAAGATTCTCACCGCTCTCTCTATTCACCGTATAGATGCCGCCACCGGTTGCCACCCACAGAGTGTTCGATGTATCGGCCACAACATCACGGGCGTTTACCATACTGGTGTACGACTTCACATCACGCACCAGGAACTGCGGGCGCGAGGTAGTCTCTACAAACTGGGCTGAAGTCTGCACGGCGCCTACACTGCACCATGCCATCAACATGATCAGGTAAAGCGCAAGTGAACTATTACAAAGGCTGCGGAAACGGCGTGCAGAAATACGCTCGCCTATAAAAACGAAGTGTTCAAACATGAGAAGCAAATGCAGATAAAGGTCAAAACGCGTATCACAAAGCCATGCAGGTGTGCGGTAAATGATAAATGACCTTAAGCTGAAGGACGAATAGTGCGAAGCACATGAATCATATCCAGAGCTCCAATCACCGCTTCGTATCCTTTGTTGTTCATGCCGGTGTCGGAACGATCCATTGCCTGCTCTACGGTTTCGGTGGTCAGTACGCCAAAAATACACGGAACGCC
>JBJOLU010000129.1:0-2859 GCA_046052705.1 Bacteroidota bacterium | reverse complement strand
AACTTTCGTCGCCCGCGGTGTACATCTGATACAACGCCAGCACCAGCAATTCGCCGAAGGCGTATGCATACACATAGCCGGGTGTGTGAATCATGTGGGGAATGTACGACCACCACGATTTGTAGCTGTCCGTCAGCGTAACCGAGTCGCCAAAACTTGGGGTCTGCGTTTGCATCCACAGTTCGTTTAGGCGATCCATCGAGAGCTCGCCTTCGCTGCGACGAGCATTGTGAATGGCATCTTCAAAACGATTCATCGCCACTTGGCGGAATACGGTATTCACCATGTCGTTGAGCTTCTCCATGAGCAGTGTCAGGCGCTCTTCATCAGAGGTGGTGGCTTTCATGAGCGAATCAAACACCAACATTTCGCCAAACACCGAAGCGGTCTCGGCCACTGTGAGCGGCGTACCGGAGTTGAAATAGCCCTGAACGCGCGCCAGGTACTGATGCACGCCGTGCCCCAGCTCGTGAGCCAGTGTTTTTACGTCGCGATGGGTACCTGTGTAGTTCATCAGAATGTAGGGATGCACCGAGGGCACCGCCGGCGAAGAGAACGCGCCGCTGCGCTTGCCCGGCCTCACGCCTGCATCTATCCAGTTTTTCTCGAAGAACTCATCAACGATAGCGCCGATGCGAGGATCAAAATCATGATAGGCAGAGCATACCGTTTGGCGTGCTTCTTCCCATGTCATGGTGTTCGTTGCCGATGTAGCCGGCGCATTGCGATCCCACTCGAAGAAGTCCGGCAAGCCAAGCATTTGTCTCTTTAATGCAAAGAAGCGATGAGACAGATCATAGCGGCTCACCACTGCCTGAACCAGACTCTCAACGGCTGCATCGCTGATCTTGTTGGACTTGTTGCGCGAGCTTACCCATGAGGAGAATCCGCGCAGACGATCGTTGATCTGCTTGTCGGCCAGCATGGTGTTGAATACATAGCCGTTCACGGGTACATCGCGCTCCAAACCCCGCGAAAATGCTTCGCTGGCGGCCTTACGCTTCTCGCGGTCGTGCCCGGAAAGTGTTCGGAAAATTTCTTGCTGCGATACACTCTTGCCGTCCAGATCGAAACGCGCCAGCGCCTGTTGCTGGTCGTAGAAACGGGTCCATGCGTCTATTCCCACCAGGTCCTTCTCGGCATCGAGAATTTCTTCGGCCTCGCTAAGGGTATGCGGCTTGAATGCACGGTTGAACTCAAGCCAGTGCTTAAACTCCTGCAATTCGCCCGAGGCAATGATGCCGGCAAAATGCTCATCGCTCATGTTGCGAATCTCGATGGTAGCAAACACCAGATGCTTGCGAATCTCGGTGAGCTTCTCCATGGTGGATTGATACGCATGCGCAACCTGCGGATCGTTCTGATCGGTGGTAAAGTTCAGCGACACACGCGAACCCAAGCGCCCTTGCACCTCGTACAGATTTTGCAACTCCAAAATCATGGATTTCATTTCCGAAGCAGAGCAAGCAACGATTTTTCCGTACCACTTTTCGTGAAACGCCTTCGCATTTTTCTCCGACAACTCCATATCGGCAGCAAATGCGCCGTCGTTGAACGTTGGATATAAGTCCGCAAGGTTCCAATACACAGACTCTGCGCCGGTGAGCGTTCCTGCGGATTCATCGGCAGCAAAGGCCACCGGCGGGATACTATCGGCAGGTGCGTTAGGGTTCAAAGCGTAATGAGTATTCGCGGCATTATTCAAGAGGTTGTTCGAGAGATTATTCATGAGCTCGTGTTAGTATTCCAATCAAAAAAAACGACCGGACCGTCGTAAAAACCGGTGATTCTGTGCGATCGATTATGCGTTCAACGTGATGCGTCTTGTCGATGCATCATCTGCGAAGTCACGAAGATCAGGCTTCGTAATTGTAAAATCCGCGACCGGATTTTTTACCAAGGTGACCTGCTGCTACCATCCGGCGAAGCAGTGGGCACGGACGATACTTGCTATCGCCCAAACCATCGTGCAGTACCTCCATAATGGCAAGGCACACATCCAGGCCTATAAAGTCTGCCAAGGTGAGCGGCCCCATGGGATGCGCCATTCCAAGTTTCATCACGGTATCGATATCCTGAACCGAAGCCACATTTTCCATAACGCAATACACCGCCTCGTTGATCATGGGCATCAGAATGCGATTGGAAATAAAGCCGGGATAGTCCTGCACTTCCACGGGTGTTTTGCCGGTTGCCTCGGCAATACCGCGCACCGTTGCATAGGTGGCATCGCTGGTGGCTTGGCCGCGCACAATCTCGCAAAGTTTCATCACCGGCACGGGATTGAAAAAGTGCATACCGATCACGCTCTCCGGACGCTTGGTTACCGCCGCAATTTCCGTTATGGAAATGGACGAGGTATTCGTAGCAAGAATAGCATGCGCGGGTGCTGTTTCGTCGATAGTAGCAAACAACGATTTCTTCACGTCGAAATTCTCGCTGGCTGCCTCGATGATCAGGTCTGCATTTGCTGCCGCAGCGCGCAAGTCTGTGGAGGAAGTGATGCGCGCCAGTGTTGCTGTGCGATCTTCCTCGCTCAGCGTTCCCTTCTTTACCTGCCGGGATAGATTGTTATCAATTGTAGAAATGCCGCGCTGAATGGCAGCTTCGCTCACGTCTACGAGTGTTACATGAAAACCGTGTTGGGCATGAAGATGCGCAATACCATTACCCATTGTACCTGCACCGATAACAAGAACCGATTTCATAGTGTTGTTCCCTGATTGATGTTCATACGTATTGAATCCCTGCCGGATTCTGTGCAAGCATATCCTCATGTTGAGGTACGTCCCAGTTGCTTGTCACGAATAGACCGCAAAAATAGGGTTGGAACGCTTGCCAACCACGAACGAAAGCAGG
>JBJOLU010000128.1:0-8667 GCA_046052705.1 Bacteroidota bacterium | reverse complement strand
ATGCGAATGCACGGGGTGACGACGTTGCACAATATCCGTTCGGAAGATTCTGTACTCGCTACCCGGGCGTTGCCCAACCGTCTCCCATTTAGGAACCATAGAATAACGCGCAGAATCAAATCACGCTGTACATGGCTGACGCTGTACATCGCAAGAGAAAATTAAACCGAAGAAAAGGGGTGAATTGCTACTCTTCACCTCCGGCCTTCTGCCATAAGCCGAGACTTCGTTCAGAGGCTTTGAAGGTGGCCAAAGATACGCAGCCACTTCAAGCGTGAAACATCTGTGAAACATATGGGGAAAGGTTGTGGATAACCCTGAAAGCATTTGATATTCAAGCCATTACAAGTCGCAAATACAGAAGCCACAGCCTGGCTCCTACGTGGCTTCCCCGATACCTAACTCGAGTGATCGGCATCCGGACGGTAGCGCTCCTTAAACTAAATCACTAACTCAATCACTAACTCAATCACTAACTCAATCACAAATGGGTAGGATGATACGCGCTATGGTCCGAGTTGAAGAGTCCAAAGTACCGCTCTCGTTTCCGCATACAGCCCCATCCATCGCTGCAGCGTATGTTTGCCGCATGAAACGCTTGGGCATGCAAATACTAACGCAGGTTGTGCTGCTGTATTCGGTGAGTCCGCTGGTGATCTGGACTCTGTATACGTTCGAAAAGCACGACATCGTGCTTTTCTACACCACTGCGTGTGATACCTCGAACGGAGCTTCGTTTGTACATGCCATCGAGGATGCTTCCAAGGGTTTTCATGGCGCATGCAGTGTGGTAAAGATTGCCGAGAGCACGCAGAGTACAGAACCGCTTTGTTCCGATTGCCTTCGTGCCTGTGTACCCTCGCCGCATAGGTTTACTATGCAACCTATAGGGAGTTTCCGGTCCCTGCAACTACACTCTATATTCCATCCGCCCCGCACCTGCCGGGCTTAGGCCTCTTTGCATACGGTGCTCTTGCCTAACGCTAAATCGAAGCTAGGTAATTCCTCTTACTGAATTCTCTTGCTGAATTCTCACGCTGGTTACTACTGTCAAACACTCCGAGCATTCGCTGAGTTAGCGGCAGTGGGCAGATGGCGTACCGAGAATGTCGAGAGTACCGAGCTTTCTTGTGCTGTGTTTGAACTGCACTAGTGCTGCATGAACTCTCGCTCGTATTCCGCTACCGGTGCATACCTGATGTGCTCCGTTCATACTCATCATGGACGTGGTACCCATACGGGCTAAGCATGTGCTATCAACTTTGGTAGCGTGGTTAATTATTCTGAAAACTTCTCTTACAACTCATGAAGACAATCATTTCAATGTGTAGAATGAAAAACGCCGTGCCGGCGAAGCTTTGGATAACACGAGCCGTTGCTCTTTCCACGGCTGTCATGATGGCGCTGGTGACGGCGGTTTCCTTACAGGCCAAATCGGAACCTGTACTTGTCACAAATAGAACAACTGCAACAACTGCAACTGCAACTGCAAGAACATCATCACATCACTCAAAGCTTTTGCCATTGGATACGGTATCGTTTATACTCCCCGATGTGGTAACCGTAACAGCTGCCCGCACCGGCATCCAACGCCTAACGGTACCGGCAGCTGTAAGCGTGATACCCGCTACTACATTCGAAACCGCACGCGGGTATGGCTTGGACGAAGTACTTTCTGTTGTGCCCGGAGCCCTTGTGCAATCACGCAACGGAAACCAAGATGTGCGCATCAGCATTCGGGGCTTTGGTGCACGTGGCGCCGGTGAGCGCTCGAACGCAGCAACCACCAGGGGTATACGTTTCCTACTCAACGGCATGCCTCTTACTGAACCGGACGGACGGACATCGCTAGACTTGGTGGACCCCTGGTCTGTCAGCTCTGTAGAGGTAGTTCGCTCCAACACATCAGCTCTGTGGGGGAATGCCTCGGGCGGAATTGTAAGTATCTCTACCCTACCCACCACACCCGGATCGCAGCTCAAAGCAAGCACCGCTCTGGGTTCCTTTGGTTTTATGAAGAATTCGCTTGCCTACACCGCCGTGCAGGGAACTACCAGAGCCTATGCCGGTACGTCGAATACCACATTCGACGGTTGGCGCGAGCACTCCGGCTCCTCGATGTTCCAACTAATGGCAGGAGTAGAAACGCTTATTGGCAGTAAGACACTTCTGGGTGTGCACGCAGCAGGGGCGTCGAACTTGTTCCGCATACCCGGACCTCTAACACAAACACAATTCGATGCAGACGCCCGGCAGGCACAGGCCGATTCCACTGTGTATAATCCCACTTACGTGGCGCGAGACGAGAGGCGCTTTAATCGCATTGGCAGAATTGGTGTATCAATAGACCACGAATTGCGCAGCGGTCATGCATTGTCGTTCACCCTGTTTACCGAGCCCAAGTTCATTCAGCGTTCCGAGCGGAACACCTTCAGAGATTTCACGCGCTATCATGTGGGAGGCAGTGCCACCTATAGCTACGATGCTGCTATAACCGCGTCGGTACAAAGCAAGCTGCTGCTTGGTATGGACAACACCTTTCAAGACGGCGCCATTTTGTTTTACTCGCTCGATCCGGTTACTAAAGCGCGCGGGCCGGTGCTACGGGATAATAAAAGCGAAGCAGCTCACTCCATGGGTGTGTTTGCACAAGAGCTTATTACGGTTGCGGACGATCTTCACGTACTTGCCGGACTGCGCTCGGACAACATCACCTACTCGTACGCGAACTTTATCAACCCAAAGCTCAACGAGTCTCGCACTTTTTCTCAGCTGTCGCCGAAGATCGGTGTGAACTACATGCTCGGCAGCGAGTGGTCGGTGTATGGCAACCTTGCCTATGGCATAGAGATTCCTGCCGGAAACGAAACTGATCCTCCGGCAGCGTTTGGCGAGGATACACTGCGCCCTATAAACTCCCTGCTGGAGCCCATTCGCAGCCGAACCATCGAAGCCGGAACCAAGATCGCACTGAGTAGTGGAAGCTCTGTTGTGCGATCTGCCGCTGCAGATCTTGCGGTGTATATGGTAACCACCGAGAACGATCTTATTCCCTACAGAGGCGGACGATTCTATATGTCGGCTGGAAGTACGCGTCGTGTGGGCGTAGAGCTTGGCAGCTCTGTTGCGCTAATGGGCGGTATCAGCGCCATGTTCTCGGCTAGTGTATCCTCGAACACTCTCACGAACTACACTTTTGATTCCTCATTCGTGAATGCCTCGCTGGCGGGCAGGCAGCTGGATTTATCGGGTAACATAATGCCGGGTGTGCCCTCCTTATTCGCTACAGTTCGCCTGGCCTACGAGCCCGCGTACATTCGCGGCTTCAAGGTTGAATGGGAAACACGGTATGTGGGCATGATGTATGCTAACGACGTCAACACCACAAGCGCACCGGCGTATACTACAACGGATGTATGGGCTTCCTACGGGTTCTCCGTTACCAATGGTGTACGTGTTCGCGCTTTCGCGCGAATGAACAACCTGCTTGACGCCCGGTATGTGGCCGGTGTGTGGTTGAATCCGGATCTTACCATTACCACCAAACAACCTGTGTTTATCGATCCCGGACTTCCGCGCAATTGGCTTAGCGGAGTTAACGTGGAGTATGCGCTGTAATCCTCCGAGTAATCCTCCGAGTAACTCTCCGAGTAATCCTCCGGTTGAACTTCAGGATTGATTAAGATCAGTACAGGTGGCGGAGTCTTTGCGGCATCAGCATTCACACTGTTTGCCGTTGCTTCACGGTGGGTGTATTTTGCCGCTCATCACACCTGTTATTCATGACCAATCCTCCGGCGCATACTGCAGCTCACACTTCGGCAAGTTCTGCTGCTCAGACTCCGACTACAGCTCAGAGCTTACGAAGCTTCTTTGCCATCGGACTGAACATTGCTTTCGGTGATGCCTTCAGCCTGGTGAGTGGAGCGATATTCGTCATTACGCTGGCGCGAACCGCCGGCGCGGATACACTGGGCGTGTTCTCGTTTACCCTGGCACTTGCCGGCATTGCCCAGACTATCTGTGATGCCGGTTTCGACATCACCTTAGCGCGAAGCATTGGTGCCGACGCTCACAAGGCTCGGCCCGAGCTACACAAGGCAATGCGAATCAAACTGCTGCTCTGCGCTGCGGTGCTACCGTGCGCGGCAGTGATTGCCGGAATGAAGAATAGCTCTGCTCTTCCGTTCTCGTTGGTAATGATGGCAGATGTACTTCCCTCTACGATTGCCTATGCATATGTGTGCGCGCTTCGAGGGTTACATCACAGCAATCGTGCGGCACGTATCAATGCGCTGTATAATGGTGTTCCGTATCTGGCAGCTGCGGTTGTGGTATTGTTGTATACTGACTCACTGCTGCTGTGCGCCGCTGCTTTGCTCGCCGGTGATATTCTTAAACTTATGCACCTGCGTCGTGTGTTTGAAGCTGTGGCTTCGGCGGATTCGAGAGAGGATGTGAATCAGCATGAGAGTCAGCATCAACATCACTCGCCAACCGCCGACGGCAGTTCGTCAGCGGCCGCGGCACTGAAGTTGTTCTTCCATGAGCAGGGCCACGTTACATTGATCAATATTCTCAGTTCGTTGCTTGTGCGTCTGCCGGTGCTCATGCTGGGGTGGTTCGGCACCAATCAAGCTGTGGGCTTCTTCTCTGCTGCATCTCGATTTACCACGGCGGCTCGCATTTTACCGGGCGCCTTTCTCCACACCATTTTACCGCAGTACACAAAACGCAAAGCGCAGGCGCCGCGCATTCGCATGGTGCTTATTGCTACCACTGCAATTGCCGTGGCCGCGGGAGCAGCCCTGGCATTGTCTGCACCCCTACTCATGCACTGGACATTTACCTTCCAAAGTTCGGTAGCTATTCTTCAAGTGCTGGCCCTGGGATTTGTCTTCTTGAGTATCAAAACCGTGCTGGAAGGGTTTCTCCTTGCTACGCACCATGAGCAGATGGTAACAACGGTGTTGGCGCTTACCGCTATCGTGGCGGCCGGAGCGTATCTGTTGGTGGCATCGTCTTCTGCCATGCACGTGGCTACAGTGAGTGTGGCATCCGAGCTAGTGGCATGTATAGCCTTCGCCATTGGGTTGATGCGTTGGTCTGCTCTACACGCTTCCGGCGCAACCGGTTCCACACAGACCGATATGATCGTTGATATATCAACCTTTGTGAACAGCGATCGTTCCATAGGAGGCGACGAATGATACCGGCATGTACGAGTGGCATATCTTGTTGTAGGAAGATGATGGAGACGCGCACCTCGAGGCGGCTGCACGGCCTTGCTGTGTTTGTGTGGTATATGATGTGTGTGCTTGCTCTATGGGCGTTACAATCCTGCGCGGTAGTGCGCCCTCCCGATGGCGGACCTGAAGACAAGATTCCGCCGACGGTAGCAGTGGCTTCCGAGGCATTCACCCAAACAAATTTCCGCGGCGAGTCCATAACACTTGTGTTTTCCGAGGCAGTGGAACATGCTCGAGTACAAGATTGTATCAGCATTTCTCCGGAGCTGGCGCTCTCCTACTCCTGGAGTGGTCGCAGCCTGACCATCACTTTCGATTCCTCCCTGCAAGCGGCTACCACCTATGCGCTCACGGTAGGCACGCAGTATGCCGACCTTCATGGTAATGCTCCGATTTCGGCTACTACCATCGTGTTTTCTACCGGTGCGTTTTTGGATAAAGGCATCATTGGCGGAAGGGTTGTTGACGACAAGCCGCAAGGAATACTTGTGTATCTGTATGCGTTGCGTGATACTTCCGCAGTGGCTTCAAGCATCAGTTCCGAACTGAAGGTTGGCACCACCAAACCTACGTACAAAACCCAGGTGGGAACTGACGGTAGCTTCCGCTTTGCGGCCCTACCCGATGGCAACTATCGTATCCTTGCGCTTCGCGATAACGACAACGACGGTGTGTTCACCTTTGGCACCGATGCCGCAGCCAATGCACCGGGCGATCTGCACATCGCGAGCGGCGCTACGGGGTCTGTACTGCTTCGCATGACACCTGCTGCCGATATCATGCCCGCAGAACTCATTGAGGTTCGTCCACGATCGAACACACGGCTGGATCTTCAGTGGAGCGAGCCCTTGTCGGCTTCGTATGATCTTCAAAGCAATATCATCCTCTGCGATACTACGGGACGCGTTACCATTCGCGTGCTGTCTGCATTCCCCTCTGTGAGCTCAGCTACTTCGTGGACTATACTGACGCAGCCCATTCTGCGCGACGCTCCTCTGCGCGTAGCATTTTCCGCGCATGGCTTGCCTGCAGATACCGCGGGCAACATCACCCCGGACTCGCTGGCAAGAACAGTATTTACGCCAACAACCATAAGCGAGGTACTGTCGCCTTCGTTGCTTTCTGTGTCCATAAAGGATAGCACAGAGCTGCAAGACTGCACACCTTCGATCACCTTTACGTGGAATACGGCCCTGCAGACAGAAAGAGATAGCACGGCACACGTGGCAGGTGGTGCAACACGAACTCCCGCTGCAGGCAAACTACTTTTGTCTTGTATGCAAGGCTCTGTTCAGCAGCCGGTGCGCGTGCAATACCCGGCAGCTAATCGCGTGGTAGTAAGCCCCGCAGACACCTTGCAGAGCGATACATGGTATACCTTTTCCATGCGAACATCGTCGTTGCTGAACGCAGCAGGAGAGCGGCTTGCGGATACGGTGCTTCAACGCCGGGTGCATACTCCCGACTTGCGCCTGTACGGCAGCATTCACGGAACGATCATCGATTCTTCGGCAAGCTCGGATGCGGTGGTAGTGCGGCTGCTGCGAGGAACGGCGGAGATTCGGCGCATCACCGGTACGAGCCGGCAATTCGTCTTTGACAAACTACCTCCCGGAGAATATGCCGTGGATGTGTTTGTGGACAGCAACCACGACGGACTCTATACCTCCGGCAAGCCACATCCCTGGCAGGCAGCGGAGCACTTTGCACCCAAACGCACAAAGCTCATGGTGCGGCCGCGCTGGGCTTTGGACGATTGTATCATCACCATCCCCGCTGCCAAATGATTGTGGTTGTAAATCACATACCCGGCTTGGGTGATGCGCTGCGGGAATTCGATACTGTGGCCGAAGTTCCCTACGATGCCATTAACAACGAATATCTGCGCGCGGTGCAGTGTACTGCTCTGTTTGTGCGCAGCACAACCCGCGTGGATGCTGCCTTGCTGAGCGGTACTGATGTGCGTTTTGTGGGAACCGCATCGTCGGGTTATGATCATCTGGACATATCATATTTACAGAAACACGGCATAACGTGGCGCGCTGCGGCCGGTTGTAATGCTCATGCCGTTGCGGAATATGTGCTCTATGCTATTTGCGATTACCTGCTTCACAGGCCGAACCAAGCTTTACCGGCGATGGAATCAAGTGATACAAGCCACGGGATCCACAACTACTCTCTCAACACCGCATCGCCACTGCGATTAAAGCACGTATGCCTGGGAATTATTGGCTACGGACATGTGGGGCGTGCGGTGGCACGAATTGTGAAAGACACAGGCATGCAGGTATTGATCAACGATCCTCCTGCTTTGCAAGCCGGCTTGTTACTACCGGAGGAAGCATCGCGCCACTGCAGCACTGCGCAGATAAGCTCGCAGTGTGATATCGTTAGCAATCATGTGCCGCTGAGCTTCGAAGGTGAACATGCTACAGCACATTTGCTGGAGAACAACTTCTTCAATAAGCTACATTCACCCGCAGCTTTCATTCATGCATCTCGCGGCGGAGTTTGCAACGAGCATGATTTGCTGGAGTGTATTGCATCAAAAAACACGAGCGCATATGTGGATGTATGGCAAGGCGAGCCGGTGTTTTCGCCCGGCTTGGCAAACAGTGCGCGGGTGTGCACTCCCCATATTGCGGGGCACAGCATGGATGCACATTATGTTGCAGCAAACATGATGCTGCGGGCGTACGAAGATTTTGCTGGAGTAGTATCTGCGGCCATTATCAAAGCCCCGCCGGGTCCGGCTCTGCGCAGTGTTTCTTCGTTTGGCGACCTACAAACCTTGCACCGTGAACTCGGCGCAGCTCTGAACATTGAGTACCTGTGTAACGAGCTTCGCTCGTATGCACCTTTGCCGGACAATGAGCGCAGGCGCTCGTTCCTGCAGCTTCGTATGAACTATACATCCAGACGTGAAATAATTTCTCGCGACTAACTATGCCTCTATCCATTCATTCAACCCATCTAGGCGGCGTAACGGTATTGGCTCCGCAGGTATTCCGCGATCATCGTGGTTTCTTTCTGGAGAGTTTCAGCGAGCAGGCGTTTCGCGAAGCCGGCCTGCCATCCACCTTCGTCCAAGACAATCATTCCCGATCTGCCAAAGGTGTGCTGCGCGGCATGCACTTCCAGTGGGATGAGCCCATGGGAAAATTGTTGCGCGTGGTACGTGGCGCCATCGAACTCGTAGAGCTGGATATTCGAATAGACTCACCCACCCGCGGCCGGCATGTATCCTTGCGCGTGGATGATGTGAACAATCATGTGGTGTGGATACCACCGGGATTCGCCAACGGCTTTCTGGTGCTGTCTGATGAAGCCGACGTGTGCTATAAATGCACCGCTCTATACAACCCCGGCGCCGAGGGCAGCATTCGGTGGGACAGTTTCGGAATGGCGTGGTCTACCG
>JBJOLU010000127.1:0-8946 GCA_046052705.1 Bacteroidota bacterium | reverse complement strand
GCTGCATCAGATATTTGGGACGATCTCTGAAGCAATCCAACACAACATTGTCGTCGCCAACGGCAAAGAGATTGACCTTACCGCCGCTAAACAACCGAATTTCCAGATTCACGGTGGTGGTGTGCACAATGAGCACCCTGTCCGTGCGCGGCTGCTCCACGGAGGTGACGCGCGCACTGCGCAGCAGCGGGAAGAGATCCTGCGTGCGATGCCGAGGCCTGCCGCGATGAGGGCGAGCGGATACGCCGACGATGGGTTCCGTGCAATGAACTTCAATATCAATCTCGGATGCTTCACCTTGGCAGTGCAGCACCACGGTTTCGTCGTTGTGTGTGTAGCACTCGATTATGCGTGCTCCGCGAACCATTTCGCTAAGCTCCCGCGCCACATGATACAACGTGTAAGGATGCCGTATCATAGCTTAGGGTTTGGGCGAAGATGTACCGGTGCTCGAGGGCGCACCCGTGCTTGGGGAGGGCGTTTTTATAGGTATTTTTTTTGTAGCGGCATTTACTGCTTCCTTCGCCAGTGCTTTATCCGTGGTCTTCTCCGTCATCTTCGCTTTTGAATTCTCTTCTGCCTTGGCTTTTGCCCGTTCCCTGGCCTCTCTTCTGGCTTTCAATCGTATACTGTCCCGCGCACTCAACATCTTTTCCGGCTTTGCCGTAGTTGTGGCATTCACCGTCGAATTTGCGTTCATAATCTCAATGCCGTTTTCGTTTGGCAGCGTGGTGGCAGATTTCTTCGGTGCTTCCTTCGGTAATTCCTTCGGTGCTTCCTTTGGTGATTCCTTTGGAACTTCCGGCATCATTTCTTTCTTCGTTGCTTTCTCTTTGGCCTTACGCTTCTTGTCCTTCTTCTTGAATTCAGGCAAAGGCGCACTCGCAGCAGCACTGCGGGTGGGCGGACCTAACATCACACGTAAAGCGGAGTCCGGCTCGGTGCTGCGGCATACTTCAAGAACATTTGCCCAGAGTGCAGAGCGTTCGCCTTGTACTTCTCTGTAGGCTGCCTCGCGTTCTTCCGGTTCGAGCATCATAATCATACGAACAACAGAATCTGCGGAAGCTGCGGTGTCTACTGCAGGCAGAGCACGAACCAATGACCGGCGTGCGTGTGGAAGCGCGTGTATCTCTAGCGCTTCGTACAGCAAACCGCACTGCAAGGGTTTTGCCGATCGAAGCCCCATAGCCACAGCGTTGCGCACCAGCTGCGGCGCGTCGTTGATAGCCGGCTTCAAGAGGTTTATCACAGCGCGCGGTGTGCGTTGAGCAATGGTGTATGCCGCCCGCATACGTACATGCGTAACGGTGTCCTTGAGCAAAGTCTCGCACCTCTGCAGCAACAGATCATATTTGCCATCGCCAATGTTCTGCGCCGCCGACGCACGAATACGCCAGTCAGAATGTTGTAGGCATTTCTCAAGTGCAAGCTCATACGCCGGGTTCGGGCACTTCCCTGCCAGCCACAAACAGAACTGAAGCGTTGTAAGTGAGTTCGAGTTGAGTGAGTCTTTTATGAGCGCGACCACGCCGGCGGAGTCTCGCTTGTACAGCGCCGGCATCATGTTCTCCATGGCCAATCGCTCGCGTGGCTGCGTTGTTCCAAGATACCGTGCCAAAAACGCAATGGCTGCGGGGCGAGCAACTATGCTGTCGCGGGCGGGTTGCACCATGTATTGAAACTTCTGCGGAGCGGTGCATGCTTGAACAAATAGCGAGTCCGGTGAACTCGCGATTGGAATTCGTTGCGATGTTTCGGCTGCGGCGCTGCCGGCAGAAGGCGCTGTCACCGGCGCCGACACAACTTGTTCCGGCATATCCAAAAACACACCAAAGGTGGACTTTGTAGAAACCGATGAATTGCGACGCGTTTCGCCGTATACATCCGTGCCGGCACCGTCGGCAAAGATCCCTATCAAACCATAGGAGCGCCGAAAGTCCGAATACCCCATGCAGTTGGACATGTTTCTGGCAATGTATGCATCGTTGCCGGCCACGTCCACACAAATGCTTATAGCATTTGCATTACCACCACCCAGCGACAACGACTCCGCCACGTAGGAGTCGTCGCCCGTTTCATCTACCAACACGCCAACGCCTACATCATGACCACATCCCTGGGATACTCCATGAGATACATACACATCATCACCTTTGCGATCCAGAAGTATACCGTGGGCAAAGTGAATACCTGCACCCTGAGCATATTGATATGCTTGATAGCGATCCTCTCCTGCTTCATCTATAAGCGCCGCGTAGCCAAACCAATATGCCGAGCCCTGGCCGTAAATATCTGCAGTGTAGGTATCATTTCCTTTGGTATCGCAAAGAACGCCCACGCCGCCTCCTGCTATGGGCCGATGGCCCAGGGCTGCACCTTGTGTAAAGCTCACGTAGTGCTCGTCGTATCGCAGCACATCCACAAATGGACTCACAGCCGAATACACATCATTACCGGATTGATCACTGAGTAAACCTGCGCCCCGCGTGCCTCCAAATGCTTGGCCGTAGGCGTGTACTGTGTATGCGTCATTGCCCGAGGCGTCCGCCAGAAGGCCCACGCCAAATGCACCTGCTCCCTCTGCAAATGTTCCCGCGTTGTAGGTATCGTTTCCGCCGCCATCATACACGGCACCAACACCAAAGAGCCCTGCGCCCAGAGAAAACGACCCCGCTTTGTAGTTGTCGTCGCCGGAGCAATCAATCAACAAGCCACCGCCAAAGATGCCGGCGCCAAGGGTATACGATGAGCCCGAATATTCATCATTACCGGAAAGATCGATGATCACGCGCAGCGGACGCGCGGCGGACTCAGCTTTGGTCATGGAAAAAGAGTAGCGGTCGTCGCCGCCAATGTCCAGTATCAACAAATAATCGCCGCTGTAGTTGTCCTGCTTTGAACTGCCGATAAACACTCGGCCGTAGGGAGTTTCGATCACGCAGGTTTTGATCGAGTCCCGCAACACCGCCATACCTGTTTGTGCCAGAGCTCCGCTCAGCACCAACTGCTTGTACAACGAGAGTGGAATGGACATCTGTTTATCGCTCACGAACAACGCAGCATCATCGAAAAATGCTTTGGCGATTGAGTCGCCGCGAAGCTCTGCAGCCTTGAGTTCAAAAGGAGATGCCGTAGCATCTTCGCTGCTCATCATGAACAAAGAATCGGCCTGAGCCAGCAGTGCGCTTCGTTTTGCAATTCCACCTGCTGTGCTCTGCATCATGCGGGC
The DNA here is from genome assembly GCA_046052705.1 of Bacteroidota bacterium. Lineage (GTDB taxonomy): Bacteria > Bacteroidota > Ignavibacteria > Kapaibacteriales > NICIL-2 > JBBATK01. The sequence goes on along the minus strand of JBJOLU010000127.1, from coordinate 5,714 downwards.
GGCCCGCAATACCGGATTCACAAACTGCCGCATGATATAAGACATGGTGAAGTTGTCCAGAAACGTAGCGGGCAATTCGTTTCCTGCTGCATCTCGCACGCGGAGCGGCACATCGGCCAACGAGGCATTTGTAAAATCGACGGGCTGGTAGGTGCCCAACATACAATCGCTCATAGCCCGTGCAAACAGCGCCTCACCGTGATCAGGCCCTACCTCTCTCAAAGCCTTGGCATAAAACGCAGCGTAGTCGAAGCTCTTCAGCGGCTGCGAAAACAGTGCGCTGATAGCTGCCGGACGATGGTTGTCGGGTGATATGATGTCGGCTCGAAGCGAGCAATCGCGGCGGCTCATATCCAATATTTGCAGCGCCGAATCAATGAGCGACACCGCCCTTTTGGACACCGCTTCTTGAGCGCGCAGTGTTGTAATGCCACTGCCTGCGCCACCAATAATACTACCAAGAATTACCGCTATTAGACAGCGAATTCGCATGATGGAAGTTGCTATTATTATACTTCAGTACCGGAGAGAGCGCAGCACACATGCACGCGCCAATGAAATTACATCTTCTTGGTGAATACCATGTAGGTATCGTCCTGAATTCTCTGAGAGGAATGCAGACGAAATCCGGGTGCGTCCGAAAGTGCGGACGTATGCAGGCCGCCAAAAGCTCGCTGACCATCGCCGATAATAATCGGAGCGATGCATATATGCAGCTCGTGCGGTACCGACGCCGCAACGAGCGCAGACGCCAGCGCAGAGCCGGCTTCAAAGAGAATTGACTGCACACCATAGGCATCATATGCGCGTTGAAGCGCGGCCGCTATATCAACTGTTCCACCCGCATTCGCACTCACCTGCTCAACCTCTACGCCTTGGGCGCGAAGTACCACGGCTCGTTGTTCATCGTACCCTTGGTACGTGCAGAAAACTATTGTTCGCGCATCTGAGGAGAACACGTTCATTCCCGCAGGTACGGATAGGCGCGAGTCCAAAACCATGCGCAGAGGGTTTGGTCCTTGCGCAAGGCGAACCGTGAGCGATGGATTATCACTGCGCACCGTCCCACTGCCCACGCATACCGCATCTACACCGGCGCGAAGCTCATGAACGCGTGTACGTGTTTCTTCGTTGGTGATCCACTCAGACTCCCCTGTGGCTGTGGCCACACAGCCGTCTATAGACTGAGCCACTTTGAGAATGCAATACGGACTACGATGTTGTATTGTATGCAGAAAGAATCTATTCATCCAGGCGCACTCTGCTTCGCGAATACCAACATCCACACGAATTCCTGCAGCTCGCATGCGCTCAATACCGCGCCCCGCTACGATGGGATTGGGATCTACAGTTCCAACCACTACGTGGCGAATGCCTGAGGCAATAATGGCATCGGCACAGGGGGGTGTTTTTCCAGTGTGGGCGCAGGGCTCCAGGGTACAGTACAACACGGCATCAGAGGGCACGTGCTGTAGGCGGCTCAAGGCGTGAGCCTCGGCATGCGGTCCGCCAAAACTCTCGTGCCATCCTTCTGCAAGTATGTTCTCGCCCTGAAGAATCACACAGCCTACCAGCGGATTGGGGGAAACGCGGCCGTAGCCGTTGCGTGCCAGCTCCAACGCTCTATCCATTGCCGCTTCGGGCGTCACGGACGTCCCTTCCAATCCAGGCGAGTTTGTGCTTTATATGCTTCCGGCTTTGTAACCAGGATCAAATTCACTGTGTATGTTCCGGCGGGCACGGCCACTCCATTGTTGTCCTTTCCGCCCCACGTGAATGTGTATCGGTGCAACTCTTCGCGTTTGAGCGGCTGTACAGGTTGAATCTCTTGCAGGTACTGCATTCCGTGATTCGACGAGAAGAGCACACGCCCGTCTGCAGATAGTACCTCTACGCGCAAGCGTTCGCTGCTGGGGAAATAATCTATGGATGCACCGCGATTGCGGCGAGCAAGAAGTGCGAAGGTTACGGTGGAGTCTGTCTGCTCGTCGATGTAGGGCTCCACATACACAAGCGGTGAGGACTTCTGCTCTTCTGTTGCTGCCTCCAAGCGAATTCTTCGGGCATCGTGATATGATTTACCACCGGCCACAAGCACCACATCAAAAATCAGCTCGTCATACTCCGCGGAATTCACATTGGTCCAATAGCCCTTGCCATTCAACACCAGTGAATCGTTTGTCTCATCGATACTTGTAATACCGGTCACGGGGCGCATGTCTATAGTATCAAGAACACCACGATTAGGATCGATGATCACACAGAAGCTTTCGGTAACACTAAAAAGTAATCTAAAGGTCGCATTGGCGGTGTCGTGCGGTACCAGGTATAAATACTCGAAGCTCACTGAGCCGCCGCGCACTCTGGTAGCCGTGAACGTAGAAGGCTCCGGGACGGGAGTGCCATAAGTTGCAGAAAGCGCGTTATCACCCATAGTGGAGCGGCATCCCGAGCCGACCATAGCGGCAACTACTATACACGCAACGCTAAAAGCAGAGAGAATGTGTTTCATAGCTCATCAAGGTATCTGTTTATACACCGCGACCATTTGTGGCCCATCGCTACGTAGTTCCATTGCATCAATGAAACGGCGCGGCGGAGAAACTATTGAAAAGAAATTTCACCACAACGAGTTTCACTTCGCCGGCAAAAAAAAAGCAGAGCAACCCTAGAGGAATATGCTCTGCTTAGATCTTTGGGCACTACGTAGCCTCGTTTACTTATCGTCTTTCTTACCCTTCTGATTGACGAGTTCAGGTTCGCCCGCGCCGCCTCTCTTCGAGTCATCAACGCGCGGAGGAAGAACCGAAACCACGCCTTGGTCCAGATTGCCAACGAAGCTAACCTTGTCCACGCTGATTTCGCGGAGGTGGATAGAGTGATTGATTTTTAACTCACTGATGTCCACATCGATGTGCGAGGGAAGGTCGTGAGGCAAGCACTTTACTTCAATTTTGTGAAGCATGTGCTGAAGAATGCCGCCGTCGCGAACACCAACAGCTGTTCCCACCAAACGTACAGGTACTTCGAAGCTCATCAATGAATCTTCTGCAAAACCATGAAGGTCGAAGTGCGTGATTACGTCAGTCACGGGATCGAAGGTTACGTCTTTCAGTACGCACTCAATGGGGCTGGATGCGCCATCAACGAGCAGCTTCACGATACGAACATCCTTCGTGTAAATGATAGGACGGATTTCGCGGCTGTCCGAGGAAATAGAAATGGGATCGCTCCCTTTGCGGTAATAAACACCCGGAATACGACCGCTCTTGCGAACGTGCTTGGCAGCACGCTTGCCGTTTTCACGAGTGGTTACGTTGAGTGTGATCTCATTCATACGACGTTCCTTGTAAATAAAGAGTAGAGTTCTAGTAATGTGTTCGTCTTGCGTTCGTATCTATTGGTACTGATTCGCACCGAGTTCGTACTGTCTAGGTTTTATCAATATTCCAACCGATGTCGTTGATTTGCTTCCGCTTACTTAGCGCACAATATCAAACAACGACGAAATCGATGTGTTATCATGCGTACGAACGATGGCTTCCGCCAGCATCTCGGCAACAGAAATAACACGAATCTTCGGAGTAGCATTCGGTAGCGGAATGGTGTCTGTTACGTACACTTTCTCCACCGCCGAGCTGTTTTCAATGCGCTCCAACGCCGGACCGGAAAACACGGGATGCGTACACGCTCCAATGATTTTCAACGCTCCATTATTTTTCAACGCTTCCGCACACTGAACAAAGGTTCCTCCGGTATCGATCAAGTCATCGATAATCAGGATGTTCTTTCCTTGGGGATCGCCGATAATGCTCATCACTTCAGCCATGTTGTGCGAAGCGCGTCGCTTATCTACAATCACCAAGTCTGCATCAAGACGCTTTGCATATGCTCTGGCTGTCTTGGCACTGCCCACATCGGGAGCTGCAACAGCCATATTCTGCAAACCTTCCTCGCGTAGTACTTTCAGAAGTATACGCGATGCATACAAGTGGTCCAGCGGAATGTCAAAGAAACCTTGAATCTGCGGCGTGTGCAAGTCCACGGTAATAACGCGATCTGCACCGGCCGAAGTAATCAAGTTTGCAAGAAGCTTTGCCGTGATCGAAACGCGCGGTTGATCTTTGCGATCCTGACGAGCGTAACCGAAGTACGGAATAACTGCTGTGATTCTGTTTGCCGAGGCGCGCCGCGCCGCATCAAGCAAAATCAATAATTCAAGAAGATTATCTGCGGGAGCGTGTGTCGATTGAACGATAAACAAGTCCACGCCGCGAATATTCTCTTCAAACTTGGCCCAAATCTCACCGTCCGAAAAATTTTGGATGGTCAGAGCCGAGAGTTCCGTACCGGCTGCTTCGGCAACCTTTTGCGCTAGTGCCAGGTTCGATCTCCCTGCTACGATCTTGATCTCCGAGCTTGCGCCTAGAGTTCCATCGTGCTTACTCGTGCGTATCTGATCAATGTCACGAGAATTCATGGAGAACGCCTGAACCGCAGTGATTGTGACAATGCTCCACACACTGCGGACGTGCGAAACATCTAAATACTTTTTAAGCTGGGGCGGCTGGATTCGAACCAACGAATGTCGCTTCCAAAGAGCGATGCCTTGCCGCTTGGCGACGCCCCAAATGCGTCTTTGCTATACAAGACTGCAAATATACGGCAGTATGGGAAAAATGACCAAAAGGAAATACGCTTGAAGGGTTTTAGGAAAGATTTTCCACAACCAAGGCGCTCGCCTCGCCGCCGCCTATACATAATGTGGCCAAACCATATCTCTTGCCATAGCGGCGCAATGCGTACAACAGCGTGGTCAAAACCCGCGCACCGCTGGCTCCAATGGGATGGCCCAAAGCCACTGCTCCACCGTGCACGTTCATTTTCTCGTGCGGAATAGCCAGCTCACCTTTTGCTACGAGCGCGGTTACCGAAAATGCCTCATTGATTTCGAAAAGGTCGATATCCGCTATAGTCAGGCCGGCCTTTTTCAAAACAGAGTTGATGCTATGAACCGGGGCTGTGTTGAAATCCTTGGGTGCGTGAGCAAAAGAAGCTTGCGCCACGATGCGCGCCATGGGTTTGGCAGACAACGATTTCATCACCGACTCGGAACATACCACCACTGCAGCCGCGCCGTCATCAATAGAGCTGGCATTGGCAGCCGTAATGGTTCCGTCTTTTTTGAATACCGGCTTCAACTCCGGAATCTTCTCGAAACGTACCTTGGTGGGCTCCTCATCAAGCAATACAACGGTATCGCCTTTTTTGTCTTTGATGGTTACGCCGGCAATCTCATCGGCAAATAGGCCGTTCTTTTGCGCGTTGATCGCACGCGTATAGCTCTCTACCGTGAACGCATCTTGCATGTCGCGGGTTATGCCGCACTCCGTTGCACATGCTTCAGCGAACTCGCCCATGGCTGCTTTTGCATAGGCATCGGTAAGGCCATCATACTGCATGGAGTCTACGATCTCGCCATTACCGTATTTGTATCCGGTGCGTGCCTTGGGAAGCAGATAGGGCGCGGTGGTCATGGACTCCTGCCCGCCGGCAAGCACCACGCTTGCGTCGCCGCAACGAATTGCCTGATCGGCCAGCATCACCGATTTCAAACCACTGCCGCATACCTTATTGATCGTCATACACGGAACATGTTCACCAAGCCCGGCACCTAGTGCCGCCTGACGCGCAGGCGCCTGGCCTACCCCTGC
>JBJOLU010000126.1:0-8711 GCA_046052705.1 Bacteroidota bacterium | reverse complement strand
GCGATGCGCAAAGCGGCCAGCGCATCGCTTCCACTAACCGTAACGGGGACGGCATCAAGAATGGAATCCACGAATGCGGCCTGCTCATCGGCAATAGCATTGCGCTGTTCCACTGCCGGCTGCTCGAACATAATTGTTGTTTTCTCCGGTGCATGATCGATATCACCCAGCATAGATGCCGGCAGCAGCGTGCCATTGGCAGGAATGTCGGCCTCATCTTCGCCGAACATGCGGAATACATCCAAGGCGGGCTTCGCAAAATCTACGGACAAGTACATACCCTTTTGGAAAATGCGCATCTTTCGCATGGGCGATGCCGACAGTCTGGATGCTGTAAGGTTTGCCACGGCACCATTTTGAAAATCGATTCTGGCGTGTACCAGATCTACGGTTTCCGTGAGCACCGACACGCCATCGGCTATTACACGCACCACCGGAGACTTCACCAGTGATAGCACGATGTCGATATCGTGAATCATTAAATCGTGAATCACACTTACGTCGGTTGCACGCGGGCGAAACTGACTTAAGCGATGCGCCTCGATAAATCGTGGCTCTAAGCCATATTTCAGTGCGGCTCGAAGCGCAGGGTTAAAGCGCTCTACATGCCCCACCTGTATGCACACACCCTTTGCGGAAGCCGCTGCCAATAAACGCTCGGCAGACTCCACCGAATGCGTTATGGGTTTCTCGATTAAGCAATGCTTACCCGCCTCGATGCACTCCATAGCCACTTGCTCGTGGTAGATGGTAGGAACCGCAATGGTAACGGCGTCGCATTCCGCAACACACGACTGCACATCGTTGAAACAGGCCACTCCAAGCTCCGCTGCTTTTGATTCGGCTTTAGCCCTATCTGCGTCGAAGATTCCTGCAAGTACGGCGCGTGGCTGCGATGCCCACAAACGCGCATGGATACTGCCCAAGTGACCCACTCCCAACACACCGATTTTAAGCATAGTAGATGGTATCTAGAGAACAAATTTTTGAGTACCAAACCTGCAGTGATGATGTCCGAGATTTACACCTGACACCACAACAACAAACACCGCAACCGCGTCAAGGTTACTGCTCGGCCCGCGGGTGTGCTTGGGCGTATGCTGCCTTTAAGCGCTCCACGGAAACATGTGTGTACACTTGCGTAGTGCTGAGCGACGCGTGCCCCAGCATATCGCTTACCGCCTGTAGATCGGCACCGTTGTCGATAAGGTGCGTTGCAAACGAATGCCGCAGTACGTGCGGCGATTTCTTCCTGGACTCGGTAATTCCCTGCATGGCTTTGTTGATGATGCGCCAAGCCTGCGAGGCTCCGAGGGGTGTTCCTTTAGACGTGAGAAACAATGCCTGCTCAGTGGAAGCAGCGCCAAACTCCGCACGCACCAAGCTATACGCGCGCAGAGCTTCAAGGCTTTTAGCGCCCAAAGGAACAATGCGTTGCTTGCCGCCTTTACCGGTTATTCGCAAAGTGTTCGATCGCACATCTACGGAATGCACATTCAAGCTTAGCGCCTCGCTGATACGAAGCCCGCTGCCGTAGAGCAGCTCCGCCAGCGCGGCATCGCGAGCACCTGTTGCTGTGCCTGTATCGAAGCGCTCCATCATGTGAGTTATCTCCGTGGCCTGCAAAAACGATGGGAGCTTCTTCTCCATCTTCGGCACTACTATCAGCGACACCGGGTTGTTCTGCACATATCCGCGGCGAAGCGAAAACAAAAAGAACGAGCGCAATGCACTCACATGCAATCGAATAGTACGATTGCTCAAACCGCGATCGTGCAGCCATCCTAAAAACGGCCGCACATCGTTTGCGCCAAGCTCGTTGAGAATAGTTTCTTCACCATAGCCTCCACCATCCTTGAGGTACTCTGCAAACAGGCTCAGGGTGTGACGGTAACGGTCGGCGGTATGGGCCGAGTAACCTTTCTCCGTTGTGCAATAGACAAGGAAGAGTTGAACGGCCGAACGCAGTGAATGCATCAAAGACACCGTGGTTGTAAAGGAAGAGAAATGCTGCGTTGTGAAAATACGATATCCGCATCAGTCGCTCAACGGTCGGTTGGCGAAATGCCGTATTTTGCGGCATCATTTTGCGCCGGCAAAATGATGCTAAAACCGAGTCTGATACCAAGTTTGATACCAAGTTCGACACCGAGCCAAACCCTGAGTTTGGCGTCAGGTTAATGCTGGGTTGAGCGCCTGCGCTAGTTACGATGCGCTTTCGGCAATACCGGCACGGCGCGGTAAAGCACATTGCCTTCTTCCATGGAACACATACTCAACTACATCAATGGCACCATGTGCCCCGCTGTAAGCGGCTCGTGGCTCGATTGCTACGAACCCGCTACCGCACAGGTATATGCGCACATTGCTGCAAGCGATGCACGAGATGTAGAAAATGCTGCAGCTGCGGCTCTGCAGGCCTATCCATCGTGGTCTGCAACTACTGCCGCCGAACGATCACAAATTCTCATGCGCGTGGCGGATATTATTGAATCTCGCGCCGAGGAGTTTGCGCAGGCGGAATCCAGAGATCAGGGCAAGCCCGTGTGGCTGTGCCGAGTAATGGACATACCCCGTGCTGTTTCCAACTTCCGATTTTTCGCCACCGAAATACTCCACGGCTCAACCAAAGCACACTCGGGCATGGGTGAAGGACTGAACTATACGCTGCGTAAGCCCTTCGGTCCGGTTGGATGTATATCGCCGTGGAATCTGCCGCTGTATTTGTTTACCTGGAAAGTGGCACCGGCCCTTGCGGCGGGCACCACTGTGGTGGCAAAGCCATCGGAAGTGACGCCATATACCGCCATGCTGCTTGCTCATGTGTGTATAGAAGCAGGCCTGCCTGCCGGTGTGCTGAATATCGTGCACGGCACCGGCGATGCAACGGGCTCGGCTATTGTTGAGCATCCGGCAATCAAAGCCATATCCTTTACAGGCAGCACGCGTGTAGGGCAGTACATTGCTCAAAATGCAGGAGCGATGTTGAAGAAAGTTTCGTTGGAGTTGGGTGGAAAGAATGCCACGGTGGTTTTTGCCGATGCGAATTTTCATCGCGCAGCGGAGCAAGCGGTGCGGGCGGCTTTCCTGAACCAAGGCGAGATATGCCTGTGCGGCAGCCGCGTGTTTGTTGAGCGCAGTATGTACGAATCGTTCCGTGACGCATTCGTGGAACACACCTTGAAGCTAACGGTTGGCGATCCAACTGATGATCGCTCACGCTGCGGCGCGCTGGCAAGCCAGAGCCATATGGAGAAGGTGCTTGGGTACATCGAGCTTGCCAAAAGCGAGGGCGGAAGCGTGCTCTGCGGCGGCACAAGGGTGCAGCCGGGCGGGCGTTGTGCAAATGGCTGGTTTGTGGCACCCACGGTGATCGAGGGTCTTGCTGCCTCCTGCCGTACTAACACCGAAGAGATCTTCGGCCCGGTAGTTACGCTCATTCCCTTTGATACCGAAGAAGAAGTATTGGCCATGGTAAACGGAACCTCGTACGGACTTTCTGCTTCCATATGGACAGAGAATCTTCACAGAGCACATAGGGTAGCGGAACGAATTGATACCGGTATTGTATGGATTAACTGCTGGCTGGTGCGCGATCTACGCACGCCATTCGGCGGAGTTAAGCAAAGCGGCATTGGCCGCGAGGGTGGCGAGGAATCTCTGCGTTTCTTTACCGAAGCAAAGAACATTTGTTTACGTATCGACGACTAGTCGTGCTGCCACTGCATTTGCGGTGTGCACGGCATTGTTGTATCATGAACGCAGACCTGCAAGAAACTATTGGCTAACCGAACTGAAGTTTTTCACACGAGCATCACGCATATGCAAACTGTACGTAGAATTTTTCTTTGTCTTCTGTGTATTGGCGCAGCTGCACTTGATGCACGCGCACAAGCTGTAACCAAGATTGCGCAGATAGATGGCGGTGCAGTATCGTCGCTGTGCTCGAACAAGTTTGGCGACTTGTATTGTTCAGCGCTGAATCAGGTGTATCGTTCCATAGATCAAGGCCAGTCCTGGCAAAAGCAAAAAAGTCCGGTTGACTCGTTAATCAACATTCAACTTTTGGCATCGAATGATCAAAACTCTCTCACGGCCTTGTTTGCAGTAGCGGGCGGCCGCGTTTGGAAATCTACCGACGATGGTATGCGTTGGAGCACCGCACCAGCTCTGGATGTGTATGTGGATGCGAACTCCTTGCAAAATCTCTACACTACCCGACATGGTTGGCTCATGGCCGCGGTACGTACATCCGGATCGGTGATGCTGCTGCGCTCGCGCGACAATGGCATCAGCTTCGACACCGCATGTACTCTGCCCGCAGCGGTACGCTCCGTGGTGCAGGCACCGGATTCAACATTATATGTTGCGGCAGATCGCTGCTATAGGGTGGATGCTTCGGGCACGGCAACTCCCATAGGTGCTATGCGTGTAGCGGCTACGTATCAAGAGTTCTTCAATGCTCCCATCGCCGTATGGGCTATAGACAACAACGCTCCCGTTCGGTCCATCAACCGCGGAGCGGAATGGAAGAACATGAGCTTCGATCTCAAAGACACCAGTACGTTGTTCGAGATTATTATAGATCGCGAAGCGAATGCATTTGCATTTACGCGTACGGAAGACAGCACAAGCATCTATAAGCTGAACAATGGCGGCTCGTCGTGGACGAAAGTTCGCACCATTGGTCTGGTGCTCAAAGAAGTTTTGGCGAACATCAACGGAACCCTCGTTGCATCTACCGACAATGGTATTTATTCATCCGAAGACAACGGCAGTTCGTGGACGCGCACGTCGCGTGGCATCAGCACCTATCCTCTTTCCTGTGCGGTGCAATCGGAGAATATCGTGTGCGTGAGCGGCTTCGACGGCGTGCTCTCGCAAACAAATACCGGTGGATTCTCGTGGTCCACGGCGAATGTTCCCCAATGGAAACATCCGCTAAGAATCAACGAAGTGATACGAACCTCAGGCGGCAAGATCGTTGCAGCTACCTCCGATGGTTTGTGGATCTCGGCCGATTTGGGATTGAACTACATAGCATCGCTAGTCGCGAACGCTTCGGTGCAACCCGTACACTCGGTAACGGAAGCGGCACCGGGCGTGCTGTATGCTACAGCGCAGAACGGTCTGCTTCGATCGAACGATGGCGGTGTTAATTGGTTCGTTTCGGACACCGCATCTTTCTCCGGTGCATCGTTGGCATCGGCATCTAAAGGTTCGTTTGTGGTGTCCACCGAACGCGGCGTGTTTTCCGGCGATACATCCTCGCGTGTTTTGACGCTTATCTCTGCGGAACTGTCTTTGGGCCGCACTGCAATAAACAAGAACGGAACCGTGTATACGGCCGGCTATGGAATTGGTATACCGGGCACCTACCCGGTGGTGGTGAATAGAAAGAAACCTTCTATGCCGGCAGAGAGTATTATCATCCCAAGTACAAAAGCGAGCTCGCTCATACCGGTATGGGTAGCAACAGGCACGTTGGGTGAAGCGTACGTAAACACAGATGCCGGTTTGTATCGATTGAACGAGAACAGCACTACACCCGAGCGCATCGACATTCCCGGAGAGATATGCACCTACGTGCATTCCTCGGGAGCAGGCACAGTGATACTGGCTACGGTGTACGGAGGAGTGTATACACTGGATGTTTCCAGTTCTGTTGAAGACACATTCGGCGACGCGCCTTCTGCAGTATGGCCACAGCCTGCCAATGAGTTTGTTTCCGTGCATGCATCCGGCGCAGTAGAAACGTGGAGCGTTGTAGACATTCACGGAAGCGTGTGCGATTCAGGAGTTTTGAACTCTGTGGGCTGCGATGTGCGTGTGTCCACACAACATTTGGCCAACGGCGTGTACGCGTGTGTTGCCCGGCTTCAAAGCGGCGCGCATGTGCGAGTGCCCTTTGTTGTATCTCACTAATCTTGAACAATCAACTACACATGGATCACCAGATTATTAATTCGTCCAGAGCTCCGGAACCCGTAGGTGCGTATCCTCATGCCCGCCGAGTAGGCAACATGATTTTCTTATCGGGCGTGGGCCCGCGCAAACGAGGCCAGAAGAGTATTCCCGGAGTGACCATTGCCGGCGATGGCTCGGTGGCAGAGTACGATGTGCATGTGCAAACCTTGTCGGTCTTCGAGAACATTCGATTTATTCTTGAAGATGCAGGAGCGCGCTGGGAGGATATCGTGGATGTGCAGGTATATCTTACCAACATGAAGAAAGACTTCCCTGTGTTCAATGCACTTTATGCTGAGCACTTTAGTCATGTGCAGGCAACCAGAACAACCATAGAAGTGGGTTCGCTTCCCACGCCAATAGCGGTAGAGCTTAAAGTAGTGGCAATTGTAACCTAAGGTGTGGTAGCTTTACCATTACTTCCTCTGCTACCATTGTTCGTGCCTCTATCGTTACAGCTTTGCAGTACTACCTGAACCTTGATAAATGCCGACGACATACATTCTACATCAACGCATGATATTCCAACAGCAACAATCCAATCAAAATCCTGCAACCGCGCACGCACCGGGCTTTACGCAAAAGCGCTTGTGGTGGAATGCCGCGCTCTTGTGGTGTGCATTGATGATTTCTACTGCTATGCATGCGCAGCCGGTAATCTCGTATATACTGCCGGACATCGGTGCTCCGGGAATGGCTGTATACATGGAGCTTGTGGGCCCAAACAGCGGCGATCAGAACGGTAATGTTTTCTCCGTGAATGTGGATTCGATATTCAGCAATAATGCTACAGACCCTTTGCGTCTGGAATGCGTGCGCCCTTCTGATCGGTGGAAGATTACCTTCAGCCCTGTTGTGATCAGTTGGTCCGGCCGCTTGCTTTCTACCATTGCCTTTGTATCCCCGGCCTGCAGTCCGAACTCAGCGGACTGGCGGCAATTGTCGTCCGAGTGGCGCATACCTGTGCAAGTAGTTACCACCAACGGAACCTCGAACGTCGATACCGTGTACATCGTGCAGCCAACACACCTGGGAAGTTTAATTGGTGTTGCTCAAACGGTGTTGGGAGCGGGAAGCTTGGGCGTGCGGTCCCGCCGCGGCGCCATGATTGTAGATAGCATCATCTTTCGCGACACAACCTATACCGTATCCACAAACGATCCCGATGGCAATGCTGCCAACGGAAATCAAGGGTACTTGCCTTTTACCTTGATGAGCACAGGCCCGGTTCGTGGTGCTGGCTCGAACGCTAAGCTGTCGGTAGATGCCATTGCTCAAGATGCAGGCCCGGGCGGTGGCGGCGGAGCCGGACGATTCTGTGATTTGGCAGCAGGCACGGGCACCCGAGGCGGCAACGGTTTCTCCGGTGGCGGCCGCGGTGGAAACAGCTTAACACGTTTGTATCAATCATATGGAACGGGCACCGGTACTCCGCTTAGCGATGGCACCTCCAATTCACTAAACGACACTCGCGGAAGCTCCGTGCCCGCAGCCTTCGAAGCTGCCGGTGGCGGAACAGGCCATCCCTTTGGCGTGTCGGGGTCGAGTTGCTCCGATGGCAACGGATGTATTCCCGAGGGTGGAGTTGGTGGCGGCTCCGGCGCGCAGAATAATGTGGCCGGCGCAGGCGGCGGCAACGAAACAGCCGGACAGAAATCAGCGGCAAACATCGACAACGGCGGCAAGGTACATGGTAACACCATGATCGTTCCCATTGCGGGCGGTTCCGGAGGATCGAGCGGTAATCCCCGCTCGGCATTCGGCTCCTGCGGTGGTGTGGGTGGCGGTGGCGGCGGCGCACTTCGACTGGTAGCACCTACGGTGTCGTCGTTACTCCTTAGCGCTACCGGAGCAGATGGCGGCGCAACTGTTGGATCGGGCGCAATTGAGATTGGCGGTTCGGGAGCAGGCGGAAGTGTGTCGCTGCACACGCAGTACGGACTGAGTAATGTGAATTATAATCTTAGGCCGGGCGGTCTCTCCTCGGGCACCGGACGTGGCGGTAACGGTCGCGGCCGTTGCGACGGGCCGCAGGCACGCTGGGCCGGCTTGACCATTTTCCGTGGTCCCTCCATCGACACCATTCAAAACGTAACGTTACCATTTCTCCTAACGGGAACAGGCGAACCGAACTCACGCATTGAACTGTACGTGTACACCGAAACAGAAAAGTGGCGGCGCTTTGCCGAAGGTGGCGTTGATGCCGCAGGCAACTGGGCCGGTCTGATCAGCTACAGCGGTTCGGATTCGTACATCAACATCGTTGCGGTGCAGAAGGCTTCTATTCCCAACCCGAAGGGCTATGCGTTTGTTCCTTCGCATATTCTCTCGCCCTCGGCGGCTGTTGTTGTGAAGATTCAAAAAGTAGCGCAGATTGTTTGTGATGCAACTCGCGACATGGGCCGTTCCACCTGCAAAAACAGCGGAGTGGTAATCGACACCATGTACATCCGCAACAAAGGTGCAGGCGTGGCTACAATAGACAGCGCACGTTTTTCCGACGGCAGCCGCGGCTTCAGCCTTGTTTCGCCCTCGCCATTCAAGGGTGTGAACATCCAGCCCGGCGACTCCCTGCGAGTAATTGTTCAGTTTCAAAGAAACAGCGGAAGCACCGGCAATGTGAGCGATCGTTTGTTGGTGTTTTTGAAATCCGGAACGGTGCCACCCATTTGCACCACCGACTACAAAATCAGTGTGGATGCCGTAGGTCTGGTAAAAGCAAATACGTCCACAGGCGAGATAGA
>JBJOLU010000125.1:0-8255 GCA_046052705.1 Bacteroidota bacterium | reverse complement strand
CCTTGAACATCGAACGATCCAAAAACAGCATAAGCCAAGTCGAATTGCTCCTCGGGAATGGCGAAGCGAACATTGGTAAACAGTTGTTGAGGCATAAATGCTTGCAAGGAGGTTGTAGAGTTTGAATGTACTGCGGTGAAGCTCGCTATTTCTGAGCACGGCAAAGATAGACGATACACTTGTGTTTGTCGTGACAGAAGAATAATGAAGGGGCAGGGTGAAGAGGCGGGGTTAAGAGGCAGTGTGAAGAGGTAGTGTGAAGAGCATGGAGAGTTGTTTATGGAACACCATGCAAGCGTGCGCCGGAACACAACTAACCATGGCCGCTACTCGGCACCATGATATCTTCGCGTATGACTTCACATCTGTTTATCACCACGCCCAAGTTTCTCACCCCGTATCTGGACGAGGAACTTCACTCATTGGGATTTGCCCAAAGGGAAGTTTCATTAGCCGGTATTCGTGTGGAGGGAAGCTACCACGACGCCATGCGATGCAATCTGCTGCTGCGCTGCGCCCATCGAGTGCTGTATCATGTGCACTCGTTTACGGCCGCTACTGCAGAGGATCTTTACGCCCGCGCCGTTGAGTATGCGTGGGAAGAGGTCATCAATGCCGATGGCTATTTTTCTATTGTGTCGTCGGTGGATAATCCCAGCATCAGGAACAGCCAGTATGCCCATGTGAAGCTAAAGGATGCTATTGCAGATCGCATGCGTAAGAAGTTTGGACGCCGCCCGGACAGCGGTCCGAAAACCGATCAAACAGTATTCTTCCTGTACTGGAAGGGCAATGCCTGCAGCATTTATCTGGATACATCAGGAGTGCCGCTGTCGCGCCGCGGGTATAGAGTAATGTCTCACGAAGCTCCGCTAAGCGAAGTGTTGGCGGCAGCCATTGTGAAAGCAACAAACTGGAACCCCACCGAGATTTTTGTGAATCCCATGTGCGGCAGTGGAACACTGGCCATCGAGGCAGCTCTGGCCGGAACGCAAACTCCCTCGCAGATTCTGCGCAGCAACTTCGGCTTCATGCACTCACGATGGTATGATGCCGCGCAGTGGAACTCTGTACGTGCCGCTGCCTTGAAAAATGTGCGCACTACATTAGCTCATCCAATAGTGGCTACAGACCTTAGCGCCTCTGCAGTGCAAGCCACCAGAAAAAATGCACGCACTGCCGGTATGCTGGACTTTATGGATGTGCAGCTAGGAGATTTCCGGCGCACGAATGTGCCCGAGGGTGATGGCGTGGTGGTGCTCAATCCGGAATACGGCGAGCGCATGGGAACCGCCAAGAATCTGGACGAGTTGTACGAGCAAATAGGCGACTGGTTCAAGCAGCACTGCGAAGGCAAGCGCGCCTATGTTTTTACCGGAAACCTCGACTTGGGAAAACGCGTCGGGCTTCGTCCCTCACGGAAAGTTCCCTTCTTCAATGCCGATATAGAGTGCCGCCTGTACGAGTACATCATGTATCGCGGCACGAAGAGAGCACCAAAAGATGATACAACTCCCGATACGTTGGTTGTGGACTCAGACGAGGATTAACGTTGATGCTAATTGAAATACTCTCCGGAATTGCCGGCGTATTGTACGTTATTCTTCTCACTGCTGAACGCCGCAGTTGCTGGCTGTTTGGCAATCTCAGCGTTGCACTACTTGGTTACTCGTGTTGGGAAGCGGGGCTGTATGCAGACATGGCCCTTCAAGGAGTATACTTCGCCATTGGAGTAGTGGGATATGTAAACTGGACACCGACCGCGGCAGATCGGGACAAACTGCACATCTCGAGAATATCGTTGCGCACCGGAATGCTCATGACTGTAGTGTGCATTGCAGGGTGGATAGTAGTTTATCAGGTATTGCGAATGTTCCCGGGATCGCGCTTACCGATGATAGATTCGTTGTTGTTCTCGTGCAGCTTGGTTGCCACGTGGTTTCAAGCCAAGAAGTATTTGGAGAACTGGTTATTGTGGATCCCGATTAATCTTGCCTACGCTGCACTCTACTTTTCCAGGGATCTGCCGGTGTATGTGGGTTTGTCGTTGGTGTTCGCAACTCTTTCGGTGCGCGGGCTCGTTCAGTGGAAACGTGCATTGAGGTTCACGGGGGAAATGAGTTCTCAGAGTCTGACGGTTACCGAGCTCACAAAAAATAAGTCTAATTTGCCGGCGTCTTAAGGCCATCATGGTGCCTCGGCGTCCGGTCGGACCTAAATTTTCGCTTATTAGTATCACTTTCAATATTCCGGAGATTGTTATGCGCATTATCGCTGCATTGGTGTGTTGCGGGCTCGCTGCCTCGGTTGTTTCTTGTTCCAAGGCAGGCAATGAAAAGTCTGAAGTGTTTGATTTGAAACAAGCCGCGGCTTCTGCAGGGCAGTCGATGTCGTCGCAGGTAGCTCCTCCGGCTCCGGAATCCGGTGCGGAATCGGCTGCACAAAATGTGGTTAGCGCCACGGCAATCGGTACACCGTCTTCACAGCGACTGATAGACATTACCTGGAAAGATGCAGCAGGAGTGGCAAAGAAACTTAGCGAGCAAGCCAAAGGA
This sequence comes from Bacteroidota bacterium, assembly GCA_046052705.1. Lineage (GTDB taxonomy): Bacteria > Bacteroidota > Ignavibacteria > Kapaibacteriales > NICIL-2 > JBBATK01. Next base: position 5,700 of record JBJOLU010000125.1, on the reverse strand, counting down.
AAAATCGTCGTGGTTAATTTTTGGGCTACATGGTGCCCTCCCTGCCGTCGCGAGATTCCTGAGTTCGTTGAATTCGCAGCGCAGAATAAAGACGTGTATATGGTGGGTATTGCGTTGGAGCGCGATGATGCTACCGCCAAAGATGTAGTAACCCGTTTTGCTACCGCTCAGAAGATGAACTATACAAATATTACCAGCAGTGCAGGCCTTTCTACCCGCAGTATAGCCGAAGCATATAGCAGCATTGCACCCATGGATTACATACCTGTAACTATTGTGTTCAATGCAGCCGGACAGCAAGTGGACATTATTCAAGGCGGCACAACAAAGCAAGGCCTTGCCGACGCTGTAGCCAAAGCTCGATAAATCACTACAACGATGATAGCTGATCCATAATCAGCGAGTAGAACGCGTTTTTGTTACGATAGAGAAACATTGAAATGAATATGCCATCAGATATGCAATCAAACATGAACGAGCGACCACCGTTACAGCCTCCCATGCGCCCTGCCCGACGCTGGTGGGTGATGCCTTTAACAGTTATAGGCTCTGTGTTTGCAGGCATGATGCTGATGGTTGCGCTCATCGTGTTTGGCATTGCCGCCATCATTACCGCAGCTTCCGGCTCTATGAAATCCGGTATTGATGCTCCGGTTGATGTAAAAGAGAAAACTATACTGACTTTAGATTTCGGCTCTTCCGGAGTACAGGAATATGCCGTTCAGCAAAGCTTGTTTGACGAAGGTGGCAAGAGCATTGCTCTTCTGGATGTACTTGATGCCATCGAAGAAGCAAAGGCAGATCCCAATATTGTGGGTCTGTACTTTAAGCCATCGGGAGGTGCCGGCTTTACGAAGCAACGCGAGATTATTGAGGCACTGCGAGTGTTTAAGTCGTCCAAAAAGTTTGTGTATGCATTTCTGCCGGGAGGTAATGAGGCCGACTATGCGTTCGCTGCTGTAGCCGACAGCATCTTCATGCCGCAGGAAGCTAATATTGAGTTCAATGGTTTTGGTGGAGCATCGCCCTTTTTTAAGGACATGTTCGAGAAGATCGGCGTGCAGTGGACGGTGATTCAACGCGAGGATTACAAGAGCGCCGGCGAGATGTACAATCGTAGTTCATACAGTGAGCCCGCGCGCCGCGAAATGCACGAGCTCCTGGATGCGCGATATAAAACATATGTTCAAGAAGTAGCAGCATCGCGTGGGCAAGATGCCGGGCGTATTGATGCACTTCTGCGCCGCGGACTATACACAGCAGATCAAATGAAGGAAGCCGGGCTGGTGGACGGCTTTGCCACCGATATGCAGATGAAAGATCACTTGAAAAAGAAAGTGTACGGCTCCGAGACATCAACAGAGAAGCTACGCTTTGTGGGATTGGGTGATTATGTGCGCTATGCTCGCGCTCACACGACGTCTGTGCCTGTAAAAGGAAAGAGGATTGCCATTGTGTATGGTAGCGGAGCCATACGCTCGGGTAGAACCACACCTTTCGAATCGGGCATTGCTTCGGGATCGTGGGTTCGTGATTTACGCAAAGCCGCAAACGACGACGATGTAAAAGCAATTATTCTTCGCATCGACTCACCGGGCGGTTCCGTTCAGGCCTCGGACGAAATGTATCAAGAAATTCTTCGAGCAAAATCCAAGAAGCCGGTGTATGCTTCCATGAGCGATTTGGCTGCCAGCGGCGGCTATTATATGTCCATGGCCTGCGATACCATCATTGCACATCCGCAGACGATTACCGGGTCCATCGGTGTGATCGCGGCTATTCCCAATCTTGCCAAAACCATGACTAAACTTGGTGTAGGAATAGATACCGTAGCTACCGGGCCGGCAGCCTTGTTTATGAATCCCTTGGTCTCACTCTCTGCTGCCGATAGGCAGTCGTTGGAGTCTATGATAGATAATACCTATCAGCGTTTTCTTGAGCGCGTGGCGTCCGGCAGGAAGCGCACCAAGGAACAAATTCGTGAGGTGGCCAAAGGCCGTGTTTGGACGGGCGAAGCAGCGTTGAACAATGGACTGGTAGATGTACTTGGCGGTTTGAAAACGGCCGTTGCCATTGCTAAAGCCCGTATTGGAGTGAAGCCCGACGAATCGGTGAAGATCGTGCGCTATCCGGAAAAAGAAGATCCTTTTGCATCGCTCATACGCATGATTAAGCAGGACAAGGAAGAGGATGCCGATATGGACGACGGCGACCCTGAGTCTTCTGCGTCTGCGCGAGCCACTCTCTCGGTGCTGGCTAAAGAGTTTGTACGCTCTCAGCCGCACGAATGGCAATTGTGGTGGAAAGCACTACCGCCGGAGCTTCGCACACAGGCCGAGTATTCCTTGCAAATGGCTTTGCTGAGCCGGGAAGAGCACATCTTGGCAGTACTGCCGTGGATGGTGGCGCAGCGATAATACAGCTTCTGCCGTAACGTCAGATAGCGCCAAGCGATACTATTCACACCGAACACACACAATTTCCCACTGATTCTTCGAGGGATTCTATCTAGAATCCCTCTTTTGTTGTTGCCTCGTACATCGAGGTGATTTCTTGTTCGTACTGCTTTTCCACCACCGCACGTTTGATCTTCAAGGTGGGTGTCATCATGCCGTTTTCTACCGTGAATGGTTCCGGCACAACATAGATGCGGCGTACACGCTCATACTTTGCAAGATCCCGTTGAACGCGATTGATATCATTCATGATGGCGCTAACGATGGCCGATGAGTTCAGACTGTCTGAACGATGTCCGGCATCGGTAGTACCTCCCGTGCTATCCATCATTGGTTTGAGCAGCTCATAGTCCGGCACCACAAGCGCGGAGCAATATTCTTTGTTGTCGCCAATGAGCAGCACTTGGTCGATGTACTTGGATTGCAGCAACACATTCTCCACCACTTGCGGAGCAATATTCTTGCCGCCGCTACTCACAAATAAGTTCTTCTTTCGGTCGGTGATTTTTAGGTTGCCCCGTGAGGTATAGGTACCGATGTCTCCCGTGTGCAGCCATCCTTCGGCGTCTATAGTTTGTTTAGTAGCCTCTTCGTTCTTCCAATAGCCGCGCATGATGTTTGGTCCGCGCGCCAAGATTTCTCCATCGTCGGCAAGACGAATTTCTACTTCCTGAATAGGCTTGCCTACGGTGCCGATTTCATTGTCGTGCGGGCGGGTAACGGTAAGCACCGGCGAGGTTTCCGTCAGGCCGTATCCTTCCAGAATCACCATGTTCAGCATGGTAAAAAACTCCTTGACGTCGTAGGCTAAAGCGCCACCACCCGATACAAAGAAGCGCAAACGGCCGCCCGTCAATGCGCGAATTTTGGAGAACACTAGTTTGTCGGCAACGGCATACAAAGCCCTTGTGGGAAGCGAGACCGAACCACGTTGCTGTTCGGCAACCATGCGTTTGCCTATACCAAGAGCAAAGGAAAAGATCTTCTGTTTAGCCGGTGATTGTTTTTCCATGTTGGCGTACACGCCGTTTCGAATGCGCTCGAATAATCGCGGCACCGATGTCATGATTGTTGGCCGTACCTCTTGCAAGTTGGTGCGGACCGATTCCAGCGACTCAGCGAACGCTGTGGTAGCGCCATGACCGAAGGCAATGTAGAAGCCGCCTATACGCTCGTAAGAGTGGCACATAGGCAGATAGGAGAGAAACACATCGCCGGTACCCACGTGTACCACTTCGTTTACCGCATTAATGTTGGAGCAAAGGTTTCGATGCGTTAGCATTACTCCCTTGGGATTACCCGTGGTGCCACTTGTGTAGATGATAGTGCAGAGATCATCCGGCTGCACGGCCATGGCACTACGCTCAAACGTGCTGCGCCGTTGCTCGTCCGGAAGCGCCGTACGTCCCAGCGAAATCACATCACTGAAATTGTGAATGTTCTGGCTTGCATCAGCGCCTTCGTTGTTCATCACAATGATGTGTTCAAGCGAAGGTATCTCGGCCTTCATAGAGAGAATCTTCCCCAATTGCATCTTGTTGCTCACAATCACGATGGAAGCAGAGCAGTTGTTGTACGTGTACTCCAGCTGGCGTGCGGTAAGAGTAGGAAACACGGGAACGTCGACGGCACCGCTGCCGGTGATTGCAAAATCGGACATCACCCATTCCAAGCGATTTTCCGACACAATACCTACTCGATCACCGGGTTCCAGCCCTAGCTTCACCAGTCCTGCTGCTAAGCATTCCACAAGGTCGCGGAATTCAGCGTAAGCAATTCCTTGATATACTCCGTCTTTCTTCGTCATGTACACTGCATGCCCGTCGCCAAAAAACGAGGTGCCGGATTGCAGAAACATTTGCGGAATTGTGTTGTAGCGTACCATGTATTCCCCTAGAATGTGATGTGACCAATGGCGCCGACAATATAGTCACCACGGTGAATACAGTAGGCGCCGGGTTTATCGTGCCCACAACAGCAGGAACACTTATCCGTTCATAGCGCAGCAGGTGCGTATTTTTGGCTTATTACTTTACAGCAAAGCTATGTCTCTTCAAGAATGGCGTACTAAAGCCACCAAAGAATACAAGGGTACGGATCCGGATACTAAAACGGTGATCTCTCGAGAGGGAATTGCCATTCAGCCGGTGTATGCGCCAAGCTCGAATGATGCCTCTGAAGAATATCCCGGTGTATATCCTTTCCGCCGCGGACCCTACGCGACGATGTACACCAATCGCCCCTGGACAGTTCGCCAGTACGCCGGATTTTCTACAGCCGAGGAGTCGAATGCCTTTTACAAACGCGGCCTTGCGGCCGGGCAGAAGGGATTGTCGGTAGCCTTCGATCTTGCCACTCACCGTGGCTACGACAGCGATCATCGGCGTGTTTCGGGTGATGTAGGAAAAGCAGGGGTGGCCATTGATTCCGTTGAAGACATGAAGATTCTCTTCGATGGTATTCCCTTGGGCGATGTGTCGGTATCCATGACCATGAACGGGGCAGTGATACCCATCCTTGCGATGTTCATCGTGGCTGCCGAAGAGCAAGGAGTGGGGCAAGACAGATTAAGCGGCACCATTCAGAATGATATTCTCAAAGAATTCATGGTCCGCAACACCTACATCTATCCGCCGGAACCGAGCATGCGTATTGTGGCCGATATCATTGCGTATACCAGCCGCTTCATGCCCAAGTTCAATAGCATCAGTATCAGTGGTTATCACATTCATGAAGCCGGTGCCACAGCTGTTCAGGAATTGGCTTTTACCATCGCCGATGGCCTTGAATATGTGCGTCGTGCGGCCGATCGAGGACTTGCTGTAGATGACTTCGCGCCGCGGCTTTCGTTCTTCTTTGGTATAGGCATGAACTTCTTCATGGAAGTTGCAAAGCTGCGGGCTGCTCGCGTGCTGTGGGCTACATTGATGAAAAAGTACTTCGATCCCAAAAAGGAATCGTCATTGTTACTGCGCACGCACTGCCAAACATCAGGATGGTCGCTCTCCGCGCAAGATCCCTACAATAATGTGGTGCGAACTACTATCGAGGCAATGGCTGCAGTGCTGGGCGGTACGCAGTCTCTCCACACGAATTCCTTCGACGAAGCGCTGGCTTTGCCCACCGACTTCTCCGCCCGCATCGCTCGCAACACGCAAACGATTATTGCCGAGGAATCTCATGTAACCGAAGTAGCCGATCCTCTGGGCGGATCCTATTACATCGAAAACCTTACCGAGCAGCT
>JBJOLU010000124.1:0-6294 GCA_046052705.1 Bacteroidota bacterium | reverse complement strand
CGGGGGTAAACATCTCGGTTACATCACCGAAAACCTTGCCCGCGTTAGCGTCGAACTTGATGGTCAAACGCAAGCGCTCAAAATCCAAAGGATGCTCGCGGCCCTCCGAGCCGGGCTCGTCATACATGGTGGATGTACGGTAAATGGGTGTTTGGGCGAAAAGCATAGTACTTGAAACGATGCCCGGAACAGTACTAGCAATTATCAAAAGCAGAACAATGCGAAGAATCTTCATTGCGTATTGATGAAAGTCCGTAAAAAATTATCGAGTGAAGAGCGTATTGATTATGAATCAACTGTAAGTACCAACGTATCTAACAACCGAATGTGAGTATCACGGCGAATGAGCATACAAATGAGGATACAAATGAGCATTCAAATGAGCATTCAAATGAGCATAGAAATGAGCTTACGTCAGTGAGCACGTTTGTATTGATACACGGCATTTGAGTTCCCTTCAATGTAGTAGGAACATCAATCTCAACACAAGCATCTAGGCATCTGCACTACTTCCTGCGTATCTCCCGATATCTTCCCACGTACTCCCCGATTTCTTCCCGAATGTCTGCCGCTTGTTACGAGCATTTATCCTGCCAACGACGGTAACATTCCGGATCGCAATCCCCTAGCGTTTTCCCCTGCTGAAATGTGCCTCAAAGCGCCGCACAAATCGATGCAAGTATACGCAGGTGTGGCAATAAATAACGTGATGGTTTATCCCCAAAAGATGCGCCGATGCAAAGGAAGTAGATAGCTCATAACCTGAGCTTAGCCTGTCATCAATTCATTTCATCGGCTATATCATACTGCTGCATCTTTCTATACAGCGTACGTTCGCTCAAGCCCAGTGAGCGCGCGGCCTGGCGCCGGCTGCCGTGGTAGTGTTTGAGAGCGGCGGCAATCATCATTTTTTCCATTTCATCCAGGCGCATGTGCGCGGGATCGAAGGCGGGTTCGGATGGAACCTCGCGCTGTTGCGGCAGGGTAATCTCGGACAATCGCTCCACCAAGGCGCTGAATGCCTGCTTAATGGCACTAACGTCGTGCTGCAAGCGAAGCAGCGATTGATACACCAAGCCGGTTGCCGCATCCGCATTTGGTAAGGACTGCGCCGGTTCCGGCTGAGGCACATGCACAATAGCGGTTCGTGTTTCCGGTGTGTCCTCGTATCGTTGCGGGGTGATATATCGCCGCACATAGTCTGCAGTGATGCGTGTACCCTGACCAATGGTCACAACGGTTTCAATAAGGTTTCGCAACTCCCGCACATTGCCGCGCCACGAATGTTGTTCCAGCAGGCGCATGGCATCGTGGTCTATGCCTTCAAAATGAAAGTGAAGCCGTTCGCATACCTTCGCGGCGAAGTACTCAACAAGCTCGGGTAGGTCCTCCGGATGATGCCGAAGCGGCGGCAGATGTATCTGCACGGTGTTCAAACGAAAGAACAAGTCCTGACGAAAATTTCCGCGACGAACCTCGTATTCCAAGTCGCGATTCGTAGCACCAACTACACGCACATCAACCTTCTGAACAGCGGTGCTGCCAAGGCGGGTAAACTCACCACTCTCCAGTACGCGCAGAAGTTTCACTTGAGTGCCAAAGGGCATCTCGCCAATCTCGTCCAGAAAAATCGTTCCGTGATTTGCCACTTCGAAAAAACCTTTGCGTTGCTCGGTGGCGCCGGTGAATGCACCTTTTTCGTGACCAAACAATTCCGACTCCAACAATGTTTCGGGGATAGCGCCGCAGTTCACGCTCACAAAGGGCGATTTCTTGCGGTCGCTCAGTCCGTGCAAGGCATGCGCAAACACTTCCTTACCCGTTCCGGTTTCTCCGGTAATCAACACCGTAAGATTGGTCGGGGCCACCTGCGCCAGCTGCTCCTTGGCCTCGAGCATTCCCGGTGATGACCCTATTATGCCGTAGCGATTCTGAAGTAGCGTACGTATGGAATGAGATTTAGGCATACATCATTGATTGTTCAGGTGGCGATGATTGATGTGGTGATGGTTTACGTAGTAATGGCCTGAGTAGCGATAGTCTGAATAGTGATTCTTCAACAAACGACGCGAACAGCAGGTACATGCGTTTACTTCATTCCCTGCTTTTCTTTGTACTCGTTCCATCCGCCCAGATAAATAAACACCTTCGTGAATCCCATGGGAATCATGATATCGCACAGCTCATGGCTTAACTCACAATTCCCGCCACCGCAATAGGCCACGAGAATCTTGTCCTTGGGCAAGGAATACAACAAGCGCATACACTCATCGCGATATTGAGGATTGGCTTGAAACTGCAGTACATCTACATTCAACGAATTGGCGAAGGCCCCTTTTTCATGCTCTTCTTTTTTTCGTGCATCGATAAACGTGGCCGTGCCGGGACGCGCCAGTAGTTTCATCACCTGCTCATAGCTGATTGCAATGGGAAGTTTCAAAGGTTCTTGCGCGGCCGAAGCGGACGCCGAGCTCTGATCAGCGTGTTTGGTTTTATCACTCGCTGCACTCGCCGTGGATGCCGGTGTTTTTTTGGTTACATCACCCGCACTTGTTGCGGGCTGAGCCTGCATGGTATGTGCAGCGGATGCAGACTGCGCGTTGCCTGCATCAGCTACGGGTAGCACTGCTTTGCCGGCCGCTGTGGTGGAAGGTGAAGTTGATGATGATGTTGTTGTAGATGTAGATGTCGATGTTGCTGCTGCAGTTGAGGTAGATGCATTACCCTCGCTATTCACAAGAGAGTTAAACAGTTCATCGCCCGCGGTCGCCACTTTTCGGCTCTCGTACACATAGGGCAACGGCGATGGATGATACCAGGTATTCACCACAAAGGCAAGGATAGCAGAGATCACAACAATCACAGCGGCCTCGCGCAGCACGGAGCCACTCAATGCATCACCAAATTTCATCCGGGCTGTTTCCGCCAATCCGGATGCCTCCGTAGCATTAGGCAACGTGGCTTGCGATTCCGTACCGCTGTATTCCTGCTCGCTCATGAGTAAATCTCCGTGTTGGTAATGTGAGTGTGAGTGTGAATGCTAATGTGAATGTGCTTGAAAAGTCCCGTGTAATCCTTTTATCGTCGATACAATGGCCATGGCAACGGCAATGGCAATGGTAATACTCATGATTATCTGATGCCGCGATGTTCGCTGATGATATCATAGGCTGTATTGATTTCCTGCGCTTTACGTTTGGCGCGTTCTTGTTCTGCCGCGGATGCTCTGGCCACGGTATCGGGGTGATGATCGCGCATCAATTTTCTGTAGGCCGATTTAATCGCATCGTTGGTAGAAGCCGGTGTGCAGCCCAGCACTACATACGCATTCTTCAGCGCAAGGTCTTTGGCCGTACCTGCATTACCCGCCGAACCTGACGTGCTCTGCCGGCTGCCGGACTGCCCCCGCGCCTGTGATGCTCCGGGGCGCGCAGATGCACGCGCACGTTGCTGCTGCGATGGCCGGCGCAACTCGTCGATAATCCTGCGTAGCTCCGCATCGCTGTCGTGAAAAACCTCGTCTGCGGAATAGTCGCTATCGCCAAGATTAGCACGCACAATGCGTTTGATGCGATCAAAAATTCCCATGATATCTGTTACACTCTGTGTGCATGATGTGTACTGGCCTGATCCGTAGGCATCAGCAGAATGTCCTGAATGCTCACGTGCGCAGGACGCGTAGCGCAGAACAAGGCCGTGTGTGCCACATCCATTGCGGTGAGCGGGCGCAAGCCCTTGTAAGTTTGCTTCGCGCGTTCTTCGTCTCCCTTAAACCGCACTAGAGAAAACTCTGTTTCCACCATACCGGGGTCGATGTTGCTCACGCGCACGCCCGTGCCCAGCACATCGGTTTGAAGGCCTTCGCTTAATGCCCGCACTGCATGCTTGGAAGCGCAATACACATTTCCTTTAGGATACACCTGACGTCCGGCCACCGAGGCAATGTTGATGATCATGCCGTTGCCGCGTTGAATCATATCCGGAAGTATGGACTTCGTTACGTAGAGTAACCCCTTCACGTTGGTATCGATCATTTCGTCCCAATCATCTTCCAGCCCATCCTGAAGAGTGGCCAGCCCGCGCGAGAGCCCGGCATTATTTATGAGCACATCGATATTCTTCCATTCGGGTTCCAGCGATTCCACAGCGCGGTGTACAGCAGAGCGGTCGCGAACGTCGCAGCTAAGCACGCGCGACGGTGTGGGTAACTTCGCCGCAAGTTCGTGTAAGCGATCGGTGCGACGAGCCATAAGAATACACTTGGCGCCCGCTTCGGAAAACACCTGCGCGCAGGCCTCGCCAATTCCCGCAGAGGCGCCGCTAATGAACACAATGGAAGACGAAAGTGAAGTTGGAAACATGGAGTAAACGGTAGTTACGTTGTAAGAAAATCGGCCTGCACCTGTGCCGAACCCTCGTGCCCTGCTGCTACGGTCTCTGACAATATTTCAGGGAGAAATGTTGTCAGATTGCGAATCGCACTCGACGAAAAAAGCCGCTAAAACGCCCCGAAAAATAACAAAAAAGGGTTGTTCGCCATCACCCGGGTCTCCGCAAATCTGCCATTTTGTCATACACAGCCGCCGCCCAAGACGTAAACACCCTATTTTTGTTTGAAGATTATCATCAACTCCGTTTGTGATGAGTGTCGGTTGAGTATTGATTTCCCCCATTCCGGAAAATTACACGCATGCCTCTGCCCGAACCACAAAGCAGCCAAACAATTGCACCGTTTACGCTTCCGCCGTGGACTACAAGTACACTTGCCGGTGGCATTCGCGTTCACTGCATTCCCGATACAACGCAGGAACTGCTCACCATTTCGTTCGTGTGCGCGCGCGGCGCCACGGAACAAACTCGCGCTTCACAGGCGGTGATGACCGGGGCCATGCTCACTCGCGGCACCCATACACACACAGCTCCGCAGATTGCCGATATCATCGACGCCGTTGGCGCTTCCATTCGCGCCTCCGGCACCAGAGACACCGTGTCTCTAAGCGTATCAGGCTTAGCCAAACACACCGACACCATGCTGCGTGTTGCGGTTGATTGCATTCTTCACCCCGTGTTCGATGCGGAAGAATTCGAGCGACTAAGAAGTTTATACCTAAGCGACCACGAGCTCTCGCTGGCCTATCCAGGGTATTGCGCCTCGCAGGCCTTTGGCGCGATGATGTACAAGAACCATCCCTATGGTAACGCGCTGAACGGCACACGAGAGGATTTGTTGAATATTACTCCCGAGGATTGCAAAGCATTCTACACCGAGATGCGAGAACGATCTGCATGGACAGTAGTGGTGGCCGGTGCATGCAACACAGATAGTATTCTCCGCCGGCTGGAAGAAGCGCTGACCGAACTTCGCCCCCTGCCTTCTGCGCGAGCAGTGTACACGGCTTCGAATTCAGCGCACATAACCGCCGCCTATACGTGCGTGGAAAGCGCTCACCAAGCGGTGTTTCAGGTGGGACATCACTGCATTGGTCGTTTAGATCCGGACTACGCTGCACTGACGGTGCTGAATACACTCTTTGGCGAATATTTTCTTTCCCGCTTGAACTCGGTGCTGCGCGAGGAAAAAGGTTATACCTATGGCGTTAACTCGTCGTTGTCGTTCAGGCGGCATGGCTCGATGTTCTTGGCGTGGTCCAGCGTGCGCAGCGAGAATCTTGAAGAGTCTTTGCACATAGTGCACAAGGAATGGCGCCGCCTGCGGGACGAGCCCATACCCGAAGCAGAGTTTCTGCTTTGCCGCCGCTACCTTAGCGGAATTCTGGCAACCAGCATCGAGACACCCCAACAGGTAGCGCAATACATTATGAGCGCGGATGAATACGGCATAGACCCGCATGAACACGAGGCAATGGCCCGACGCATTGCGCACATGCCTCTTCATGAACTTCATGAAGCGCAACACAGAGTGATACTGCCGGATTCTCTGGTGGTGGTTGCTGCCGGCAAGGAACAGGAAATTATAGCCCCTCTTGAAGCTTTTGCTGCGGCAACGAATGCAACCCGGGTTGCGCCCGAACCGCCCGTACATTATATCGTGAGATAAAGGCCTAGAGAGGGTTTGATATTAGTAGTCTGAACACCGAGCAGTTGATAATCCGAGCGGTTGTTAACCGAGCGGTAGGAGGATTTTGGTACATGGCGAGCAGTGGCGAGTAGTGTCGGACACTGCCTCTCACCACCTCAACGGTAATAGCTGCATCAGCAGGAATACACTCAAACAACCTCCTAATCGTTGCTTGCAGCACCATTTGAGTGCCGGCTGAAGGCTTGCACATCGAA
>JBJOLU010000123.1:0-2738 GCA_046052705.1 Bacteroidota bacterium | reverse complement strand
GGCCGCATTCGCGATCACGCTTTTCACTTTACGCAGAGCGTGGAGCGTACGGCTTTGCAGGTAGCCAAAGACACCTCGCGGCCGGCTACCATCTGCACTCCTTTTGATACGGAGCTCTTCGGGCACTGGTGGTTCGAGGGACCGGCCTTTATTGGAGCGGTGCTACGAGGATTAGCCGCATCGCCATTCGTGCAGGCGGTGTGCGCTTCCGAGCATATTCATCGAACGCAACCGCGTGAAGTAGTATCTCTGCCGGAAAGTTCATGGGGCAAAGGCGGCCATCACGAAGTATGGATGAACGATGGGGTGAAGTACATGTGGGAGTCTCTCTACCGCATGGAAGCAATGGTGGACGATATTATCCCCAAGCTGGAAGGAACGTCGAAACGTTCATCGTTTCGCCGTGTTGTTCTGCAAATGCTGCGCGAATTCATGTTGGCGCAAGCAAGCGACTGGGAGTTCTTGGTGAGTACACGTTCAGCAGAAGATTACGCGAAGATGAGGTTCCATCAGCATCGCGAGGACTTCTTTGCGCTGGCGGCAATTGCCATGGAGCTGGCAAGCGGCGGCAGATTAAGCTCGGCAAACCAGGCATACGTGGCTGAATGTGAGGAACGCAATGCAGTATTTGCCGAACTCGATCCACGCTGGTGGCAGTGAGCGACGGTGCTCCGTGGATTTGAATCGCCGAAGTGAATCACCGTCTTGAATAGCCGGCATAACAACATGCACAGATGCAATACGTCCATGTGGTACGAAGAGAGGTTTCGCTTCGCTGTAGTTGCTATGTTTGAACTGTAGTTTGCTGAACATTGGGTTAAAAAATATTTCGTTGTGATGGTTAGTCGTTGGTAGTAGTTTATTTGCAATGGTAAACGAAAAATGAACGCACGAAAACTCACAGGGAAGAACGCGTTATGAGAATATTGGTCATAGAAGATGAACGTAAGGTGGCGAACTTCGTCAAGCGCGGACTTGAGGAAGAGCGCTACGTTGTGGAGATAGCTACCGATGGCGACACCGGCTTGCAGATGGCTCTGAATAACGAGTTCGACGCTATAGTACTCGATGTGATGCTGCCTCGTAAGAATGGTCTGCAAGTACTCTCCGAGTTGCGTCAGGCAGGAAAGTCTCTTCCCGTTCTTATGCTCACTGCTCGCGGATCCATGGAAGACCGCGTGATGGGCTTGGATCTTGGTGCCGACGATTATTTGCCGAAGCCCTTTCACTTTGAAGAGCTCGCAGCTCGTTTGCGCTCCATCATGCGTCGTTCGTCGAACGTAAAATCTACGAAGTTGGAAGTGGGCGATTTGATTCTTGATACTGTTCTGCACGTTGCCTATCGCGGCGGTAAGGAAATTGAACTGACCACGAAGGAATACTCACTGCTCGATTATCTGATGCGAAACAAGAATCGTATTCTGAGCCGCAGCATGATTATGCAACACGTGTGGAAGGTGAGCTTCGACCCTGAATCAAATATCATCGACGTGTATATCAAACGTCTGCGTGCGAAAATTGAAACAGACGGTAAGCACTACATTCAAAGTATTCGTGGTGTTGGGTATCGCATCAAGGATCCCGTAGCCGGAGCCGGCGGTGATCGTTCCATAGCGTCGTAGAATATCGGAGTAAATGTTTGCAGCGCAGTGCGCTGCGCATTTCTACAATAGCGCCATACATCTCGGATACTGCCCCCGACACAACTCGTGCTCCTCTCCCGACACAATTCGGGCTCCTCCCCTTTATCATTCTCCTCGTATTTTGTGCAGGCCTTTAGTGCACACCGCAGAGCCGTTGTGCCCGGCGCAATGAGATTTCTCCTAGCACAACATGACGCGGTATTATGTCTGAATCAACTTCCTCGTTGGCATCACAGCTGCAACATGCAGCCCACTCCGGTTTGCAATCGGTGCAGCAATCTTTTGATGCCTATCAATCAGCGCATTTCCCGCAGCGAACACCTGAGTTCTTCTGCTTGGAATTGTGCGGCGAAGCAGGGGAGCTTGCGAATCTTGAAAAGAAACGCTGGAAGGGCAAAGCCATCGACGATGCGCATATTGCCGACGAAGCGGCTGATGTATGTATAGCCCTCATGAATTATGCCAACGCTCGTGGCATAGATCTTGGCAATGCCGTTCGTATGAAGCTTGAGAGAATAGAGCATAAGCGCGCGGAATGTGAACGCAACGGAGAGATCTACTAGCACCAACATGTGAATGTATGAAGATGCCTTTATTGATCCGTAGAAATATTCGGCGAGCATCGGTGGCGTCGGTACACATGGCCGTTGCGCTTCTGTGTGCTTGTGCTTTGATGCAATGCACCGGCGGTATCGATCCCGCGGATTATACAGGCAGTGCGCTTATCAAAGGCAAGGTGCGATATGTACGCGGTGGGGGCGCGCTGAATTTTCCATCGAAGGATAGTTTGTTTGATCTGCGGGTAGTGGCTTTCAAGATGATACCACGCGATACAAACCTTGTGCAGACTCTTGCAAACGGCGAAGCATTTTTTAGTGCCTCGCTTGTGGACTCTACATTTAGTGCCGAGATTCCCTTCAGCTTCGAGGTTCCTCAATCGCAGATTGCAGACTCGTCCGTGATGCTGCAATACATCGCCGTGGGGCAGCAGTATGGGCCAAATGTTTTTTCCGATTGGAAGGTGGTGGGGTTGTATTCCATGGGCGATTCCTTGTTCACTCCTAAATCGCTGCGCGCCACACCCGGACTGTACGT
>JBJOLU010000122.1:0-5472 GCA_046052705.1 Bacteroidota bacterium | reverse complement strand
TTTAACAAAAGCTCTATGGACACACTTCTGGTACTACACTCTCACAACCGAAATCTCTTTGTGCTCATAGCGGTTGTTGCTATCGCTAAACTTGTGTGGAACATGCTGCGCAAGGCGGAGTTTGGCCGCAGCGAACTTTTGATGCTCCGCATCTTCTCTGCCTTGATGACACTGCAGTTTGTCATCGGGCTAATCTTGCTTTACCGCGTGGGCTCGGCTGCATCGTGGGACATGAGCGCGCTTCGCCATCATATGGAGCATGCCGTTACCATGATTCTAGCCTTGGGCTTGAGCCACATGGCGCCGATGGCACGAAAGGCCGAAGCATCTGCCCGCAATACCCGCGCGCTGTTGTATGTAACGGCAACACTTGTTTTGATTATTGTTGGCGTGGCGCAATTACGCGGCATGAGCTTTTGGATGGGCGGCGCTTAAGATGAGCTCCGGCGGTGCAATTTACTTTTCCGCTTTGCGCGTAAAGCTTGCAAGGCGCATGCACACTACATCCTGGAGCGACCGTGCCAGTGCATCGGGCACGGTGTAATTGTTCAGCATAATGGCGAAGCACAAGGTTTCGTTGTCTCGGGTGGTAACATACCCGGCAATGTTACTCACATTATTCATCGAGCCGGTCTTTGCTTTCAGATGTTTCTCTGCCAGAGTACCTACCACACGATTCTTTAGCGTTCCCGGAGCGCCTGGTACGGCAAGGGAGTTTAGAAAGTGTTCGCGTGACGGGCTTTTGAGCATAGTTGTAAGCAGGTATGTCAGCTGGCTTGGAGCGCAAAGATTCAAGCGCGAAAGTCCGCTGCCATCCACCATGATGAAGTCGTCTTGCTGCATACCTTTTTGCGCCAGAAACTTCTTCACCGCTTCGGTGCCGCTTTCCCAACTTCCCATACTACTGCTTTCCTTGCCTATGGTCTTGATCAGCGCTTCCGCGCAAAGGTTATGCGAGTGTGTGTTGATCACATTGATAATCTCGGACAACGGCGGTGAGAAGGTTTCGCACACGGGATCCATCTCTGCATAACTCTTGCGTTTCAGTGATGGCTCTGTGGTAGCGGGCAGGGCCGAGTATAGCGGGGTCACTTCCGCTCGCACCCGCATGCCATGGTGCTCCAAGGCATTCTTCAGTAATGTTCCTACATACAGCGATGGGTCCTCCACGGTAACGCGCAGGACGCTGCGGGTGGTGTCTCCCGCGCCGGCTGCCGCTATAGTGCCATCAACGCGTATGTCGTTACTGCCGGGTTTGCGAACAGCCCGAACTTCATCGGGTTCATCCATGGCAATGGTACGCACATGGCAGTCCACCCGCACGCCGGTTCTGTCCGGGAATACTTCGCATGTGGCGCCGGCTCCTATTTCGCGGCCCGGTGCAAGGCGCAGCTCCACGGTGTTGTCGTAGGCGTTCAGAGCACTCACATGCGGGGAATAGGCATAGCTCACATCGTCTATCATCCATCCGGGTGCTGTTTGCTCGTTGTCGAAGTAGGAGTCGTCTACCACAATTGCGCCGCGCACACCGGTGATGCCCAGCGAGTCCAGCTTGGCCACCCAGCTGTCCAGAATAGCAAGAGCGTCGCGCTTGAAAAATGCACTCCAGGTGGGATCGCCGCTGCCGCGAATAAGCATGTTGCCACGGAATTCACCACCGGACGAAACATTGCCATCCAAATACAGCCGCGTGCTGTAGCGAAAATCTTTACCCAAACTCTCCAGCGCTGCTGCAGTGGTGAATAACTTCAGCGTGCTCGCCGGCACGAACATGCGTTCGTCGTTCATGCGATACAGCACTTCGCCACTTTCTGCAGATACCACCGATACACCAATGTTTGCGTGGTTGAAGTCTCGAGAAGCAAGGATGCCGTCGATATCCCGCTGCAACTCGCGAACTGCGCTGCGCGTGGGGCGTTTATCGTTGCGAGTGGTGTCTGCTTTTATCATCGCGCCGGCATCACTACTCGGCCCGGTAGCGCCTATGGCAACAGCGGCTACAAGCAGCTGCAGAAGTCGCAGTGCGAATCGTTGCGAAGCTGCAAGCAATAGCGGAGAAGGGTTGTGATTCATAGTGGTGGTGTGTATCTGCTGTGCGTATCTGCAATACATAGCTACGATACGTCTAGTGAAGTCAGACTCCGGGATGTGAGTTCAGAAATCTCATGATGAATTTCGGCGTTCACGTAATGTGTCCCACACACCAAAGGCGCTGTGTAGTGCAGTGCCGGAAGCCAGCCCCATAGCGGTCTCCAGAGCATCGGTGATTTCTGTTTCGCCTGCGCCGGTGTTGAGTGCGCCCCGCAGGTGCGAATACAGCTGACGCGGACGCCCCATCACGGTGAGCACGGCTACGTTCACCAGTTCGCGAGTGCATACATCGAGCTGCGGTCGCGAAAGCACTTTGCCATATCCTTCCACAATCATCCACGATGCCAGTTCCGGCGAGGTATCACCAAGGCGCTGCATCATTTTCTCGAATACATCCGTGTAGATTTTCTTGCAGGTTTCCAGCCCACGTGTGCGAAACTCGTCGGCATCATAAGCATACTCGTGATTCAATGCTCGCCTGCCATCATTCGGTGAATCAGGCGCTGATGCTCGCTCGGATTTGCGAAGCTCGTCAAGAATATTCAGCGACTCTAGTGCGGCAGGAAATCCTGCGAAGAGATAACTCTGAAGCAACACTTCATACACATCGCTCATGGGAACGCCATGCGTAGCAGCAAGAGTTATGGCGCTGCGCAGAGCGTGTTCGTTGTTTGCCGCCGCTGCTGCAGCGATGCGGCATAGAATGCGGCGAGCTGCATGTGGTGCTGCCGGTGTGGCGATACGTAGTGGTTCCGGTGCACCTACATTCTGCGATTCCGGTTCGATGACGCCGCGTGTAAGCACCGCGCTCATATTCTGCAGCGCCCGTGAGCGATGCGAGAGAGAGTTCTTGATCTCGGCTGTCATCTGCGCAAAGGTGGTTTGGTATCCATCGGGTACAAACACGGGGTCGTAGCCAAAACCATTACTGCCGCGAGGCTCTTCGCTTATATGTCCCGGGCACTCGCCTTCGGCGAATAGCGTGCGCAGCGAGTCTACATAGCACATCACCGTGCGGAAACGTGCGGTTCTGTGTGGGGGCGGCGTAGCCGAGAGCATCTGTAGAGCTAGCAGGAGATTTTCCTCGTAGGTGGCGTTGTCGTGAGCAAAGCGAGCAGAGCGTACGCCGGGCTTACCGCCCAAGGCGTCTATCTCCAGGCCGGTATCATCGGCGATGCAGGGAATTCCCGTGTGCTCAAAAAAGGCACGCGCTTTTAGATATGCGTTCTCTTCCAGAGTAGAGCCGGTCTCGTCTACGTCTATACTGCCCTGCGGAAGATCGGCCGGTGTGAGTACCACCAACGAGGAATCCGCGCGCTGCAGAATATGCAGCATCTCTTCTACTTTGTGACGGTTGTTCGTGGCTATAAGAATGGTCATGCGTGTGGGCGATGCATCAAGAAAAATACTGCAGGCAGATTCCGGCGGCCACCGAGGCATTGAGCGACTCGGCTCCACCGCGACCGCTAATAACAAAGCGATGATCCAGCAGCGCATTCACCTCTGTAGAAATTCCCGCGCCTTCGCTGCCGATCACAATACAGAGATTCTCGGGCACGGCGCATTGCTGCAGGGGTGTTGCGGCATGAGCATCGGCACCGATTACCGTATGAACCGATCGAATGCTGCCAAGTGCTGCCGGTAAATCGCAGGCGATGCAGGGAATATGAAAGGACGACCCCATAGCCGAGCGTATGAACTTCCCGTTGAATCTATCGGTAGACTGCGAACCCAAAAGCACGGCACTGTATCCAAAAAAATGCGCTGTGCGAACAATTGTTCCGGTATTGCCCGGGTCCTGCACGCCATCCAGTGCCACTACCCGCGGGCCTAGATTCAATGCGCTCTTGCGGCTCTCGGAGCTTTGTAAACTCTCGGAGTTTTGCAGTATAGTTATGTCTTCCGGCATTCGTGCCACCGCCAAGACACCTTGGGGCGAGGGTGTGTCGCTGATAGACGAGAATACTTTTTCTGAGCAAGCATATGTAGGAATGGATGCACGCTGAGCGCGCCGCAGCAGCTCCGGAAAGTTTGAGCTGCGTGGCTCCGCCACACACAGGAACTCTATACCATAGGAACTGTTCAAAAGTTCCTGCACAACTTTTATTCCCTCTGCCACAAACAGAAGTTCCTCATCTCGGTGCTTTCGCAGATGGAGGGATCGAACGAGTTTACGATGTTTGTCCGAAAGCGCCTGGAAGGACATGAAGGGCGAGCAATAGTGTCACGAACAAAATTACAATCATGAAGCTGATTCCTGCCGAGGTGTTGCGAAAGAAACGCGATGGAGCAGAGCTCAGCCCGCAGGAAGTGGCGGGCTTTGTGCAGGGAGTAACCGGCGGGAGTATCAACGACGCCCAAGCGGCAGCTTTTCTGATGGCCGTATGTACCCGCGGAATGAGTGCGGCCGAAACGGGCGCTCTCACCATGGCCATGCGCGACAGCGGGCGCCGCTATCAATTCCCGCATTCCGTGCCCCGCATAGACAAACATTCTACCGGTGGCGTGGGGGATAAAATCTCGTTGCTACTGGTGCCCATCGTTGCGGCGTGCGGAGTGCATGTTCCCATGATGAGCGGCCGGGGGCTTGGCCACACCGGTGGCACGGTAGACAAACTGGAATCGGTGGCCGGGCTTCGCATGGAATTCAGCGATGCAGAGCTTAGCGCTTTTCTGGAGCAGCATGGGTGCTTCATGATCAAGGCCTCCAGCGATATAGCCCCGGCCGATCGCATACTCTATGCTCTTCGCGATGTAACCGGCACGGTGGAATCGTCTGCCTTAATCACTGCCTCGATACTTAGCAAAAAACTCGTGGAAGATATTCAGGGCTTGGTGCTGGATATGAAAGTGGGGCGTGGTGCATTCATGCAGAGCATGGACGCTGCACAAGAACTTGCCCAACGCATGATGGGTGTGGCTAAAGAAGTAGGCTTGCCGTTTCGCATTCTCTTCACCCGCATGGATGAGCCGCTGGGGCGGGCTGTGGGAAATTGGTTGGAAATGGTAGAGACCGACGCATGTTTACAATCCCGCGATGATGCTCCGCCGGATATCGTGGAGCTTACAGAGCTGTGTGCTTCGCGCATGCTCATGCTGGCACGGCCCGAGCTAAGCGCCGTTGAAGCCACAGAGCTTGTTCGCGAGGCGTGGACTAGCGCAAAGGCACATGCTGTGTTTCATACCATGCTTAGCGCCCAAGGCGGGGACTGGCATCAATCGTGCCTGCATTACGAAGCCACTCCCTATGCAGATCTCAGGGCCGAGCAGGGTGGAACTATTACTGCTTTTGCCACCCGCGAATTGGGTTTGGCTGCAATAACCTTGGGAGCCGGACGCCTTCGGCAAGACGATGTAATCGATAGCTCCGCAGGTTTTGTT
>JBJOLU010000121.1:0-5662 GCA_046052705.1 Bacteroidota bacterium | reverse complement strand
GATAGCCAAGAATTGTACCGCTTGCTACCACTGCCATGGAGGTTTCGTTGCCGCGGCAAATCACGCGCGAAGCGGGATGTGCGTTGATTTCGATAGGAGCGTTTACTACAACATTGATGATATTCGATACCAAAGGATCTGCACCACCGGTTGCAGTAACACGCAATACATAGTCACCACCGTTCAGCGAAGGCTGTGCGTTGGTGATTGTCAATGTACCTGTGCTTGCACCGGACACTCCGTTTACGCCATCAAGCAAGGGAGCACCATTGCGCTGCCATGTGAAGGATAACTGAGCACCGAAGGTTACGGCAGCATTACCGGAAATGGTCAATGTTTGATTTGCACATCCGGTAAGAGTGGGAGGAGGTGCAGGGTTGAAGCTGATTACGGGAACGATTTGATGCGCACCCATAAACACTTCCGAGCGATTGCGTGTGGTTCCGAAGATGTCGTCGGAAACAATACCACGAATGCCGGAATTATAGGTACCATTCGATGTTGAACCGATACCATAGAGATTTACATCTACTGTTGTCAACGACAGATCGTTGTTGGCGCCATCTACTACAGTAACATTTACGTTGCTGGAATTAGCATCCTGTGCGGATGTAGCGCGGTGTCCGGCCATTGTGGCATTACCGATACCGTTCCATACTGCAAGCACGCCACCGTTTGACCAGTAGTTGTTGTAGTTAGCAGAATTGCCAGAAGCACCTGTGAAAGCAGGTCCGCCCCCGGTATTCAAGAAGATATTGTTTACCGTGGACAGCGAAGAACCGCTTGTAGCAGTGTAGGCTGAACCGGCTGTTTGATTGAGAATTGTGTTGTGCAAGCATGCTGCATTCGTGCTGCCGGTAGCCGTGAAGCCAACAGCACTTGCACCTGCAACGCGGATAAAGTTATTTGCGAACACACCCTGACCGGTAGCGGTTCTGGAACCCGACGTAACAGCAGAGATACCGTTGTTGATGGTCAGGTTAACGCGATTCTTACGGAAGTTGAAGTTTCCATTGTGGTTAACAAAAATCACACCGGCCGAAAGAACGGTGCTTGTTGTTCCCCATGTATTGCCATTTACCGTAGCTCCGTCTGTACCTTCCAAGCGCATTGCATACGCGCCGAAGTTCGAGAAGGTGTTGTTGGAGATATTGAATCCTGCGGGGTACGTTGTACCTGCGAAGGTATGGTAGAATGGAATAGAAGCTTGGTTGAAGGTACAATTGGTGATTACAAGGTTCGGGTGATATCCGTTGCTTGTTGACAAGAAGAATACGTCACCAAGTGTAAATGATGTGGATGCAACACCGTTGAACACCATGTTATCGAATGTTACGTTATCGCAACCCGATGTTCCACCGGTAGCACCAATCATTTCAACACCCATACCGGATGAAGCTGCAGTGTTGAGAGCTGCGATGGTGAAGTTCTTGAAGCTCACATAGTCAGCGTTATTCAAGCGAAGTGTGGGAACGCCACCAACAGATGTGGTTCCGGTGATTGCGCCTGCAGCTGTATACGAGTACTGTACGATAACCGAGTTTTTGTTTCCGTTCTCCGATTGGAACACTACAGGCTTCGCAAGTGCACTACCCGGAATATTCGCGATGTAAATGTTCTCTGTGTAGGTACCCGGACGAATGTTGAAGGTAACAGGTCCGATTGTTCCGCCGGCCGTAAGCTGCGCTGCAGCCTGAGCCGGACTCACAAAATCAGGACTCGTTCCACCCACCGTATACACCCCGTTTAGTCCCGCTCCAAGCAATCCGCTTGCGTTATTGTTCGCTGTGTTACCGTCGGTCGTATTGTTTACCGTGTTCACCGAAGCTGTAACGGTAGCACTACCCACTGCAGGGAAACTATAGCCGGACAATAAAGTGATTGTCGAAGTACCGCCGGGAGCAATTGTTCCGGAGAACGTTGCTGTTCCTGAAATCGGAGAACCCGTTGAAGGCGTAACTGTATAGTTTACAGTTGCAGCGGTAATAGGGTTCAAGCCTCCGTTTGTAACATTTACGAGAATGTTATTGTTTCCTGCCGCGAAAGGTGCAGGGCTTGAGGTGCTGATTCCGGTAAGTGCAAGGTCGTTGTTGTAGCCGATGTTGAGTGTAAAGTCTTTACAGTCACCATAATAATCGGAAACACATGCGCCATAATATCCGTAATAGCTAAACAGAACGCGCATACGACGAGGACCGGCTGTGGTACCCGCGGGAACTACAAAGGACCCGCTCGAGTTCACGCTCATGTACGCGAAACCGCCTACTTGGCTCCACGTGTTATTGTTGGTCCAGTCTACGAAGATGGTGTAATAACCAGCATAGTACGAACCATAGTAATTACCTGCTGTCATCGACCATGTAACCGTAGAGCCGGGTGTGGCACTGAAGGACTGGTTCGTGTTGTTGTTGGTTGTACCAACATCCGATGCGCCGCAAGCACTTGCGCTATATGCAGTACCGTTGCAGGTAAAGGCCGCGATATACATACATCCGTATGCATACGACGGGAAGCAGCTCGCTACGCACAACTGCGCAGACGCTGCATTACCGGCGAAAATCATCACTGCAAGTGCGATCAGCGCTGACCGCAGTTTTCCTTGCAGGATACCCGTAAAGACATTCATAAAGACTCCTGATTAAAGGATGAAAAATGGAAATTGAAATATTGTGATTTGCTAAATAATGATGACCTCTATGTCCGAACGAAAGCGGTAGAAGAATACTCTATAATCAGTCCCCTTTGCATTGCATCAATTGCTTTGATTTTCCCTCCACTTTACCGACGGCAAAGCAGTCACTCGTCGTGCTCAAAGCATGAGATACCCGATAAACGCTATCGATTCGACATCAAAATAGCGAGATCGACCGTTTTTGAGAAGCAAAACTTGGATAATTTCCTATGAATTTTCTATCATCAGGCATTCATCGTTGTACAGATACCGCATTTCTGCCCACTATGGGGCTATTAGTGTTCCACAACCTTTGAATCCGCTTGAAAAAGGGGGTTTTTGAATATCATCCCGGACTACACCACGGGATGTTGATGAGTGAATCATACTAAATCCGGAGAGTACTATGCCAACGTGATCGATAGAACCTCGGCCTGCGAGATCGAAAAAAACCAGGTCTCCCGGCTTGGCTTGTTCTAAGGTTATGTGCTCAAAAAGATCCGATTCAGCCATTTCTGAGGCTTTTCGGGGTATCGTTGCTCCCGCATTTCTATACATTTGCCCTACAAAACCGGAGCAATCAAAACAGTCCGGTCCCGTACCCCCGAAGCAATATCGTGTGCCGACATACTCCAGTGCTTTGCGAAGAACTGCTCGCTGAAAAGGGCTTGCGCTCGAGGTATCAAGATCTTCGGAAGCAATCCTTGATTGTGTGGATAGAGAACCGGCAGTGGCTCCAAGTTTGGCTCGGTCTTGAGAAACTGTTTTTTTGGAAGGAGAAACGGAGGAACACGACGAAACAAGAAGCAAGACTATCGCACCCGCAAGGATGAGTATATACTGTGCATTCGAGAATGATGCAGATGCTCCGACTCCGGCTGCAGCGAATCGATCACTACTTTTTTGCATGCGAAGGTTGCTCGAGCTCTCCAATGGAACCCTGAATTCGATATAGTCTGCGGGCAAGCTCGCTTTGCTGTGCAACCAGAGAGTCATATCGCTTGTTCTCCTCAACGATCTCCGAAAGATAGCGTGAGCGCTCCGGAGGGATAATGTAGATTTTTTCGCTGTCGCCCACCGGAAGATCTACGGTAGAAGTCCAGCTCACACAGCAACGTCGTTGGAGTATGTTCACCAGCTCCATGTACAAACGATTTGCGCCTGGGTCGTTGAACTGCGAGGCAATAGTACCATATACCGGCATGGTATCCGGAGACTGATCCCACAAACCTCGCGAGCGTTGCACTTGCTTCTTCACGTCACGCAAGGCGTCCATGGCTCCGCGCTTGTCGAATTTATTCAGTGCGATCACGTCGGCGTAGTCGATCATGTCGATCTTCTCCAGCTGAGATGCTGCGCCGTATTCGGGTGTCATTACATACAGAGACACATCGGCCACCTCGGTGATCTGCGAATCGCTTTGACCTATGCCGGCAGTCTCCACAATAATCAAATCAAATCCCGCAGCATGCAGAACATCGATGGATGCACGCACGTTCTTGTTCATTGCCACATTGGCTTCGCGGGTGGCAAAGGAACGCATGTATACACGGTTGTTGTGCACTGCGTTCATGCGAATTCTATCGCCCAGCAACGCACCACCGGTCTTACGTTTGGAGGGATCCACAGAAATTATTCCCACGGTTAAATCGGGGAAGTCCTCCAAAAAGCGGCGAACCATTTCGTCGGTAAGTGAAGATTTTCCGGCGCCTCCTGTACCTGTAATTCCTAACACACAACGTGCTTTGGAGGGCCGCCCTGATTCGGCATTGCTAAGCGCTTTCCACTCCGAGCCATCAGACTCACCGCGCTCAATCATGGTAATGGCTTGCGCTAATGCGGTTGATACACGTTGAGACACATCCGCCTGTAAGGTCTTTGCATGCGTACATGGAGTTACAAAATCGCTCTGCCTCAACAGATCGTTGATCATTCCCTGCAAGCCCATTTCGCGACCATCGTCAGGCGAGTATACGCGGGCTACACCATAGGCGTGCAGCTCTTCGATTTCCTGCGGAAGAATAGTTCCGCCGCCACCCGCGAACACTTTAATGTGCCCGGCCCCGGCAGCACGCAGACGATCTACCATGTACTTGAAATACTCAACATGGCCACCCTGATAGCTCGTCATGGCAATTGCCTGAGCATCTTCTTGCAGCGCGCAATCCACTACTTCCTGCACAGATCTGTTGTGGCCAAGGTGTATTACCTCTGCACCCGTGGATTGAATAATTCTCCGCATGATGTTGATAGCTGCGTCGTGCCCGTCGAAGAGTGATGCTGCCGTTACCACACGTATGGTGTTTTTCGCCTGATATGCGGTTGTATCCATTGCTTGAGTTCTGATTGTCGGTCGGCAAAAATCGTAAAAAATTGACCATCACGAGGTGACATACCCAAAGAGCCTTGTTGCTCGTGTTACCGAAGGGTAATGCCATGCTGTGATTTGCTTACATGAAGTACACATCAAGGTAATAGTGCCGCGGCATCTTTGCGCACGATTGTTCAGCGTGCCTACAACCACTATTTACCGGAACTCCATGAACCGTCGCGGCTTTCTTGCCTCCTCTCTGTTTGCCACATCCGCAGTTGCATCATCGAGTTTGATTGCAAAGACTCTCACTCCCCAATCCCGCATCCAAACAGTTCCTGAACCATCGCAATGGTCTAACCACACCATCACCTCGTGTTGGATTGGTCACTCAACAATTCTGTTAAACATTTACGGTACTATAGTACTCACCGATCCGGTACTTGGTGATACAGTGGGTGTACATCTGCTGGGCCAAACAATTGGCATTCCACGACTGGCAGCTCCGGCTATAGCGCTACAGGATATTCCAAAACCTGATATCGTGTTGCTTTCACACGCACACATGGATCACACGGACATCTTCACTCTTGATTATCTCACGTCCGCATATCCGGATTCCATCACCTGCATTTGCGCCAAAAACACAAAAGACATAGTGGACTCAATGCCCTGGCGAA
>JBJOLU010000120.1:0-4310 GCA_046052705.1 Bacteroidota bacterium | reverse complement strand
CCGACTCCAAGCGCCTGCAAAAGCTGGAGGCATTCAAGGCCCCCATCGCATCCGAGTATCAAAACATGCCGGTACTTATTAAGGTGAAAGGCAAGTGTACCACCGACCACATCTCAATGGCAGGTCCGTGGCTTCGTTTCCGCGGTCACCTTGATAACATCTCCGACAACATGCTCATCGGCGCTATCAACTTTGCCAACGACACTGCTAACTCGGTGAAGAATATCTTCACCGGTGAATACGCAGCAGTGCCCGCAACTGCCCGTGATTACAAGTCTCGCGGTATCAGCTGGGTGGCTGTGGGCGAAGAGAACTACGGCGAAGGTTCATCGCGTGAGCACGCAGCAATGGAGCCCCGCTTCCTGGGCGGCAAAGCAATTGTGGTGAAGTCCTTTGCTCGTATACACGAGACCAATCTGAAAAAGCAGGGTATGCTTCCGCTCACCTTTGCTAATCCGGCAGACTACGATTTGATTCGCGAGGATGATCGCGTATCTGTTGATATCACTACGCTAAAGGCCGGTGCCTCAATCACAATGACCATTCATCACAGCGATGGTTCGTCTGATGCAATTGAACTCAAGCATACCATGAATGAACAGCAAATCGGTTGGTTCAACGCAGGCAGTGCGTTGAATTTGATTGCGGGCAGAGGGTAGTATTTAGGTCGTATCTTCTTTGCAAGAAGATGCAGAGACACATTCAACTAAACAGAAAAAGGTCAGGATTTCTCCTGACCTTTTTCTTTTGCAGATACTCTGAACACGCGTGGTGAAGCGCCGTTCGGGAGTATCGCTAACGTTTGTACAGCTTACTTGTCGTCTACCACGGTGTACTCGGCATCTTCAACGGTTTTGTCGTTGCCGCCTTGAGCGCCCGCGTCGCCGGTGTTTGCCTGTGCTTCGGGATTGGCACCTGCCTGCTGGTACATCGATGTGCTGGCTTCGTTCCATGCTTGGTTCAATGCATCCATCGCCGGCTTGATGTCTGCCGGATTGTTCTTGATGGCATCTTGCAAGCGCTCCTTTGCAGAATTGATCTTCGACTTTTGATCGTCGCTGAGTTTGTCGGCAAACTCACCGATCTGCTTGTCGGTTTGGAACACGAGCTGATCTGCCTGATTGCGCAGTTCAACTTCTTCACGCAGCTTCTTGTCTTCGGCTGCATGCTCTTGGGCATCGCGCTTCATCTTTTCTACCTCGTCCTGCGAAAGTCCGGAGGACGATGTAATGCGGATATTCTGTTCCTTTCCGCTGGCACGATCTTTAGCCGAAACATTAAGTATACCGTTGGCATCGATATCGAAGGTTACTTCCACTTGCGGTACGCCTCGCGGTGCAGGAGGAATTCCATCCAGGTGGAAACGTCCAAGCGAACGATTATCGCGGGCCATTTGACGTTCTCCCTGCAGGATATGTACTTCCACACTGGGCTGACTATCGCTGGCCGTGGAGAACACTTCGCTCTTCTTTGTGGGAATGGTGGTGTTCGCCGGAATCATCGCGGTAAGAACGCCGCCGAGTGTTTCAATACCAAGTGTAAGCGGTGTTACATCAAGAAGCAACACGTCGGTTACTTCACCGGTAAGCACTGCACCTTGAATAGCCGCACCAACGGCAACTACTTCATCCGGATTTACACCTTTGCTCGGCTCTTTGCCAAAGAAGTTCTTCACGAGTTCCTGAATCTTCGGGATGCGTGTGGAACCACCCACAAGAATCACTTCGTCAATCTGCGAGGGTGAGAGTTTTGCATCTTTCATTGCCTGCTCACAGGGACGCAGTGTACCCTCGAAAAGATCGGCACAGAGTTGCTCGAACTTCGCACGGGTAATGCTAAGATTCAAGTGCTTGGGACCATCTGCGGTAGCGGTGATGAACGGAAGATTCACATCGGTCTGCAGCATTTGCGAGAGTTCAATTTTTGTTTTCTCTGCCGCTTCGCGCAAGCGCTGAAGCGCCATGGGATCGTTGCGCAAATCGATGCCTTCGGTCTTTTTGAATTCATCGGCTAAGTAATCGATCAAGCGCAAATCGAAGTTGTCACCGCCAAGGTGCGTATCACCATTGGTAGACTTTACTTCGAACACGCCATCACCAAGTTCCAGTATCGACACATCGAAGGTACCACCACCAAGGTCGTACACTACAACGGTCATGTTCTGTCCTTTTTTATCCAAACCATAAGCAAGAGCGGCCGCCGTGGGCTCGTTCACAATACGGCGAACGTTCAAGCCCGCAATCTCGCCGGCATCTTTAGTGGCCTGACGTTGCGCGTCGTTGAAATACGCGGGAACGGTGATTACTGCATCGGTGATTTTCTGACCCAGATAATCTTCCGCGGTTTGCTTCATCTTCTGAAGAATCATCGCCGAGATTTCCGGCGGCGAATACAAACGTCCATCGATATCAACGCGAGCGGAATTGCCGTCGCCGCCTTTAATTGTATAGGGCACCAACTTTGTTTCTTCGTTTACTTCGTCCATGCGTCGTCCCATAAAGCGCTTCACCGAATAGACGGTGTTACGGGGATTGGTGATGGCCTGACGTTTCGCAGCCTGACCTACCAAGCGCTCGCCACTTTTTGTAAATGCAACGATAGACGGTGTGGTACGCATGCCTTCGGCATTTGCAATTACCACCGGCGCACTGCCTTCCATAACCGATACACACGAGTTCGTGGTACCAAGGTCTATTCCAATTACTTTACTCATATAAACTCCGGATATAAATGTGAATGTTGTTTGCTGATGTAGTTGTTACTGTGTTGTTGCTGTAACTGCTACTGCACTTCATGATGCAGGAGTAGTGCGTTCCTTCGTATCTGTACCGGCACCTTTCCTCCACCACTGCGTTTCTTTTGCTTCAGATCTTCTCTCTCAATTCGCGTTGATGTATGTACTCTGCCTGCTCAATCATTTTATCACGGAAGGTGTGAAGAGACGCACGGCTTGTGTACCGCTGTGTACTGCTGTGTACTGCTGTACACCTCTGTGCGCCTCTTCAGCTTCCATGAGTTTATCCAACCGCTATTGTTTTTACGCCGGGCTTTTGCTCTGCCTTCTTAGGAAGAGACAGATACAATACTCCGTGTTCAAAACGTGCGCTGATGGAATCGGCATCGATATGCTCGGGCAAGGTGAACGAACGCTCGAACAAGCCGGTACGACGCTCACGACGGTGAATGGTAGTGCCTTCCTGCACTTCTTCTTTCTTGACTTCGCCACGTACACTCAGCACACGGTGTTCGTCTACGGAGACGCTTACGTTCTCCTTAGCAATACCGGGCAGGTCCATGTGAAGGGTAAATGCGGTGGCATCTTCGGTGATGTCCACGCGCGGAGCCCAAGAACCGGCTGCTGCTGTAGCACTGCGATCAAGGCGACGTCCGCCAACGTCTAAATCGTTAAACAAATGGTTCATGCGGCGAACCATGGAATCGAATCCCGCTACGGGATGCATTTGAACTAATCTCATCGCTACTCCTAAAAATGGTGAATAGAGTAAAACAGTGAATGATATTACAGGTGAATGTGAATTTGCTTGCGCATGTACAATGGTACATAGCAATGCCGTGCCAAAGTGGATATGGGCACGTTTAGGCGGGGGAACTATGTCATTATGGCAGATAGTGCGACTTTTTTGGTGTATTGCGCCATTTTTTATGACATAATGTCATGCGCACATCTGCTGTTATTGTCTTGCCGCTGTCGTGGAATTCACTTCCTGATGACGTGGAATTCACTCAAAAAATCTCTTTAGCGCTCTCGGAAAAAGTGGCGCACAGACCCTGCGCCCACGTATTCACAGCCGGCCCAAAGCTCGCACTCAAAGGAAACAAGTACGGCTCCGGCCGTAGGAAAGGAAGGTAAAAACTCCGCTGTGAGAATGGCAGCGACATCGCGAATACCCGGGTTGTGCGCCACAATAATCACTGCATCGTGATCATCGCTAAGCTGCTCAATCACATGCAGCAGCGCCGGCGCCGAGGCCAGATACAACGATGGTTGAAGAACGAGCGTGGGCAGCGAAAGAACCTCCTGCGCCAATATCTCCGCAGTTTCCTTTGCGCGTGGAGCAGCGCTGGATACAATAAGCGAGGGAGCGAATGGCACGGCATTCACAAGCGCGGCTAGGCCTGAAACATCCGTGCGGCCCCGCTCCACAAGCCTTCTGTCGAAATCTTGCGTTACCGCGGAATGATCTTCGGCTTTACCGTGACGCACCAAGAGAAGTTGTTTCATGTTGTTGTTTACAAAGCGATGTACGAAGTACAAAGTGGTGAGTGATGATGAGTAGTTGCGAGTGGTG
>JBJOLU010000119.1:0-3168 GCA_046052705.1 Bacteroidota bacterium | reverse complement strand
ATATACTGCGAAATGTGAAAAAGGTACTTTCGCGCACCCGGCGTGCCTCACATCCTCGCATCATGTGCGTCACGTTCTTCCCACGATAAGCTCAATGTAAGCTCACGATAAGCTCACGTGATGCTCAAGAGATATACAACGGCAACGGTTATGTGTTCGTGAGTTTTTGAGTCAAGATCTGCCGGGTTGTGATGACCTTCGCTTGCGGCACAAAGCCACGGAGCATTTTTGCTTTTTTATTGAATACGTGTTGGACTAACTATAGTATGGCGAAATTATTCGGACGAAACACAGCTTCAGAAGGCCGAGGATCGCGTATCAGCGACCTATCAAGTAATTGCGAAAAACTCACCGCGATAATACCGATACTACTTAGTGCGATTGCCATACTCGTTCTCCATTCGTGCACGCGGGAAGCAGAGTGGGTGGAACCGGACGACTATGTAATAACGCTTGATCCGCGGTTAAAGAAGGATAGTAGCGGATTCTATCACTTGACGCTGCTGCGAGATAGGTATCAAACAACACATCGAGTTTCCGGCTCACTGCTTGATAGTAAGGGAAATCCCCCGTACAAGGAACAGAAAGTCTCGTGGGAATCATCGCACACGTGGGTATTCAATCCCGGCGACACCGTGGTAAAGATCTATCGTCGCAAAGTTGACATGTTCGGAAAATGGACAATTCTCGACTCATCTCGCTTCGTTGCCCCCACGACCTTTATTGTGCCTACAATCAATCCAAGTTCCTACAGCGCAGCCAATGGTGAGATTAACACGATGATTGGTCCCGTGCTAAGCATGCTTGGCGACACCATGCTGGTCCAGGCCGTATGGACTTCGCAGTGGTACGCCACAGATACTATTCGTGCATCTGTGCGAATCATACTGGAGTAGGGTTGTGACTGTGATGTTACTAAGAAGTGTCTGAGAACCCATGTTAATGTTAATCCGAACATCTCTTGATTTAATACACCCGGCATCTAAAGCGAGAAATGATAACAGTTAATCTTTGCTATGCCGGAGTTTTACAGTTCGTTCTCCATCTCATCCCCTATCTCAACTTTGACCACAGATAGGAGTATTGCAAGGCATCCATAATGGCTCGCTGCTCGTTTGTTGAAGAGCCGCCGTGGCCGCCTTCGGTGTTTTCGTAATACAACGCGGGATAGCCCATGTCCATCATCTTTGCTGCCATCTTGCGGGCATGACCGGGGTGAACACGGTCGTCGCGTGTGGAGGTATAAAAGAATACTTCCGGATAGTTCGTGATGGTGCTATTGTTCTCGCTCTCTTTATACGTACTCTCTTTCTGCTGACTCTCTTGCCCTGCCACTTTGGCGCGAAGATTATGATACGGTGAATACTTGCCAATGTATTCCCATTCCTCCGTTACATCGGGATTACCGTACTCTCCCATCCAGCTTGCGCCGGCCAGAAGTTTGTTGTAGCGCTTCATGTCCAGCAATGGCACTTGGCATACCACCGCGTTGTATAAATCCGGGCGCTGCGTAAATGCTACACCCACAAGCAAACCTCCGTTGCTGCCGCCCATAATACCCAGCTTGCCGGGCGCTGTGATCCCCCGTGCCAGAAGGTCTTCGGCCACCGCATGAAAATCATCGAAGACGTTTTGTCGTTTTTCTTTGAGCCCCGCGCGGTGCCATTCAGGACCGAACTCACCGCCACCACGAATATTCGCCAGCACGTATACTCCGCCCTTGGCCAGCCATGCATTACCCATCACACCGGAATAATACGGAAGCATCGGCGCCTCGAAACCACCGTAAGCATAGAGCAACGTTGGTCCGGGGCCTGCGCCTTTAGCACGAACCACGAAGTACGGCACAAGCGTGCCATCCTTCGAGCGGGCCTTGAACTGCTCAACTTCCATATTGCCGGCATCGAAGGTGGCAGGCAGGGATCGCAGAGCTGTACTCGTGTTCAGCGCCGCATCGGCCGCATACAGCGTGGTTGGCGTGAGAAAGTTTGTGAAGATATAGTAGTATGTATCCGAGAGATCGTCTGCAGCTATCACATTGATGGTGCCGAAATCCGGCGCTGATACTTTGCGCTTCTCCCACGATGCTGTAGCTTTTTGAAACGAGTATATGTACAGCTCGTTTTTCACATTCGTGAGCATGCTTACTATGAGTGTGTTCTTTGTCAGCGCCAGATCCGAAATGCCGGATGCAGCATCCGGTGCTATGATGATTTTCACTACATGTTCTCCCTGCAGTAAGCGTTGCATGTGCACGCTTACAAGCGCGCCTTGAGGAACGTCTGCCCCGGCTGTGTGCCACGAAGATTTTAAGCGCACGATCAACTGCCCGCTTTGTAAACCAACGATGTCACAGTCGTCCGGCAGGTTCAGCTTCACCAGCGTTGTATTCGATGAGGTGGTTGCTGCCGCAGCGTCCTTCTGCCACACACGATACTCGTTCGTAAAAAAGGTAATGCCACGATTGATAATTGTGTACGTGGGCGCTGTTGGATCAGCTGCATCTCGTAGCTCGTAGGCATATGCGCTCACATCGTCGGGTTCAGCTTGATAAATCGTTGTGGCTTGCTCCACGGATGTACCGCGGGTCCACACGCGCACCTGCCGCGGATAGCCGCTGGTAGTGAGCGAACCCTTGCCAAAATCTCTGCTGATGAGCA
Source organism: Bacteroidota bacterium (assembly GCA_046052705.1). GTDB lineage: Bacteria > Bacteroidota > Ignavibacteria > Kapaibacteriales > NICIL-2 > JBBATK01. Next base: position 508 of record JBJOLU010000119.1, on the reverse strand, counting down.
ACGTATTTGCGTCCACGTACGATACCGATCCCTTGGATTCCGGCAGTTCAAGATTTGTAAAGCGTTTAGCTTGAACATCGAACTCTCTAACCACAACGGCATCGCCACCACCCTTGGAAAGTGATACCAAGAAACGATCGAATGAGGGGTACAATGCCGACGCTCCTTTGTACACCCACACCACATTATCCTTTCGCGACATTTCATCCAGGTCTAAAAGAGTTTCCCACGCGGGCTGTCCTGCATCATAGAGTGCCTTTGTAGTGCGCCGCCATATTCCGCGTACGTGCTGCTTGTCCTGCCAGAAATTATATACGAACCCACCGTACAGCGAGGGGTATGCAATACGGTCGGTGGAGTTATTCAACTCCAGACTTCGATTGTATATGGCAGCATAATCTTGCGTTGCTCGCATGCGTTCCAGTGTGCGCTTGCTCTGCGTGGTCACAAACTCCAATGCTCTTGGCCCGTCCACATCTTCCAGCCACAAGTATGGATCAGCTTCCGA
>JBJOLU010000118.1:0-7236 GCA_046052705.1 Bacteroidota bacterium | reverse complement strand
GTGACATCGGCAGACAGCTTGTGTTTGCTGCCGGGCATAGGGCCCACTCTTGCCCAAAGAATTGTGGACTATAGATCGCGCAAGAGGTTTCGCTCAGTAAGCGAGCTACGCAAGGTGCGCGGCATAGGCCCGCGTTTATTCAAGAAGATTGCGCCGCATGTACAAGTGGTGAAGCAGGGGAAGTTGCTGAAGTCGGGTAGAGAATCACAAAGCGGTGCGATTAACAATCACAACTAGATACAGCCCCGCACTCGCCCAAACATCTGCCCCAAAAAAGGTCCGTGAAATTGTACCTATTATTGCACATGATTTACCTGGACAATTCAGCTACTACACAGCTTCATCCCGAAGTACTGGAAGCCATGATGCCTTGGCTGCGCGACCGTTTTGGTAATGCATCCTCTGCGCATCTCTATGGCAGGCAAGCCCGAGTGGCAGTGGAGCAGGCGCGCGAGGAGATCGCCGCTGCCATGAACGCCCATCCTGCGGAGTTTATCTTCACCGGCGGCGGCACTGAGTCGAACAATACCGTGATAAAGAGTTGCACGGGAGAATCCGCGCTGGCAGATCGCATTGCATGCAGCAGCGTGGAGCATCACGCGGTGCTCGAGCCTGCCGAGGATTGCGCTCGCCGTGGCATATCGGTGCGCAGCATAGGCGTTGATACTCTGGGCAATATTCACACTCATGAATTGGCCGAATGCAACGCTCCGCGCACGCTCGTGTCCGTGATGCATGTGAACAACGAAACCGGCTACGTGTTCGAACTTGCCTCGCTTCGAGGCATGGTACCGGACGCGTTGTTTCACACCGACGCAGTGCAGTCGTTTACGAAAATCCCACTGGACGTTGCCGCACTGGGCGTAGACTTTGTGAGTGTGTCTGCGCATAAGATTCACGGCCCGCAGGGTATAGGCGGTTTGTTTATTCGCAAAGGCATAGACTTCAAAGCGCATCAGCATGGCGGTGGGCAGGAACGTAACCGGCGCGCCGGCACCGAATCGCTTCCCTTGATCGTGGGCTTTCAGCATGCCGTTCGCATTGCTCTGCGCGATGCTGAGCAGACCACTGCGCATTGCCGCGAGCTTATCGCATTGCTGCGCAGCGGCATACAGGAACGCATTCCGCAGATTCGCTGGAACACGCCCGAGCATGCTGCGCCCCACATTCTGAACGTATCCTTTACCGATGCAGCGCAGCTGGACGGCGATGCTATACTGCAACTACTGGATCTGCGCGGTATTGCCTGCAGCAATGGCTCTGCCTGCGTGAGCGGCACCATGCAGCCGTCGCATGTATTGCTGGCCATGGGCAGAAAAACAGCGGAGTCGCGCGCGGCAGTGCGCTTCTCTGTATGCCGCACCACTACTACTCACGATGTGCTCGAGGCCGTTGATGCCCTTAGCCACATCATGCAAGAACTTCGATCCGCGTAGTTTTGCAACAAACATCACCACCGCTAATCACCCGGCACCGAATTATTAAGGAAGCAATGATGAATCATCAGCAGATCATTCGACGCACTTCGAAAGATTTTTTTACCACATGCGTGGCGCTGCGCGCCCGCATGGCATCTGCAACAGCCCTGTGGACGGCAGTAATCGCCATCATTGTAGGTGTATCGCCAAGCCTAATGGCAGATGGCTCGGTGCTAAGCGGCCGCATTAGCGGAAGCAATGGCGCGCCTGTTCCCTACGCTTTTGTGGAAGTGTTTCGCTATGGCTCGCCCGGTGCAGATACGGTAATTGCGGCAGCAGCAACCGGATCGTTCGCCGTAGAGATTCCCAAGAATGGCGTGTACAGAATACGCATCGGGGGCCTGCATCACGAGCCCGTGAGTTTCCCCTTTATCTGCGATGTACCTCGCAGAGAAGAAATTCGTGTAACGCTGGCACCCACACAGTTGCCCCGCCGCATCGATAGCGTTTGCGCCATTGGCAGCTTCAACGGCTACTCCGTGGCCGGCGCCCGGCGCATGGAAGTAAAGAACGGAGTGTATCGCACCAAGATTGCCGGCGCCGAGCGCGGTGCCACGTGGCAAGTGCTGGTGTACGGAGACTCCTCGTGGATGCGCCCGGTGCGCGTGTGCAGCATGAGCGCCGATGGCTATGGCGTGCAGGAAGGCCGCGCCGCAGCTCGCATCGATCCGCGCGGCACCCAAACAGAACTTGTGTTCGATGCATCGTCGGTGCCGCAGCGCACGGGCAGCGTATCGATAACTGCCGGGAACGCCGCTCTGCAATCGTTTATCACTACGGCTATCGAGGTATTGGAACGCCAAGAGCGCTACACTCGCGAGATGGAAGCGGCTCTTGTGGCCAACACCCGCAACGGCGGCACCAATGCAAGCTTCGACATATCATCGTTTCGTAATCGCATGGGTGTGAATGCCTATGAACAACGGCTTAAAGAACAGATTCGCACAGTGGGCGACACACTCACGGAACGCATGTTGTATTTGGCGTATTTGGGCTTGTCCGAGAGTTTGCCCGAGGGAATCAAAGACAAGGCTCTCATGGAGCGCGCACTGCGAGTAATTCCGGCGTGGTCTTCTATTTGGGCTATAGATCCGCAGGCGATGTACGCCGCACTGAATGCGCGCCAACGTGATAGCAAGGAACAATACATCAACGATGTACTGGCTACGAATACCGCAGAAAATGTGGTGGTTCCTATTGCTTACGCCGAGTGTATTCAAGCGCAGGTGGCCGGTATCACCTCCAGGCAGCGCGAGCTTTATACGCTTCTCACAAAACAATATCCGTTGCATCCGCTTTCGGTGGCAGCGAAGCTGTATCTCAATCCCGACCGCGCCATTCAAACCGGAAAAACATTTCCGAAGATGTCGCTTATGATGCAGGGATCCGCCCAAGCAGTAAGCTCGGAAACGCTCAAGGGAATGATCACACTTATCGACATTCGCACTGACCATTGCGGCATCTGCGACGACGGCTTCAAGAAACTGGTTGCAGGTGTAAAAGCCATGGCCACTAAGCCTATTCGTGTGATTAGCCTATGGGCAGGAAATGAACTCCCCGGCATTAAAGAAGAGCGAGGAAAAGTTGTGCTGGTGCAATCGGCCGGAGTGATTCCCGAGGAAGATCGGGATGCTAAAACACTGCTGGAATACGTAGGCTATCCCTGGCGTATTCTGCTCAACGAAAAAATGGAAATAGAAGTTGTGGGCAACGATCTGGACAATGAACACTGGCAAGCCACTCTCCGGCGATTTGCGCAGTAACAATTGGATAGGACACTAATATGTCTTTTAGGGGCACGATAGCTTGTTCCAAGTTGGAGGCTATCGAACGCTCTTATCGTAACACCAGTACCGGCACCGCAGATACCACGCCCGCGGCAGTGTACACGCATTGATACAATCCCGCAGACAATTGCCGCGAATCACAGCGAAGCGAAAAATTCCCCGATGGGTGCTCCATCTGCTGAAGCAGCGTGAGCGATTTACCGTATGCATCGAATAGCTCTATGCGTACCGAAGTGGCAAACGCTACGCTATACTCCACCGTAAACTCACTTCCATACACCGGCATCGGCCGCACTCCTCGCAGTGCAAAGGTGGTATTGGACACATCTACTCGGCGAAGTTCCCGCACACAGCCAAAGGGCAATACCTCAGCGTCCTCGAACACGGGGCGCACACAAGCATCCTGTTCAAAAAACCACGCACTGTCGATGCGCGGTCTGAACGAGGCCACCGACGATAGCAACACACGAAACAAGGGGCGAAGCACTATCTCGTTGCCCTGCAGAGGCAGGCCGCCCTTCAGCTCGAATTGCACAAGGGCATCGTTGCCGTCGGCGATCTCCGATCCCGCACGCAGCGTCCATCCGGCATTGCTCCTCTCCGTGCCTAGAGAAGCCGTATCGGTGAATGACATCCACGACCTATCATAGCGAAGCTGCAGGCCTGCAGCCCGCACGGGTACTTCGCTCCAGGATGCAGAACGAAATGATATGGGCAACTCGAAGGTGCCGCCTTCGGTGGCGCTGGCAGGAAGAACCGACAATATCACATCACGTGTTTGCGCTTGAAGAAGAACGCTCACAGGGTGCAAGGAATCGGTGCCATTCACACCGGTGTTGGCATACACACCCAGCTGCAAACGCACATTACCGGCCCATTGCGGCACAAGCCGGAGCGCTACGTGAACGCGAGCGCCCGGCTTAATAATAGCTCCACGCACAACAGAATCCGACACTACTGCATTAAGGCCGTCGGTGCTCAGCACCACCACCGAATCTATGCGTATATCGGTTTCGCCTTCGTTGATAATTTCTATGGATGTGTCTTGTGTATTGCAAGCTACCACCGCTCCTGCATCTACGTCGTTGATGCCAAGCCGGCGCGCACACGGCACCACTACAATAGGTACCTGCGTAGAGGCACTGCAGCCGTCTGCCGTGCGAATAGTAACCGTATAGATTGTAGTGGTACTAGGTCTGGCTGTGGGATTGGGGCAATCCGCGCACGATAGTCCCGTGGAGGGTTGCCAGGAATAGGTTTCGCTTTGCGTACCGCCCTGCATGCCGCTCTGCACCTGAATGCGCGCCACTCCATAGGACTCGCACAAGGTGTCGTTGTCTTTGGTCACCGCGGGCACAGGCGTTGGTAACACGGCAATCCATACCGTATCGAGTGCGGTACAGCCTATAGAGTTTGATGCTGATACTATCACCCCTTTAGATTCACCGGCAATCACATAGGTGGTATCGCAATCCGCACACTCCACACCGGCCGCGGAATCCCAGCGAAGACTTCCACTGCTGCTACGCGCCGCCAGCATGGCTCTCTCGCCTTTACACACACGCACTGTATCGGCCATCAAAGAAATCTGTGGAGAGGGCCGAGTTTGCACGCGCACCACGGCCGTGGCCTGGCAGCCACCTTTTGCTCTAGCACGCACGGTGTATGCGGTGGTGTCTGACGCAATCAATCGGGGCGAAGCGCAGTTGGTGCAGCTCAGGCCCGTAGGCGGCGTCCATTCGATAGTATCGGCATCGGTGATGGTAGCCGACAAATCCAGAACCGTACCCCGGCATACCACAGTATCCGCAAAGCGTGTACTGATGCGGGGTACAGGAAGTACCGTTACGGAAAATGTATCAAGAGTGACGCATCCGGCCGTGCTTTCGGCACGCAGCACATAGCTTATGGAAGAGTCCGGTGTGAAGGTGAGCACGCGCAAGCCGGTACCGGGCAAATAGGTAGTGGGCTGCCAGCCAAGAAGCGAGGCATTGGTTTGTATCGTCACAAAAAGCGGAGTGCCGGCGCAAATGGTAGTGTCGGCAGGTGCGCGCAGCACAGGCGGATCTGCTACCACAATATCCAAAGTGGCTTGCGTACTGCACGAGGCCGAATCTCCCACGATTGTGTAGCGCTGAGAACGTTGTGGCTTGATCACAACATCGGTGCAGGTAGCACAGCTTAAGGATGTGGCCGGCGACCATCGCACATTGCCCGAGTATGGAATTTTAATTCGCACGCTGTCTCCGCGGCATATAGTAACCGGCTTTGGAAACGCATTGGCAAAGCCCTTTGCGTAGCGAATGCGAATGGAGTCGGTAGCAATGCACCGCGCAGATGGACCATTATGAGCCGTGACGGTATAGGTGATATCTCGAGTGGGAATCACAGTGGTAACCGCACAGGTGGGACACTGCATGCCAACCGGCGGAGACCATTGAATATCGGTGAACGATCCATCGGCCCTGATGACAAAGGGTGAATCTGTACAAATCACCGTATCGGGCGATGCCTCGACAGATGGCAACTGATATACCGCCACCGTTACACTGTCCAGAATACTACAGCCCAGCGAATCCTCTGCGCTCAGGATGTAGGTGGTATTCTGCGTGGGCGCCACGCGAAAGCCGTCGCAACTGTCGCACGGAGGTTTGGGCCCGCCCCGAACACCGCTCCAGCTGCGGCGCACGGCCCTGCCCGTGATACTAATCTGCGTTGTATCTCCAATGCAAATACCGCGATCGGGCCCGGCAGTTACGTTGTCATCGCCCACATCGGGGACGAATGCCATGCCGCCTACATAACCATACGATATAGCCGCACCGTAACCATACACATACAGTCCAATAAGCTTGGGGCTGGAAAGCGTATGAGCGCCATCGGTAGAGGGTACATTCGCATACACGTAACAGGTATTTGGAATCTCTTTCCACGTAGCGCTCAGCGGCTGACCATCCAGGGTAATGCTCGAGGCATTGCTCTGTGCGGTAATGACCGTGATGAACTGAGAAACGTAATCGCCGGTGGCTTGGCAGTTGGTAAATCTATACTGCTTCAGATACTGGGCACGCGGCGGCACGATGAGCATAAAGGGATCGCCGTTTTGCAAAGACATCCCTATAGAGTGCGAGCGTTTATACAGAGCAACGCATACTTTGGCAGACGCTGTTATCAACCCCGGCGATGTTAATGGCGCCTCGTACACTTGGCCGCGATTCAGCGTAGCGATCACAACATTGTTCAATCGCACCACGGTGTAGTCCTCGGCTGCCACCACGCGGAACAGATCGTTGACACCCGTCACTACCGACGATCCCGGCGGCTGAGCCAGCGGCGTGAGTATATACGATCGACCCCACACCGATGTGGGCGGCATTTGCTCAAAAAGATGATCGCGGGATTGAAGAATACCACGCTGCTCCACAGGTACCAGCGCCCGTTGATGACCACTGAACACCGCCACCGGTGCACTGGAAACAATTCGCGTCCCGGAGAAATCATAATTGAGCCGGAAGGGCGAAAACTCGGTTTGGCACAGCCATGCTTCTCCGCGCTGCAACACTACCGACTTTGCACCAAGGCCACTCACCTGCGATGGCGCAGAAGGATAGACGCTAATAACAGTGTTGTCTTGCGTGGCCACAATGCAAAACTCCGACGGCGTATAGCTTAGTGTGGGGCCTGTGGTGTCTGTTACACCATCGGCTTTGTAACTGAGTAACACATATTCCTTGCCCAATGCGGGAACAGGATAGAGCATTGCGGCATCGCTTGTTGTTGATGCCTGATTCATGGCATATACTGCCACATCAGCAGAGGTCGTTATCAGGAAACTCCTGCGAATTGGAGCTTCGTTGTCGTTCACATTATCGAAGGCTAAGCTCTGGTTGAATCCGCGCAACTCGTATTCGTACCATTGCAGCGCGAACGTGTAGATAACGGCAGGGTTCGTAATGGAAAAGCTTCGGGAA
>JBJOLU010000117.1:0-7815 GCA_046052705.1 Bacteroidota bacterium | reverse complement strand
GTGCCGCGAATGGTAATGATATTGTTACGCAGCGAAATAGCCGAGTCGAAACGGCTCTCTACATACTGCAAAAGGGAATCGTTGGATCCCAACAAAATGAGTGGATCTATATCGCCGATCTTTATTTTTTTTTCGGTCATGCGCGTAGCAGTAGGTGCGTTTGAATGATGGATGATGATACAAAACATCGGGTACAAAAAACCCCACGGGACCAGGTCCCGCGGGGTTGAAAATACCTTATGGGTAAATGTCCATTAGTTGCCCTTCTTCTCGCCTTTTTCATCCATCTTCTTTGCAGGAGATGGGGGCGGAACCGGATTCGTCGGCGCAACAGCAGGCGCGGGTGTTTCAGGAACTTTCAGCTCAGCTGCTTGTGCGGCACGCTTCTTTCTCCAGTACATGCGCTCTGCCTTTTGCTCATCGGTTGTCTTCGGACCGGGAGGAGGAACGGTAATCTCCATGCCCTGACGAATGATGTCGGGGTTACGGATGATATTTGAATTGCCTTGCCACAGCTTCACCCATTGGAAGGGATCGTTGTAGATGTCGGACTGACCGGCAATGTTCCACAAACAATCGCGATACTTTTCCCATGAGCGAACCGTGTAGTTCTTGCTCTTCTTTACCGGCTTTCTTTCCAGCAGGGAAGCGATGTCTGCGCGAGCACGTATAACGCGATCGTACACATCGGGTAGCACCGAAGCTTCGATAACACGAATGGCATTCCATTCTTTTGCTAAGTCGTACACTTCGTTTTTGCGAAGCTCAAAGGCATCGTCGTCAAGGCCACGCATTTCGCGGATACGACCTTCCAGCTTGCCTACACGCTCCATGTAATCACGTACACTTTGCTCGTTGGATTTAACCAATGCGTAAATGTCGTCGTTACACTTCTTAACTGCATTCTTTTCTGCCTCAATCTTCTCTTCCAGTGAACGAACGTCCGCTTGAAGAAGTGAGTCGCGCTTGGCCAGATTGCCAACACGAATACGCCAGTCAGCCAAACGCAAATTTGCTTCATCGAATGTGAGCAAGCTATCCAGTTTGGACTCCGGCGCGGGAATTACATTGCTTGAACCACAGCTTACAAGTGATAGTACCATAACACTTGCAACTGCAGAGAGAATTATGTTTTTCATAATGGTTTCCTGATTGTTTGCAAATGAATGATTACTTCTTCTTCTTGGACTTCTTATCTGTTTCCGGCGGAGGCGGCGGTGCTTCAGGCAAGGACTCGCCCATGGCAGAAGGGAAGCTACTCAACTTGGCCATCACAAAGGAACGGCGATCGTTGCACTGCTTAGTTTCCTGCTGACGAGAGGAAAGTTCGCGCTGAAGTTTTGATTTTAACGCTTCGTTGTCGGCAATTGATTTATTCAACTGCACTTCGCGAGCACGAAGTGCCCGTAATTCCGAGAGTTGGTCAGGCTGGATCATCTTGGTACATCCGATGGTTGTCATCGCGATTACCGCGCTCAATCCCAAGCCGAAGGATTTGAGAATGCTTGTGTTCGACATCCTTATCCCCTTTCTGTTAATGGTACAAAGCACTGTCAATAGGGCAAAGATACAATAGGACAGCCAAAACGGGAAATATAAACTGCCGCGGCAGTGAATGTTACCGCATCATTATGCCGCAGCCTCGTATCAACATTGATTTTCACAAAGATGATACTAATCACTCATTTTTTGTGTATTTCACGTGGTAAATCGGCTCTATTTTACACCACCGACGGTATTATCCATACCAATATCACGAGATACCCTAATGACTACCAAAGCAGTAATCATGGCCGGCGGATTCGGCACGCGTTTGCGCCCACTCACGGTAAGCGTTCCCAAGCCCATGGTGCCTCTTGCGAACAGACCGCTCATGGAACACATCGTGAATATATTGCGGTCTCACGGTATCAATGACGTCCTGTCCGTCCTGTATTACCAACCGGATCATATCACCGGATATTTCGGTTCGGGAGAGGACTTTGGAATTTCCATGGAGTATGTGTTGGCAGCCGCGGATTTCGGCACCGCCGGAGCTGTACGCAATGCTGCCGAACATTTGCGCACGCGCTTCATTATCATCAGCGGCGACGTCCTTACGGATTTTGATTTAGCCAAAGCCATAGCGTATCACGAAGAGAAAAAAGCCATGGCGACGATTCTACTCACCGAGGTACCAAACCCACTCGCCTATGGAATTGTTCTTTCAAAACCGGATGGCCGTATTGAACGCTTTCTTGAAAAGCCCTCGTGGGGAGAGGTGTTCAGCGACACCATAAATACCGGCATATACATTTTCGAACCGGAAGCTCTGGACCTTATACCGTACCGCCGCGAGTTCGACTTCAGTAAAGATCTGTTTCCTTTGATGTTGGAAAAAGGACTACCTCTCTACGGCTATGTTGCCAAAGGATATTGGCGAGATATAGGCAACCTTAACGAGTACCAAAGGGCAGTGCAGGATGTTCTTGAGCAGAAAGTTCAGATATCTATTCCCGGAGAGCGCAGCGGCTCTGTTACTATGGGCAGCGGTGCATCAGTATCGCCAACAGCAAAGCTGAATGGATTCGTGGTGCTTGGAGACAATTGCCGCATTGGCGACTATGCTGTGGTGAGCAATTCAATACTCGGAAATAATGTAACCGTAGACTCCGCAGCAAATATTGATTCGGCAGTGATCTGGGATAATGTGACCTTGGGCAGCCACGCTGATGTTTCGCATGATGTGATATGCAACAACACAACCATTGGAGAGCACGTTACAATCGAGGAAAACGTCTTCATTGCCGAGCATTGTACAATTGGTAATCATGCCGAGCTGCGCTCGAATATCAAGTTGTGGAACAATAAAGTGGTGGAGCCGTATGCGCGGCTTTCGCACTCGCTGGTACAGGAAGAAAAATGGATGCGAGAACTTTTTACGGATGCTCGCATCACCGGTATTTCTAACGTTGAAATGAATCCGGAATTTGGTGCGCGGCTTGGCGCCTCTCTTGGTAATGCTCTGGGAATGGGAGTGTCGGTGGTGGCATCCAGAGACTCCGATCCAACATCTCGCATGATGAAACGCTCCATCGTTACGGGTTTGATGTCCGTTGGAACCAACGTGGTGGATTTGCAAACCTCGCCCATTCCACAAACCCGTCAGTACACTCGTAACGGCGCAATTCAGGCGGGCTTTCATGTTCGAAAATCTATCAACAACCCACACAAAAGTGACATCATTCTCTTTGCCAGCGATGGCCGTGATATCACCTTGGATCTTACAAAGAAAGTAGAGCGGTTTTTCTTCGGTGAAGATATCAAGAGGGCGCCACAAGAGAAGGTGGGCAGCCTAACCTTTCCGGAGCGCCAAATGGAGAACTACATCAACGGCTATGTGGAGAAACTTGATGTAGAGCTGATTCGAAACCGCAGTTACAAACTCCTTGTGGACTACAGCTATGGATCGGCCAGCTCTGTGTTTCCGTACATTCTAGGGCGCTTGAATTGCAATGTGCTGGCCATGAACAGCTACATCGATGCGGTGAAGGCCTCGATGAATACCTACGATCCGGTTAACCAAGATGAAGTGTCGGGTGTAATGCGTTCGCTGGGATATCAGGTGGGATTCAAGATCGATCCCGGCGCGGAAAGAGTTGCGCTCATCGATGAACGCGGCTACTGGTTTTCGTCGATGAGGCTTGTAACAGTGGTTACAAAGCTCTTCTTGGAGACGCACAAACACTTGGCTCCGTATCGTATCGCTGTTCCTGTGGAGGCCACGCAAGAGATTGAATGTGTAGCGGCAGAGTACGGAGTACAGGTAGTGCGCATAAAGAATTCGCATGCCGCAATGATGGAAGCAACACGCGCCGGCGATATCGCTTTTGTGGGCGGTACGCGCGGCGGTTTCATCTTTACCGAGTACATGTTTGCGTCCGACGCGTTGTATTCCATTTCCAAAATTCTGGAGATGCTTGCACGAACCGGCTATGTACTGGCGGAGCTTGATCAATCGTTGCCAAAGAGGCATCAGGCTCGTGTTTCAATACCGTGTCCGTGGGATGCAAAGGGGCATGTGATGCGTCGCGCTATGGAGTTCAGTGCCGAGATGCGCAGAGACCTGATCGACGGTGTAAAGGTGTTCAATGATGAAAATGATACCTCGGTTCTGTTGGTACCGGACAAAGAGAAAGGCGAGTTCACGGTGATTGCCGAAGCCAACGATTCGGAGACAGCCAAAGATGAGGCAGATCGCTTTGTGATGCACGTTTCTTCATGGCGAGACGAATAACTTTCGTCAAGATGCTATACGATGTTTCGCATCCGATCAATGATGGTTACTTTTGCGTGCTCTGAACCACCGCTGCAGCCATGAATGTATCCGACGTCATAACTCCTTCTCGCATTGAAGTTCGCCTAGATATCCATTCTAAGGATGATCTACTGGAGTACCTGCCCGAGATACTGGCTCGCAATGGCGACGTGGAGAATCTCGATGAAGTACGACGGGTGATTCGCGATCGCGAGAACCTTATGTCTACAGGCATTGGCCATGGCATAGCTCTGCCACACGGCAAGACAAACAGTGTTCATCGTACCACAGCCGCACTTGTGACACTTCAAGAACCGATCTCCTACGATTCCTTGGATGGGGAGCCTATTCAGCTTGCAGTTATTCTGGTAGGCAAGGAAGACCACGTGAGTACGCACTTAAAGCTGCTCAGTAAAATATCCAGAGTTGTGGCTTCGGATTGGTTCAAACACGAAGCTCTTGCAGCGCAGACCCCCGAGGCCATCCATGCGCTTCTTCAACGCGCAGACGCTTTGTAACAACACTTCTACGCCGGTCTGTATAACATTCACGGCCCTTCATGCTGAAACCGTATTCCGGCGCTATCTTCGCGCAGTCAGTCGCTAACACCCTGCAATCATGATTCAGAACATCAAAGGCACCAAAGACATCCTGCCAACCGAAACACGACGTTGGCAAGAATTGGAATCAATTTTCCGATCGGTAACCGATCGATTCGGCTACGATGAAATTCGTACGCCTATCATCGAATACAGCGAGCTTTTTCATCGCAGCGCCGGAGAGGGAAGCGATGTGGTCAACAAAGAAATGTATGTTTTCGAGGATCGATCGCACGATAGCATCTGTTTGCGTCCCGAGCTCACCGCAGCAGTGGCCCGAGTGGTGTTGCAAAACACCCTGCTGCGCGCCAATCCCATCATGCGCCTGTGGTATTATGGCCCGTGTTTCCGTTACGAGCGCCCACAGCTGGGAAGGCAACGTCAGTTTCATCAAGTGGGTGCCGAAGTGATTGGCTCGCCCTATGCCGAAGCGGATGCGGATATCATTCACCTTGCATTTACGCTCCTGCATGAGTGCGGCATCGACGATGTGCAACTGGAGATCAATTCCATTGGTTCAGCCGACGCTCGGGCACGGTATCGCACAGCACTTGTAGAGTATTTCGCTCAATTCCGGGACAAACTCAGCGAAGATTCGAAACGGCGCCTGGATACAAATCCATTGCGTATTCTGGATAGCAAAGAAGAAGGCGATCGCCACATAGTATCCGGAGCCCCGGTCATCAAGAACTTCTTGGATCAATCATCCACAGAACATTTTGAACGCGTTCTTGAGCTTCTCAAGCAACTGAAGGTGCCGTTTACGGTGAATCCCTTCCTGGTTCGCGGCCTAGATTACTACACGGACACGGTATTTGAATTCAAAACTCAAAAGCTGGGCGCGCAGGATGCTGTTGGGGGTGGCGGCCGATACAATAACCTTTTTGAGTCCTTGCAGGGACCGGCAGCGCCGGGCGTAGGCTTCGGAATAGGCGTGGAACGTTTACTGCTGTTAACCGCAGATCAACCCGCCTCCGCTTCGGCATTTAGCGTGTACGTTGCCGGTGAGGATACTTACGTGGAGCAGGTTGTTAAGCTGGTATCGGAACTACGTGCTCAAGGACTTCGGTGCGTGTATGATATTCAACATAAGTCCTTGAAAGCACAGATGAAAGATGCAAATAGATTAAACGCCTCGGTAGTTGTATTCATCGGAGAATCAGAGATTAGTGCCAAGCAGTTGACAATAAAAGACATGAATTCCGGAAATCAGTGGTCGATACCACAAGATATTGCAGCAGTTACAGCACAGATTCAGGCTGTTAAAAGCGGCAAAGCATAGAGATATTACATTGTAAAACAAGCAGTTACCGTGCCTACCACACAAACAACACGCGTTCGAGTTCAATGGTGGAAGAAATCTGTTACCAAGTGGCAGATAAAAGTATTCCTCACCATTTCCGCGCTCATGATCGTAGCAGGGATCTTGTTTTACACCCACTCGATTGTGGGGCAGTTAGTGGAGCGCGAGAAGAAATTAGTATCGCTGTACGCCGATATTATTCAGTCGTTTACACAATCGACTCCGGAAAAGGGAATTGACTTCTTTTTTCTCCGTGATCACATCACGCCGGTTATCAATTTTCCGGTGGTTCTTACCGACGACAAAAGCAATCCGCTGGAGCCACTGAGTCAGTATACCATGAATATCGACGTTGACAGCACGGCGTCCGATGCAGCAAAACTGTCCATGGTGCGCCGAATGGTGGCACAGATGGGCAAAGAGTATACTCCCGTAGCCATTACAGATACCGAAGGCAGGGTGATTAGTTATGTGTATTACACAAATTCCTCGTTGGTAACGCGCTTGCGCTACTTGCCGTATGTGGAGATTCTTATTGCCGCGTCGTTTATCGCTATTGGCTACATATCGTTTAGCTATCTGAAGCGCAACGAAGAGTCGAATATCTGGGTTGGCATGGCTAAAGAGGCCGCGCATCAGCTTGGAACGCCGCTCTCGAGCCTTATGGCATGGATAGAGCTTGTACGCCTTAGCGATAGCCGTTCAGACCGTGAAGACACCCTAAACGAAATGCAAAACGATGTGCAGCGCTTGAGTATCATCGCCAATCGATTCTCGCTGATTGGATCCAAACCATCGCTGCAGCCGGCTCCGCTCGCAGACATTATCGAGTCTGTATGCGTGTATTACGAGCGTCGCTTACCGCAGCTTGCCAAGCATGTGCGCATTGAACGAGACTGCGATCCTACCATTATTTGCTCCATAAACGCTGAACTGTTTTCTTGGGTGTTCGAGAATCTGATCAAGAATGCCGTGGAGGCCATTGAATCGAAAGAAGGAACAGTAAGCATTCACTGCGAACGCGATGAGCAGCGGAACCTTATGAACATCGAAGTGCGCGATACCGGCAAAGGCATGTCGGCCAAAGTTCGTAAGCAAGTATTTGAACCAGGATTCACAACCAAAACTCGCGGCTGGGGTTTGGGTTTGAGTTTGTCGCAGCGAATTGTCGAGGAATATCATGCAGGAAAAATCATCGTCAAACAATCGGCGCCGGGCCAAGGAACCACCTTTCTTATTACCCTTCCGATTGCAATACAATCATAATTATGTAAAGTAGAGCATATATCAAAATCCCCTGTTTATTCTAAGAACGACGATTCATTAGCATTCTCTCATTACACTCAGGCGGAAAGTAGTATTTTCGCGGCGTTGTAACCGCAGCCGGTTAGATTTCAGCACATCAACAAGGAAGAGTTTCTCATGTCATCCAAGCAATCACATACGGGCGTCATTTTAACCATCTTGGCCATCACCGCCGCAAGCCGTGTATTTCATGTACTGCCGAATATGGCACCCATGACGGCGCTTGCCGTGTTTGGTGCATGGACCTTCAGCAACGCACGATTGGCCTACATTGTTCCCATCTTGGCAATGATTCTTGGTGACGTAGCACT
>JBJOLU010000116.1:0-5141 GCA_046052705.1 Bacteroidota bacterium | reverse complement strand
CGATCAACGCTGCATCAAGCCTGCGCCTGCGTGGTAGCCATCGCGTTCGCACGGAGTCCGAGCGTTCGGCCACGGATGTGTTGCTCTCGTATACGGAGGCAACATCCGGTGCCAGGGTTGTGCTGGAGCATCGATGCAGCGAGGCCTTACGAATAAGCATACGAGCAGATGCGGTGGCGCGTACTCATTTGCAACGTTTCGCCACGAACTACGGAAGCGCGATTAGTGCTGGAATGGATTGGCGCGTGAGCTCTATGCTGCGCGTACACGCTCGCTCCACGCTTGCTTCCACCAATGGCTTTGGCACCGCCGTGTACGTGGCTGAGGTTGCAGCTCCGGGGAGTATGCGGCTGGTGCCGTTGTACGACGATGTGCTACGCAGCACCTGCACCGTGGAGATTCGTCCAATGGATAGAATCACGCTGTGGCTTCGCTACGAGCACACGCAGAAGAACTCCACTTCGAGCATGGGAAGTTCGATCACCGCCACGAGCGGCGGCAGGCAACGGGTAGTATTCCTGCAAACAGAGGTGCAATTGTAAGCACCTACGGCACGGATGCACCGATGATGTTAGATAGACACTGTGTCTGAGTTCATTGCTTCCAGGTTCTTCACGATTGCATTCAAGCAACCCGAACCCAGTGCGCCATCGATCACGCGGTGATCGTAAGTGATGGACACATACATCATGTGGCGAATAAGGATAGCGTCTTCGCCATTTACTTCCTTCACCACGGCGCGCTTCTGCACGGCATACACACCGATGATGGCGGTTTGCGGTTGGTTAATTACGGGCGTACCGAACAACGAACCCCATGGCCCCATGTTGGTCAACGAGATAGTTCCGCCCTGAATATCATCCGGAGATAGTTTCTTGGTGCGAGCACGATTTGCCAGATCATTGATCGATGCAGCGATGCCGTGGGTGCTGAGCATTTCGGATTTCTTGATCACCGGAACGATAAGATTACCATCGGGTAACAAGGTGGCAAAGCCAAGGTTCACATTCTTGTAGCGAATGATGTTTGTACCGTCTACGCTCACGTTCACAAGCGGGAACTGCTTTACCGCATCCACAATTGCCTGAACAAAGAACGGGGTAAGCGTAAGCTTGAACCCGTGTTGTTTTTCGAAGGAGGCCTTACGGCTTTCGCGCAAGCGCACGATGCCGGTGATATCTGCTTCAGCCACGCTGGTAACATGCGGCGAGGTAAGCTTGGAGCGAACCATGTGATCGGCAATCAAGGTGCGAACACGATCCATGGGGATGATCTCACGATCGGATCCACCATCGCTGCCAATGCTCAAAGCGGGGGCTGTAGATACTACTGCAACGGGGGCCGGTGCGGGTGCTGAAACAGGCACAGCCACAGTCGGTGCCGGTGCAGAAACTGCTGCCGGACGTGAACCGCGCGATGCGATATACGAATGTAAATCGTTCTTGGTTACTCTTCCGCCAATACCGGTGCCCTGCAAAGAATCCAACTCAGCCAGAGACACACCTTCTGATTGCGCAATAGTGCGTACAAGGGGTGAGTAAAATCTATTGCCCGACGTACGAGGTATGGGCAGGCCCGGAGCATGAGAAGCATGAGCCGCGGCGGCATGCGATACAGCAGGAGCGGAAGGTGCAGCAGCTACAGCAACTGCAGGCGCTGAAGCTACCGGTGCTGCAGGCGCAGATGCAGCGCTAACAGCGGCTCCGGAGGAAATGCGTGCGAGCACTTTACCCACTTCCATTACATCGCCCTCGTTGGCCAAACGCTCCACGAGCGTTCCCGCAACGGGCGAAGGAACTTCGGTATCAACTTTATCGGTAGAAATTTCGAGCAGTGTTTCATCGCGCTCAACCACATCGCCTACATTCTTCAGCCAGCGCAACACTTTGCCTTCTTGAATAGACTCACCCATCTTGGGCATCACCACATCCACTGCCGACGCTGCGGAAGCAGGAGCTGCGGCGGGTGCAGGTGCGGGTGTTGATGCCGGTGCAGCTACAGGTGCGGGGGCCGGAGCAGGTGCAGGTGCCGGAGCAGGTGCAGGTGCCGGAGCAGCTACAGGTGCAGACGCTGCCGCTGGGGCAGTCACCACATCCGAAGCGGAATTGCCGATGATGGCAATCACTTTACCCACTTCTACGGTATCATTTTCTTGAAATAGCAGCTGAGCCACCACACCGGCCACCGGCGAAGGCACTTCCGTATCTACTTTATCGGTGGAAATCTCGAGCAGCGTTTCATCGCGCTCGATGGTGTCACCAGGTTTCTTCAACCAGCGAAGAATTTTCCCTTCTTGAATGCTCTCGCCCATTTTGGGCATAACAACTTCTACAGACATGTATTCGTTCTCCGTGATGACGTTCCTGAGGTCGGCAAAAATAGCACTATGGCCTTTCCTGACCAACTTCGCTGCCATTTGGGAGCGCAGAGATATTTGTAGCGTTGCGTAAGGGGATGTGTGTGGAGCCGGTTACGTGATTATATCAGAGCTCGTTACGTGATTATATCAGAGCTCGTGACGTGATTATGTCAGAGCAATCGTGACGTGATTGCATTAGAGCCCGTAACTCAAACTTTACAGAGCGCTTTGCGGTACATCGGGGTCGGAATCTTCGAATTGACCGCGCTCCAGGTAGGTTTCCAGCGAATCGAGCACGCGCCGCCATCCGTTATGCAGCTCCTCGTAATCGCTTTTGCAACGAATTCGCCAATGCCGAACGTAAATGGTAGTTTCCCACCGGCCATTCTTTACGAACTTTATCACCACTTCCGAGCCCGGCTTATGGCGCGGATTCTTCCACTCTAAGCGCCACAGCTCATGCGGATGAAGCTCCAGAAACTCTGCATCGGCGCCATTAGCAGATTGGAACATTCCTCCAATCACCGGCTGCACCGTGGTGTTACAATGAAGCCAGGCAGATCTGTCTTCATCGCGCTCCATAGCCTGGTACAATCGCTGCAGCGGCACCTTGATAGTGCGTCGTAACTGCAGCACATATGTTCTATTAGTGGGGGTGTACGACATAAGTTATCACCGAAGTACTCGAACAACCTGTTCACCACGAATGAAAAATCCTGCGCAAACCCGGCGCAGTGGCTACTATGTAATAACGACGCTCACTCGCGCCTTGTTTCACTTTGGAATAAAGAATTGTTCACTAGCGTTCAGGAACCCGTTCGTGAAGGATGAACGATGGAGTGTATGCTGCGTTCGCCTCTTCACTCTCCGACTCACTCTGCTCTTCTCTCTCCACTTCACTCAACGCAGAATTCTCTTCTTTGCGCGCCACGAGCAGGTGAAAGGATAATGTGTGATATCAGCCTAAGGTGATATCAGCCTAAGGTGCCATCGGACGTACGATTGTTGAAGGAGCACGCAGGATGTGTTGTGCGTGCTGCTGAACGCGAGTGAGTTGCGTTGAGCGCGCGCGCAGGCAAAGTTGCCCGCGTGCCCGAAGTTCAGCATCTTTGCACTTCGTTAGCGCAGCGCGATGCCCGGAGTGCACACGTGGAAACACATGTGATCATACATAAACTCACAAAAGCATTGCACCGCGCCTCAACGTTTCGGGGCGTAGCGCAGCCCGGTTAGCGCACCTGCTTTGGGAGCAGGGGGTCGCGAGTTCGAATCCCGCCGCCCCGACATCAAAAAAGCCGTGAGAAGTTTTTCTCACGGCTTTTTTTGTGGGTAGATGGTCATGTTGTCGTCATGTTTGGAGTGCGTTGAGAGTTTGTTGCGGCCGGGTAGATGGTGATGAGGGTACGCGTACTTAGCATCAAACCTAACTTCCTGTAGTATTTGTAATTATAAAAAAGCAACCAAAAAAAAGGGCAGGAGAAATCTCCTGCCCTTTTCGTTTTTGGAATCGCTTTTTGAAATGCTATCCAAATCGCTTCCGAACACAGGGTTCATTCATTGTATTGAATGAACCCTTGTTCTATGTTGTCGCGCTACCTGCTTACTTCGATACCACCATGCGGCGGGTGATTGCATGCGAGCCGCTGGTGAGTGTGTATGTGTACACACCACTGCTCAGGCCTGCTGCATCTGCCACTACTGTTGTGATGCCGGCATTTGCCATTCCATCGAACAATACTGCCACTTCACGGCCAAATGCATCGTGCATCACGATTCGTGCTGCTTGTGCCGATGGCATGGTGAACTCAATACGTGCGCTGGTAAAGGTAGGTGTAGGTACTGCGTATGCTAGGGCAAAGCCTGCTGCTTCTGCTTCTTCTTCACGGCCTGATACCGTCAAGTTTGCTGCATCCGAGCTTACCGTGCCACAGCTGTTGGTTACATCGCATGTGTACTTACCTGCCATTGCTGCTGTAAAGCTGCTCAGTGTGTACGTTGCTGTGGTTGCTCCGGGGATAGACGCGCCATCCTTCTTCCACTGATAGCTTGTTGCATTCGTTGCTACTACGCTCAGCACAAAGTTGCTGCCAATTACCACTGCTGTGTTTGCCGGTCCTGTTGTGATTGCAGGCTTGTCGTTTACCGTCAAGATTGCTTCGCTCGAGGTGGTTTCACCGCAGTTGTTGGTGATGACGCAAGTTACCTTCGCGCCGTTGAGAGACATATCTACCGATGCTACTTCTACTGTTGCAGATGTTGCACCCGGAATGTTCGCTGCTCCAACTTTCCACTGATAGCTCAGTGTTCCGCCCGTTGCTGCTACTGTCATCGATGCCTTCTCGCCGTTACATACTGTTACGTTCTGAGGCTGTGTGCCGATTACCGGCGCGCTGATGACGGTGATTGTTGCTGCATCCGAGAGGATGGTTGCGCCTGTGGGGTTTGCCTTGATGAGTACTGTGTAATCACCGGCAAGGGTGCCACTTGCGTTCTTGATTGTCAGCGAGCTGGTGTTTGCACCGGAGTAGTTCGCATCGCTGGTGCTGATGGCGGTGCCATTTAAGCGCCACTGATAGCTGTACACTACATTCGGAATGTTCGAGCTTGCGCTTACCATCAGGCTTGCGTCTTTACCCGAGCATACTTCCTGATTTGCCGGCTGGTTCTGTACCGTGATTTGCGATACGTAGAAGCCACCCTGCTTGGAGGTCTGCGAGCCGCACACACCGGTTACTACACAGTAGTAGTTCTGGTTGATGTCTGCTGCTTGCATGTTGCGAAT
>JBJOLU010000115.1:0-7940 GCA_046052705.1 Bacteroidota bacterium | reverse complement strand
TGTAGCGACACGCTAAAGACTGCACCGGCGGTTGTTCCCGCAAGCACGGTTGCATCTTCGTACCGCGATCGCCCAAGGGCACTGATTCTGGAGCCGCCACTAACAAGCGGTCCCATCTGCGTGGCCTCCATCCACAATCTTCTATACGAAGCTTGATCGAAAGCACGAAACAATGGCGCGAAGTAAAAAAGTCTGTTTGCAACCGGCATTACAAGCACGGTATCGTTGCGCGAAAGGCGTGGCAACAAAAAGAAGGTGTTGACAAATTGAGCTGAGAGAGAGTCTGCCGCCAACGGTGCGTCAAAGCCGGTGTATTCAATATTGCCGTTGCTCAGCGTAAAGGCATACACGCTTGCATACTGAGACGAGGCAAAAATGAGAGATGCCCCGGGCATCACTGCCGTACAGGTGCCATCACCGCCGCCGCAGTGTGTCCAGCCCCGCCCGCTACCCGGCGCTGTAGTGATGTAGTTAGAATTATCCTGCAAGCTCACGGACACCATACTGTCGCGAACATCAAAGTGATCCTGCGATGCGTGATATGCTTGGGTTACGTTGTAGCCATTATTCAGAGTTCGCCAGTAGCCATCTTCTTTGTTCCACTCAGATGTGTAGCTCAGGCCACCGTCGCCCGCTGCGTACAGCAGGTATGGCTTTGTGGTGCTAAATCCCAGGTGGTGGATATCGGGATGTAATCTGCCCGGCGCAACGATGTACGGATACCCACCCAAATGCACAGCATCATTTGCCACCGCAAAACCACTCTTGCTCATGTATGCATCTGTTCCGGCTATAAACACCATGGAATCGTTCTCGGGGTGCACGGTGAGCGTTAGTGCGTATCCGGCCAAGGTATTAAGCTGGGTGGAATCCAACCATGCCTTTCGCGACTCCCACTTCCCTGTGCCCTTGCCATCGTCTGTGTACCGCCAAAGCGACAACTGCGATCCAAACGAGATAAATCTATTGGGATACGACGACGGAGTTTGTGTAAATACATACACAACCGAAGGATTGGACGGCGACACCGCTATGCGAAAACGGCGGGCAAGCTTGGGAAATACTGTTGGTGTGATGTTCGACCATTTTCCCGATTCATCGCGTCGCCACACGCCATAAGTAGACGGCGCCGAGCCATCGTCGGTGGCGCCGCAGCCGGCATACCACACACTGCGGTTGGGAGTACAGGTGATCTCGGTGTTGAACGAGGGCTTGAGTGTATCAATCAACACGGGTGTAACACTTGTTCCGCTAATGGCGTAGATGCCGCCATAGCATGCCGCGAACACTTCCACACCACTCCCGGCTGCTGCCGGAACTACCGCCCACACGCCTTGCAAGTCGGTTTTAAGACTATTATACTCGCATGAAATTAAAGGAGTTATCCTATTCCATGTAATACCATTGTCGGTGGATTTATATATACCTGAACCCGTCGAAATGGTTCGCAGGAGCATGGTGGTACGGCGCTCCGTGGTAGACAGCACCTCGCCCGTTCCGGCGTACCATACCGCCGGATCTGTGGGATGCTGGGCGATGCAACTCACATTGAGAAGATCGCCGGAAGGAGACACGCGAGCCCATGTTTCGCCGGCGTCTATAGATCGCCACATGCCACCCGTCACACCACCTGCTATCATCACCCTGGGGTTTGAATAATCAACGGCAAAGGCGCGGGTACGTCCGCCAATATTTCCCGGGCCAATGGAGCGGAAACCTATGGATGAACTCTGTATGGCTGCACGCCCGTTTGTGCTACGCAGATGTTCTATGAATGTTCGTTGTTGTTCGTACACGTTGGAGGGTATCTCTCCGGTAGCGGGATCTGCGCTGCGTTCGCGCTCCATTCGCGCCCGTTCGTAAAGGTCGTTTTCGTGTTTGAATTCACGTTCGAATTGCTTCTTATTCGAACCGGCACTCTGTGAAACTGCCGGAACGGAATTGATACCGGTAAAAACCGATGCGAACACCAAGGCCATCGCAAACAAGCGGCGGTAATGCAGATTCCTCATAGTGTGGGGTGCGCTGTATGTGGTTGAAATGGAATTAAGCCCGAACAAAGCGGGCGGCGAACAACGTATCCACTTTATGTACATGGTACTGAATGGAGACGCAACCATCCTTGCAAACGGACGCATCGCAATACTTCGAAGCATCATCAAGCTTGAAATCCGAATGATTTTCCAGAAAATTCCTCACTATGCTGAAGGTCTCCTCATCCTCGAAACTTGAGCAGGCGTACACCAAGACTCCTCCCTTTTTTACGCGAGAAGCGGCTTCCTCCAATGCGGCTCGCTGATGCTCAGAACCCTTACGTATAGCATCGAGCTCTATTCTCCAACGCATTTCGGGGCGGGCATGTAGCAGACCCAGGCCGCTTACTTTGGGCTCCACCACCACTACGTCGTAGGTGGCATCTGCGCTTTCGGGATTCTCCGGAGAACATATACTGCAGTTCTCCACGCCCGCAGCCAGCAAACGCTGCTCACGCTGCCGAGCTTGTACATCGAAGCGGGCGAAGGTGGTAAATGATGCCGGGACGGTGCTGAGAAACGGTATGGACATGTTGATGCTGCTGCGGTCCGGACACGATACACGTACCGTTGCACCGGCTTTGGCTTGAGCCATTTGGGCTACGTATATGTCTATGTCTCTGGCTACAATGCAGTCGCCTTTTTGATAGGGTTCCATGGCAGCTATATTTTGCAAGCCATTGATTCTCAATACATTTGGGAAATGCGCCATTGGCTCGGAGGTACACTCATGTTCCTTGAGCCACACAGCCAATTTCTCCGCCGTTGTGCGCCGATGATTGGCATACACATGCAAATGCGCGCGGTCGTTATTGGCCGTCATCATCTTTTCGGCGGTTTCCTCTCCATGGCGCTCGCACCAGCGTTTCACCATCCACAAGGGATGCGAAAGAGTGACCGAAAGAAACAGTTGAATGTTATCGTCCTTCGATGGATAGCGAATGTTGTCGATGTTTCGAAGAATGTTCTTCAGCACTCCGGAAACAGCATGGGCCGACTTCTCATCTTTGATTCTTCGTACCAACGACGCACATTCCTGTACTGCCGTGCCGGGAGCGATCTTTGGCAGCATGAGCACCTGATACAATGCTATACGCATGGCGAACTTTATGGTTGGGATGCACTTGGCAAACTCACCATGATAAAAGCCCGTAAGAATCCAGTCCAATCGGGCCTGCCAGCGTAGCGAGCCATACACAAGCTCCACAATCAATGCGCGATCGTATGCCGACCACTCGTTGCGTTTGAACTCGGCATCAAGGAGGTTGGTAATCAGGGCGTCGGTGTTCTCTGCGCGAGAGAGTATGCGCACGGCAGTGCCCCGTGGTCCGGCAAACAATAATTCGCTGCTTTGATTGTCCGTATCAGACGGTAATACAATCTTTGTTCCTACTTCCGGTTGAGCGGTCATGAATCTTTACTTTCTTGGCAATCTTGATAATGATAGATTTGTCGCGGCCGCGCCGCAACAGATGCGGTGCAAGATAAGAAAGTCGTCGCTACAGCCGCAGAACCGCTTTATCACTCAGTTCATGAGTTCCAGAATCATTGTACTCGCTCTTCATTTTGTATTCGCCGGGGCTACTGCCTTTGCGCAGAAGGGCGACGCATCTCCGCTCGGTCCGGATCAATTTTTTGAACGTGCCGGCGGGTACATTTCGTTTGGCGGCATCCGGCAATCGGGATCGTTCTCGGTGGACTGTCCTTGCCAAGATTTTACCGGTGGCGGCGGGGCCGAATTCGCTGTGGGAGGATTGTATGAGTACTTTCCTGTGGATGGATTGAAGTGGGGCATCAATGCCGGATTTCAATATCGCAGCATGGACGCTCGATATGTATTGCGCGAAGACACCACACTGCGTTCGTTGGATGGTATGTCGTCGTTCTCCAACGTTGCCATTCCGTTCCGGCACACATCCAATATTTCGGTTCAGTCCTTTACTGTAGCCCCCTACCTGAAGCATTTTCTTGCCCGTACCTTTTTTGTTCGACTGGGCGTATCAGCGCAGATCATCGTGGGAGCATCAAAGAGTTTTCACAAGGTGCTGCTCACCAACACGGTGACACTGCCCAACGATGATGTTGTGAGCATAGGGCTGGATAGAGCGGCTTTGGAAGCCGCCGGCAAGCGCCTTATAGGCGAAAACGAAGTGGTGATCCAGGAAGGGTCCATGAGCGATGTCTCGGCTTTTCAGTTGGCGCTGCAGCCCGCCGTGGGTTTTCAATGGCAGGTAGGTAAACGCATTTTTCTTGTTCCCATGTTCGAATATTCCCTGCCCCTCACGTCCATATCGTCGGTAGACACCGGCCTACGCATGAATGCGTTTCGTGGCGTCGTAGAGGTACATGTGGATTTTTAAGCGTTTTTCCGCCCGCCGTGCGTATATTTGCCGCCTTAACAACGCATGTGGCGACGTCCGTCAAGGGCATATCCCACAAAAGAAGAACGAATCACTGCCATCATAGAGGTTACCATGGTTAATCACATGAGCATCGTCAATCCCGTAGAAGTAAAAATGAAAGAATCCGCGCGCGGATGTCTCTACGAGTCCATCGTAGCAATGGGTTTGCGTGCACGTCAGGTGAATGATCAAATCAAAACGCAATTGCAAGCAAAGATGGCAGACATTATCATCGAAGGCGATGAAACCGAAGGCACAAACTTCGATCAGCTTGCCATCAGCCGTGAATTCGATATGATCCCGAAGCCCACGTTTCTTGCGATGCGTGAGATGATGGACGACACACTGTCGTACAACATTCCCGAAGAGAAAATTGACTAAGGTCACAAACGTCGTACCAAGCCGTAGTGCATCATGCGCATTACGGCTTTTTTTTTGTAATGCATCATTGATGCTTGTAATGCGCCGGCAGAGCATTCGAAGAGCATCCTTGACATAGTTTTCCATTCACATGTCGTTGCAGCACACAACCATTATTCTTGGCGTAAGCGGCAGCATAGCTGCCTATAAGTCGCCCATGCTGGTACGCTCGCTGGTGAAGCAGGGTGCGGATGTGCACGCGGTGATCACGCCGTCGGCAACGAAGTTTGTCACTCCCCTTGTGCTTGCCAACCTTAGCCGCCACGCCGTTGCCGTGAACATGTTCGACGAAAATGTTCAGCGCGGAGGATCGTGGCACATTGAACTTGCGCGCAAAGCTACCGCAATGGTGATCGCGCCGGCATCGGCAAAGACCATTGCCGCGCTTGCCCACGGCATCACCGACACCACCGTCTCCTGCGTTGCGCTGGCATTGCCCAAGCACACGCCACTGTTCATTGCACCCGCAATGGACACGGAAATGTGGGAGCACCCGGTTACGCAGCACAACCTTAGCATTCTCGAAGAACGCGGTGTGCATGTAATTCCGCCGGTGCCCGGCGAATTAGCCAGCGGCTCCGTTGGCATGGGCCGAATGGAGGAGCCCGAGAACATAGCAACCGTTGTGCGCGATGCTCTCAGCACGTCGCGTCCGCAACCGCTAGGCGGCAAAATGGTATTGGTTACCGCCGGCCCAACACGGGAACGTATCGACGATGTGCGATTCCTCTCGAACTATTCCACCGGCACGATGGGCTATGCCATTGCCGAGGAAGCAGCAGCGCTTGGCGCAAAGGTTGTGCTGATAAGCGGCCCCGCCAGCTTGCCCACACCTGCGGGCGTCACTCGTATTGATGTGGAATCCGCTAGCGAAATGCTTCAGGCCGTAACGCGCTACATGAGTGAATATCACATCGCGATTCTTGCCGCAGCCGTCGCAGACTTTGCTCCCGCGCAGCGCGTAGAAGGTAAAATCAAAAAAGACGCTACCGCCCTGCAACCCGCATTGGAACTGGCGCGCACGCCCGATGTGCTTGCCACACTCGGAGCAGCCAAAAAAGACAACCAGATACTTGTGGGCTTTGCATTGGAATCGGAAAACGAAATCGACAACGGAAACAAAAAACTGAAGGCGAAGAACTGCGACATGATCGTGGTGAATTCATCGTCGCCGCAGAATCCGGCAATGGGTAGTCAAACAAATCAGATTACTCTTCTTAAGCGCGGAGACGCCGCGCCGGTGTTTGTTCCGCGCTCAAGCAAACGCGACTGCGCACGCATTATTCTTGCATCACTTCCCACGGCAATAGTCCCGGCATCAACCAATTCATGATTACACTCTCGCACATCTCCATTCGTTTTGGCGGTCACGCACTTTTCGACGATATCACTGCAACCATCGGTACGCGCGACAGAGTTGGATTGGTGGGAAAGAACGGCGCAGGTAAATCCTCCTTGCTGAAACTCATTGCGCGTCAACAACGTCCGGATGAAGGTGAGATCACCACTCCGAACGGATATACTATTGCCTACCTGGCGCAGGACATGGTGACGCGCAAGGGATTTTCCGTGTACGACGAAATTGCTTCGCATGCTTTTGCGCGGCATCAATACTTGGATGCGCGCCTGCATCAGATCAGCGACGAGTTGTCGTCCAGAACCGACTACGAGAGCGACGACTATGCCAAACTGCTTCACGAACTGAGCGATGTGAACGACGAGTTTCTGCGCATAGGCGGCACCACCATGCGCGCCGAAATCGAAACCGTGATGTCCGGCTTGGGATTCTCTACTGCCGACATGGACCGCCTGTGTGATGAGTTCAGCGGTGGCTGGCAGATGCGTATTGAACTGGGAAAAATTCTCCTTTCCAAACCGCAGTGTATTCTGCTCGACGAGCCCACCAATCACCTGGACATCGAGTCTATACAATGGCTGGAGCAATTCCTGAAGAACTACGACGGCTCTGTGGTGCTCGTTTCCCACGACCGCGCTTTCTTGGATGCAGTGACGACGCGCACCATAGAAATCACGAACGGCCACGTTGAAGATTATCCTGTTCCCTACACCAAGTATGTGGACATGCGCGCCGAGCGCCGGGCGCAGTTGGAATCGGCCTACGAGAACCAGCAGCGAGACATCGCGCAGCAAGAAAAGTTTATTGAACGATTCCGCTCCAAAGCAAACCTTGCCACCCGCGTGCAGTCGCGCATCAAACAGCTGGAGAAGATCGACCGCATTGAATTGGAAGATGAAGACACCTCTGCCATTGCCTTCCGCTTTCCGCCTGCTCCCCGCAGCGGACGCGTGGTATTCGAGACCATCGGGCTGGGTAAGTCCTATGGCACAAAGAACATTCTTGGCTCGGTAGATCTTGCTCTGGAGCGCGGCGATCGCATTGCGTTTGTAGGCAAGAACGGCGAAGGCAAGACCACACTCTCGAAGATCATCGCCGGCCGTGAATCTCATACCGGCACGCTCACCATTGGGCACAATGTGAGCATAGGATACTTCGAGCAGCATCAGGCAGAAGCACTGGATGGAGATGCCACGGCTTTTGATGTGATCGACGCAGCGGCCGCCGGAGAGATGCGCACCAAGGTGCGAAGCTTGCTAGGCGCCTTCCTGTTCAGTGGTGATGCGGTGTACAAGAAAGTGCGCGTGCTGTCGGGCGGTGAGAAATCACGTTTGGCTATGGCCAAGCTTCTGCTCGAGCCGGTGAACCTGCTTATTCTCGACGAGCCCACGAACCACTTGGACATGCGCAGCAAGGATGTTCTGAAGCAGGCACTCATGGCCTACGAAGGATCGCTCGTGGTGGTATCGCACGATCGGGAGTTCTTACAAGGTCTCACGAACAAAGTGTTTGAATTCCGCGGTGGCGCCGTGAAAGAATACACAGGCGATATCTATGGATATCTGCAGGCGCGGCAAATCGAGAACCTGCGCGAGTTGGAGAAATCTTCGTCGCAGAAAGCCGAGCGCGTAAAGGCCGAAAAAGCCGAGCGCCAAAAAGCAGATCAGGTGCGCGCAGACAACGCAGGCAACAAGGAAAACCGCGAAGAGCAAAAGAACAAAGAGCGAG
>JBJOLU010000114.1:0-13421 GCA_046052705.1 Bacteroidota bacterium | reverse complement strand
CCAGGTCGTTGGCGGGCGGTGTTAGTTTCCGTTTCCCCGCCGAAGAACTTCCCTTCAGGATGAGCGTGGATTATACCGTAACGTCGGGGGCGCTGTCTACCACGGGCCTTACCCATTACCTTACCTTGACAGCTGCCTTTTAAAACTCGTGCTCGTGCAACGGGATTCCTTTAGCTACTCAACACGGCCATCACCCATTCTTCAGTCGTAGAGCCAAGATTTGTATAGTTTACGCCGCATCTGTATCTTTGCAATCACCTTCAGCGGTGGCAAAGCGCGAAAGAAATCGTGAAATTCCGCGTAAAAGTTTCTAAGAAGTTTCTAAAAAGTATTATATCCGGAGACCGTAATGCATCCGAAAGTGCAGATGATTGAACAGATGACCATTGCTACCATGCAAGAGGTCCGCAAAACCAAAGACGGCGATAACGCTCGCAATATCCCTGACTTCGGTCCCGGAGACACACTTACCGTTGCTGTACGCGTTGTGGAAGGTGAAAAAGAGCGTATACAGAACTTCACCGGAATTTGCATTGCGCGTCGCGGCGGTGGATCAAACGCAACATTCCGCGTTCGCAAGATTTCCAACGGCGTAGGCGTAGAGCGTATCTTCCCCCTGCACTCGCCGAACATTCAAGGTATCAGTGTTGATCGCAACGGGCATGTGCGCCGTGCCAAGCTGTACTACTTGCGTGGAATGAGCGACAAGAAGGTTCGTCAAAAATTGCGTCAGAGCTAATCTTAGCCACATAGAAAAAGTTCAAAGACGGTCGGATACTCATCCGGCCGTTTTTTGTTTTCAACATATGCCCGCGCCTGTTGCATTGCGATAACCCCGCGGTCTATTTTGCCCCGCTCTCTCTTCACTATCTCAATTCCTTACAACTCGTCACATCGGAGGATTACATGGCAGACGACAAGAAAGTCGAAAAAGCTGCATCTGCAGCTGCTCAGAAAGGCGATCCGGGAAAGCCGGATGCACAAAAACTGAAAATCGCTCTCAGTGCTATAGAACAAATTGAAAAGCAACATGGTAAAGGCAGTATTCTTCGCCTCAGCGATGCGAACCCCATGCAGGTGGAGGCAATCTCTACCGGTTGTATCTCCCTGGATGCAGCAATAGGCGTGGGTGGTTTTCCTCGAGGCCGTATCGTAGAGATTTACGGTCCGGAATCATCGGGTAAAACTACCGTGTGTTTGCAGGTTATTGCTGAAGCTCAACGCCACGGCGGCCTGGCAGCCATTGTGGATACCGAGCATGCATTGGATATGACCTATGCTCAGCGATTGGGCGTGGATCTGGACAACTTACTTCTCTCGCAACCCGAGTTTGGTGAGCAGGCCCTGGAGATTGTTGAGACGCTGGTGCGTAGCGGCGCTATCGACGTTATCGTTGTGGACTCCGTAGCAGCGCTCACGCCGCGTGTAGAGATCGAAGGCGAAATGGGTGATGCACAGATGGGATCGCAGGCACGATTGATGTCTCAGGCGATGCGTAAGCTGCAAAGTGTGATTGGTCGCTCGAACGCTGTGGTAATTTTTACCAACCAGCTGCGTAGCAAGATCGGCGTAGTGTACGGCAATCCCGAGACAACCACCGGCGGTAACGCGCTCAAGTACTACGCATCTGTTCGTATCGATATCCGCCGCAAGGATGTTATCAAAGACGGCACCGATATTATCGGCAACCGTGTTCGCGCCAAGATTGTGAAGAACAAAGTGGCTCCTCCTTTCAAGGAGTGCGAGTTTGATATCATGTACAACGAAGGCATTTCAAAGATCGGCGACATGATTGATGTTGCCGTTGAGCATGGCATAGTCAATCGCAGCGGTTCGTGGTTCGCCTACGGCGAAGATCGCGTGCAGGGCCGTGATGGCTTGCGCAAGATGCTGCAGGAAAGCCCCGATGTACTTGCTCGATTGGAGAAGGAAGTTCGTTCCAAACTCGGCATGGGTGCTGAAGCAAAGTAACCTTCCCCAACACTGATGACCTAAAGAAACGGCAATGAGTTGCAGAAACACTCATTGCCGTTCTTGTTACAAGAACCACTGTTCTATGGGTAAACCTCTTAGCCTTACCACGCCGCCAAGCGGCATCGTTACTCAGCTTGTGGCTTCCAAGCGAAAACCGGAACGCATCAATGTGTTTGTGGATGGCCAGTTTGCCATTCAAGCTCACATCGACATTATCGCAAAGCATCGCGTTGCCAAAGGGATGCAGATCAATGAAGACCTGCACGCACTCTTGCGCGCAGACAAGAACAGAATGTATGTGCGCCAGCTTGCTTTGGCATTTGTTACCTACAAACCTAGAACCATACGTCAGCTACGAGATCGCCTGCGCCGTAAGGACTTCGGCGAGCAGGAGATTGATGAAGCAGTGGAGTTTTGCCTTGAGTTCGGATATCTCAACGATGCCGAGTTCGCCCGCATGTATGTTCGTGATGCACTGACCATGAGGCAACTTTCGCCGGGTCGTTTGCGCGCAGACTTGAAAAAAAAGGGCGTGGATGTTGAGTATATCGACAACGCGTTGCGCGAGTATTATACCAACGATGATATCAACACGGTGGCAAGGCGGGCAGCTGAAAAGAAGTTGAGGGCAGTGGCATATCGCCCTGTAGACAAGCAGCGAAGCGCCGTGCAATCGTATCTGCAACGTCAGGGATTTTCATGGAGCATCATTGCTCCTATCATCATCGAATTATTCGCTTCTCCCTCAGGCCACCAATCGGATGAGTATTGATAGTCTGCGCGGGAATACCCTTTCCGGCCGCTTAGGCACGCTACAACTATTCACCGGCAGCTTCATCTGTAGAATGAGAATGAGAATCAGAGGTCGAAGCTGAAGCCGAGTTCGGACGCACCTGCTCACGCATCATAAACAGCCCGCCAAGAACCGTTACCGGCAGGTAGTTAAGCATGAAGGTTAAGAAGGCAAAGGCAGCTGCATCCTCGCGCGTGCAACCAAACAGTGGCACCAGCGCGCTGCCCAACAATGCGGGTATAACGATAAAGCCACCCGGAACCGGCGGTGTAAGTGTGGTAGCTACCGCCATGATCAACAGTATCACACAGGCATCAACAAAGCTGCACGACTGCAATGGCTCGGTGGGAAAGGCCAAACACATCACATACACGGGAAGTACATATAGTAGCCATATCAACAGAGACTGCGCGATAATCACCGGGAACCTACCGGGCTGACGAACTATTGCAAGCCCTTTCTTAAACGATTGCAACGCACAATCTATACGCTCCCACAGTGATGGTGCAAAGGGAGCAACAGCAAAGCGCACAATCCGCTCAATGAATGTAGTTCCTGCAAACACTACCAGCAGAACAAGAAGCATCAGACTGCTCAGGGCTACGGAGTTGAGTATGCGCGGCAAGTTTGCTGCAGGTAACACTTGCTGTAGTTGCTCACCGATTACATACAACGCCACCGAGAGGAACAACAACAGATTCACAATGTCAATAAAACGCTCAACAATCACCGATGCGATGAGTGCCGAAAGCGGAAGCTGCTCGCGTCGACGTAATGTGTAGGGCCGCAACACTTCCCCGCTGCGCGGAACGATGTTGTTCGCTGCATAGCCCACCATCACTGCCGAAAAAAGGTTCACCATGCTAATGGCGGGTTTTATGGGAGTGAGCAATGATTGCCATCGCCATGCTCGCACCAAATGCGAGAGTAGTATGATAGGAACAGACAGCAAGGCCAGCGCATACCGTGTGCGCAAGAACCTGTCTGCAAGTAATCGCACGTCTACATTCGCAAGCCAAAGGGCCAGAGCAAAGCCCCCTCCAAAGACGATCACCGTGAGCGCCACGCGAACGATTGTATTTTCTAGTGCTTTCATCAGCTTCAAAATAAAAAGAGTCTGCTGCACTGTTAGCAGCAGACTCCGAATGACCATGCAAATGGTTTTAACGAGCCACTACAAAGGGCAGAGACAGCTCCGCACCTTGAGAACGAAGCAGCAATACGTAGGCTCCGGAGGCTACATTACCTAAAGGAATAGAATGGTTCACACTTCCGGTACCAAGATCAATGGGATAGGTACCTATGGTACGACCATCCGCTGCGATAATAGAAACTTCGGCAAACACTGCCGCGCCGCGATTATTTACCGTCACCAAGCCCAGTACATCACTCACCGGAGCGGGATAGATACGAGCAATACGTAAGCCATTCACCTCGCCGGTCTCTCCAACGGAATTTACTCCCTGACATACGCGAATGGAGAATCGTCCCGAAAGAACCGCTTGTGTAGGATCAGCAAGATTGGTGACTTTGATAATAGCGCTGTCGCTATTACGGTTCGTCGGCACAGTCCATACATACGACTGCGTAGTGGCATCATAGTTGGCGATTACACTCTGAATGATGGGGAATGTGGCGCCGTTGTTTCTTGAATATCGAATGTCGATGCTTCGCACAAAATCGCTCTGCCATTTCAGCGTGTACTTGCCACCGGCACAGGCGCTATCACCCTCTACAGGACCCAGAAGAGTTAGCACCGGAGTTCCTATAGCAAAGGGACCGCTCATAGCGATTACTGAGTTGTTCGCTCCACCCACAACACGCAAACGTGCTGCCGATGCCTCGATGTCCGGCACTTTCCATGCGTACTGAAGCAAGGTGGTATCCGGCAGTACCGTTGTCCACGGATCTGAGCCTGTAGGTGAGAACTCAAGCTTGTTTCTGTTGATAAAAGTACGCTCCCATACGATTGTCTCGGTGGTATTTCGACCTATACGCTCGCCGCCGCTAAGGGCTTTCAGTGTGATAGAAGGTGAGCCCAGAGAGAAGGTTGCAAATGAGGTATCTGCAATAGTCGCACTCGACGACGACACAATACGAATCATGGCTTGAGTGGAATTCAACCCTGCTGCGGGGAACCACTTGTAGAAACGATCCGTAGCAGGAAGATTCGTGGCTGCTGCAATGGGCACAAATGTTTTTCCGGCATCAAGACTGTACTCGATATTCACGTTCGTCACTTTTGTGCTTGTCCACTCGATGGAAACTCCCGTATCACTGCGAACAATTTGGTCCGCGCCACCGATGGGTTGTGTAACCTTGATGGTAGCATTGGCCGGCGCTTTCAAACAATTGGTACGCTCTGCTCCCGCACGAACCACTGCAGCTACGGGCTCCAAGAAGGTGTAGCGCGGCGGCGGGAAAAACAGGTGGCAATAACTCATGATACTGCCCTTGTTGGGCTTCGGCGTACCGTTCCAACAAGCGTCACCCGTAGGAATTGATCCCGTAGTACTTACGCAAGAATCAATGGGCGGATTCCAGTCGCATGCGTGGGTGTGCTTGGCCCCGAACACGTGACCAATTTCGTGAGCTGTTACAAAGGCATCCCATTGATATCCTTGTGTAGGCAGTACGCTATTGGTTCTGATACCACAGGCGGCAAAGCCACGCACTGTGCACAACGTAGACAAGTACGCAATACCCCCAACGTCTGTAACACCGGGTACGGTAAACAGCACTGCCAGATTTCTCTTCACAGTTCCGTAGTTAGCGCGCCAGTAGTTAGAAAATTCTCCGAGTAGCGCACCGATGTCTCCATTGGCATTCTCCGTATAGGGATCGGGATCAGCATCGGTATGGATAATCAAATCGCCTAGAGAAAAGGTCACATTTACTTCGCGTTCGTAAATCCAACTTACCGTAGCGAAAATGGTATAGAGATAACGGACAATCTTCGCCTCGTCTTTGCCCATTCGTGCCCATAGGAAACGATCGGTTTCTATAGCAACAAGTGCTTCACGCAAATCGGTGGCTTGCAACACCGAGCCCTTGGACACACGCTGTACCGATGCCTTCTGCATGGGCTCGTGAGCATCAGGAAGGTTCTCGAAACCGCAACGGAAGGATGAGGTTTGGCCGTGTGTATTGTCTTGCAGTACCAACGTATTCTTCTTCGTAGTGGCAGGAGAAATCTGCAGCATGGTGCCACTTCCCCGCTCTATGGACGCATACATTTCGTCGCCGGTGGAAATAACCAAAACGCGCGATCCTTCTTCTCCCCGAATAGAACCGGAATACGTGCGAGAAGCCGGAAGCTTAACCTCTACGCGCTTGCCTCCAACCATTTTGTAGGCATGCGTCTCTCCGTCAAACACCGATGGGCGCGCCTCCAACTGCAACGTTCCCGTTTCACCCAAACCAATAGGAAAGTCCGCAACGGACATCGTTGGCGCGGTAGTGCGGAAAATCGCAGCGGCTTCCTGCGGGTTGTAATCGAATGCACGAGCAGAGGCCGCATTCGTTGCCAAGCCGGGCACATAGCTCTTCGCCGGGAACATAAACTGCGCAGCAGACACATAGCGTACCTGCGCATTCATGCCCGAAAAAGACAAACACAAGACTGTAACAATGACAAAAAGTTTTTTCATAAAATCCACTTCTAGTAAGACTCAGATATTCAGTTCAGTTCGGATACATCACTTGTTGCTTCAGCAAAACGATCATTAACGGCAATTCGTGTGAGGCATGGCACCGTTGCTTCAGGGCACGGCTTTACACTATGCAGGAATCAACGCCATAATTGATTCGTTCACCACATCTACGTCGGCATCTCCATCTACACTCACAAGCTTGTTTTGGCTTCGATAGTAATCTACCAGCGGTGAGGTTTGTTCATCGTACACATGCAGGCGATGACGAATCACCTCTTCATTATCATCCTGACGGCCACGCTTCATCAATCGCTCGACAATTCGGTTTTCGGGAACTTCTATATTAATAACCTTCGAAATGCTCAGATGTTTCAATGCAAGAATTGCATCTAATTTTTCCGCTTGAACGATTGTTCTGGGAAAGCCGTCGAAGATGCAGCCGTTGGCGTATGTATCACGTTCCAGTGCATCCACCACAATTTCAACAACCAGGTCATCCGGTACAAGCTGCCCGGAATCCACAATACGACGTACTCGCAAACCGAGTTCAGTCTCTCCCTGAATGTTGCGGCGAAACTCATCGCCTGTAGATAGATGCGGCAAACCTGTGCGACGCGAAAGAACCTCTGCCTGTGTGCCCTTGCCCACGCCCGGGGCGCCGAAAAGAATGATATACATACGTACAAGTGAAGATGAGAATCACGAATCTTGCTGGTCGTCCAAGAGAGCTGTTACCGACGATAATGCTGCCGAATACTTACGCAAAACAGTCAGCAACGCCTTGAAATCCTTGGGCGGATCAGATACAAAAGTACATGGTTGCAGCGAACTCGGATGGATAAAACTGAGAGAGTGCGCGTGCAAAGTGGTTCGAGCCATAATAGGCTGCTCTTCGGTGTCTTTTTGCAGACGATAACGGCGCTTGATCTGCGACAACTTGAACTCCGCTGCACGGCCATAGGTAGCATCGATAAGTAATGGATAGCCAATAGCTGCGCAATGCACTCGCAACTGATGCTGCCGCCCCGTTTTAAGCAGACATTCAACATATGTTGCCACACGAAAACGCTCCAACACTCGCACGGTGGTGTGCGATTCCTTCCCCCGTGCAGACGGCATCATGGTGCCGGGCACTCGCGGATTCGGCATCAAGGGAATATCAATATCGATCGACTCTTTGGGCACCGTACCGGCCACAATGGCAAGGTATTTTTTTTCGATGGTATGATGCTCAAACTGCATGGACAGATGGCGATGCGCTGCTGCCGTGCGAGCAAACACCATAACGCCGCTGGTATCTCTGTCCAAGCGGTGCACCACAAAAATTCTACCGTACTTTTCCTCCAGAATTCGCCGCACATTCGGCTCATCTTTTTTAAAACGATCAGGAATGGAAAGCAACCCTGAAGGCTTGCTCACAATCACTATATCATCATCTTCAAAAAGTATGGTCAGGGAATTTTTTTTCATTGAGTGTCTCCGTTCCGGGCAGCCGTCAGCGTGTTTCGCAACAGCATTGCTATCGTCATTGGGCCCACGCCGCCGGGCACCGGTGTAATGGCTGAACACTTGGGAGCAACGGCATCGTAATCAACATCGCCCACAAGTCTGTATCCGCTTTTGCGGGAAGCATCCTCTACCCTATTCATGCCTACATCAATCACCACTACGCCTTCTTTTACATCGTCGGCACCAACAAGGTGCGGCACACCAACGGCAGCAATAAGGATGTCGGCTCGCGATGTGTATTCACGAAGATTGCCGGCAGCGGAGTGACACACCGTAACAATAGCATCGCCACCTTCGCCTTTGCGAAGCAGCACAGCAGCCATGGGCTTTCCAACAATATTGCTTCGGCCAATCACTACTGCATGGCGGCCTTTGGTGGGAATGGAGTATCGCTTCAATAATTCCACAACTCCCGCAGGAGTGCACGGCACGAAGCCGGGTAATCCCAACGACAATCGTCCCACATTCTGCGGATGAAAGCCGTCCACATCTTTGCGCGGATCAATTGCCATAATCACCCGCTGCTCGTCGATATGTTTTGGCAACGGAAGCTGCACGAGTATGCCATGCACGGAAGAGTCTGCATTCCAATCGGCCAGAATACTCAGTACTTCCTGCTCTGAAGCGGTGGCGGGCAATCGAACGATAGTAGAGTTCATTCCTACTTCTTTGCAGGCCTTATCCTTGCCACCTACATACACTGCCGACGCGGGATTATCGCCCACGAGCAGCAATGCCAGTCCCGGCGCGGATCGTCCGGCGTCTACTCGTTGATCAATTTCAAACTTGATTTCGTCGCGTATGCATGCGGCCGTGTATTTACCATCGATGATAGTCACAACTTATACCTTTCCGTTTTGAAGGTTTGCAGTGGAAGCATTGCATGATTGCAAACCGGCAGACCGTCCCAAAAAAAGGAAGCGGTCATTTGT
This sequence comes from Bacteroidota bacterium, assembly GCA_046052705.1. Classification (GTDB taxonomy): domain Bacteria; phylum Bacteroidota; class Ignavibacteria; order Kapaibacteriales; family NICIL-2; genus JBBATK01. Next base: position 4,560 of record JBJOLU010000114.1, on the reverse strand, counting down.
TGCTTTTTGAATCTGCGGATGATAGTACAAGAGGCTCACAATGCCCATGATTGCCCAGTGGTATGGAGCTATAAAGTCATCGGACGAGAGCCCGTGTACTGCTTCGTTGCAACATAGAAAGGCAGCAATTGCCATGGCTACATCGGGCATGGAAGGTGTGGTGCCACAAACATACTCTCGGCGATTTCTCACCAAGCGCCGCATTAAAATCCAGCTAAATCCGAATGAGTAAACTACAAGTGCTGTGCCCCCTAGAGTTCCGGCGCAAGCCAGCACAAAGAGATACATCTGGTGCGAACTAACTCCGACCAGACCTTCGTTGTCCGGCACGAAACCAAGGCAACCCAAACCTGCTCCAAACAGCGGCAGATTCTTCCATATCCGTACTGCCGCTTTTTGAGCGTCTGCGCGCGTGCCAAACGAATCTCCAACAGTAGCTTCCACTTTGTCCTCGCCTACTACGTTACTAGCCACTCTGCGAAAATAAAGGTCGAAAAGATCAGCCCCGCTATATGTCTGTATTGCAAAATTTGTGATCGAAAACACAAAACTCATCACGGCAAGCATAGTGACTAACTTTTTTGCTATAGCCGATTGAGATATGAGAATAACGGCAACAATGAAAGCACCGAGCTGAACCACTATTGTAAGGGAGAACGTAAGGAACATGCCAATGAAACACGAATACAAAGCGGTATAAAAAACGAATCTGTTTTTAATTATCCTATAGTCATACAAGAAGTACGGAGCCAGCAGCATTATCGCTGCCGTCATGGTGTACATCGCAAAAGCAGAAGGCTCGGAGAACAACGACGTAGCTCTGAAAAAACCCTCGAACTCTAACGACAACTGTTCAGTATATCTCTGAGCTGCTCCGGTATATTCAATCCAGGCAAACGGCCAATCGAAGGCGCGAGCAGGCACCTGGTAGATTCCGAAGAGATTGACAGGTATTGCGCAGAAAACGTAAATGCGGAACAGTTTGATAATACTCGTGGGAGATACTCTAACGGCACAGCAAAGGAGAATAAACACCCACATGTATGAGAAGTGAAGTGTGGACTTCATATACTGCCGCAAGTACTCGGAACTTCCCGAAAGAATGGGAGAGGCGGCGCTAAGTATACACGTTCCCATTATCATAAACAGCGATATGGTAGGAACATCCAATCTGAAATACAAGGGCTGCAATCCTCTCATCGATCGCCAGAGAACTCGTAAGCAAAACACGCTCATGGCTAAGTCGCAAACAGCCACGGGCAATGTATCTAAACTGAAAACATTGAAAGGTGCTATTGAAAAGCCGATTGGAAGTAAGAACAGCAATATGATACTATCGATAAGCCCGTTCGAGCTCTCGTTGCTATACTTCGATGCTATGGAAACATCAGGTGCCGCTTGCATATCTCTTGGTAATGTGCGGTGCCAGGTATTCGGTAAAGGTGCGCAGGAAGTCGTACTCGGCATGCCAGCCCCAGTCGCCGCGAGCCGCGTCGTCGTTTACATCTTCGCACCATGAGTCTACAATTGCCTGGCGATGCACGTCCGGCGCGAAACTGATATCGGCCGCAGGAAACATGAGTTGTACCTGCCGGCAAATGTCCGCAGCAGATGGTGCAAAAGCGCCGATATTATAGATATGCCGGGTGAGTTTTTCTTTGGGTGCCGATCGAAGCATCAGCAGTGCTCGAACGCCATCGGGCATAGCCATAAACGGAATGCGCGCATCGGGACGCACAAAACAGGAATAGGATTTTCCTTGCGCTGCAGCATGCACCATCTCGGGTGCATAATCGCTGGTGCCACCGGTAGGCACGGTAAATGCGGAGATCAATCCGGGGAATCGCACACCGCGAAAATCAACCCAGCCATGTTCCTTGGTTGGCGAAAGCTGCATGTACAGCTCATCGAAGTACGAACCAAGATTTTCGCAATAGAGTTTGTTGATACCGTACATGGTACGCGGTTGCAAGCCTTGAGTTTCGTCAACACGTCCGGCGCGTGTTTTATCACTAAGCGTGGCAAAGCCATACACGGCTATAGTACTGGGAAAGAGGAACTTTACCGGCACACCCATGCGCTTACCTGTTGCTCGGCAAAACTCCAATAGCTGAAGCGTTCCCCCCACGTTCACGGTTTGCGCCAGTGGAGGATTTTTCTCTGCGCTAGTTGAAAGCAACGCTGCCAGATGATACACCTCGGTGATATCATATGCAGAGAGTTCTTTGTACAAATCAGGATTGGTGATATCACCCATAGCCCCGCTAAACGTGCGTGCACAGCTCTGTGCTGCTTCAGCAGACAGCGGTTGTAAATCGACGGCAATAATATGCTGGCCTTCTGCGTGCAATGCTTCAAGCAGCGAATGGCCGATCTCGCCGTTAGCTCCGGTTACAAGGGTATAGGTTTGCGCCATGATTCTGTGAAGGTGGTGTGAATGTGATCGACTGCAAAGATAGCCATGCGAGCGCAGAGCCCCATCGAGCAGACGCTATGCCTGCAAATCGAGCAGAGGCTATGCCTGCAATTCGGCAGCCGTTGCTTGCGCAACCTGGCGCGCCTTTTCGGCAAAGTCACTGCCGCTTGATGCATATAGTATAGCCCTGGAAGAATTGACAAAGGCAGGGCCGCCCGCGTTTGCACGCCGAATATCAGCGGGATCTGCTCCCTGTGCTCCTACTCCCGGGATGAGAAACGGAACGTGGGCAAAACGTGAGCGCACCAGAGCAAGCTCTTGAGCATGCGTTGCACCCACCACAAATCCTGTCACTGCAGGTCCCTGCCATTGCAGCGCTGTTTGCATAACGTGTTCGAATAATGCTCCCGAGGGCACCGGCTGTCTCTGAATATCATGTGAGCCCGGATTGGAAGTAAGAGCCAGGATAAACACAAGCTTGTCCGAGTAGGCCAGGAAAGGTGTTACCGAATCCGCACCCATATACGGGCTCACCGTTACGGAATCGAAGGGCATATGCTCGAACACCGAGCGCGCATAGGCCTCGGCGGTGTTGCCAATATCTCCGCGCTTGGCATCGGCAATACGAAGGTGTGTGGAAGGTAGCATGGCCACGGTCTCTTCCAACACTTGCACACCCTTGTACCCGTATTGTTCATAGAAAGCAAAGTTCAGCTTGTAGGCGGAGCATACATCTTTGGTGGCATCAATGATATGCTTATTGAACTCGAGCAGACCCTGCAAGGTGCGTGGAATACCGGCGGGAAGCTTGTCCATGCTTGAGTCCAGGCCCACACAGAGCATACTGTTGGTGGATTGCAGTGCTTTTGTTGTATCAAGAATATTCATTGCTTTGGGGAACGTACATGGATAGTGAATGCGTGATACTGAACACGTACATCTGCAGCTATTGCAGATGAGTTACACAAGTGTAAGCCGGCAATACACTGCATAGATTTCTGCACACACAATCACTCGTTATTGAATTCTATTTTTCATCTGGCGATATCTGTCGCTGAACAACTGCGCTTCCGTGGGCGCAGCAAGCTTGGCATCTTTGATTCTCCGAGCGGTAGCGTCAATTCTATCCTGAGGCAGAGGATGCGTGGATGTCCACCGCTCCAAAGCGCCACCGCGTGAACGATCGTTGACCTTCTCGAAGAAATAGGAAATAGCACCGGGGTACCACGGAGATTTCAAAAGATAGGCAAACGATTGCTCGTCCGCTTCGTCTTCGTTGTCGCGGCTGTTTTTCAGGAGCGCGAGTCCGGTAAAGAGATTCGCGGCTGTTTGCGTGGCAGCAGAAGCATCATTACCCAACGCCAGATCTAACACTACCTGCGCGCCCAAGGATTTCGTCATGCGCTCAGTGCTGTGACGGCACTCGGCATGGGCAATCTCGTGACCCAAGACTGCTGCCAGCGATGCTTCATTATCCAGCGCCTTCATCAGCCCTGTATACACGTAAATGTAACCGCCCGGCGTACAAAAGGCATTAAGTGTTTTGGGATCGTCGATTATAGTTACGGTATACGGGAACTGCTCACGGTACTTGATTCCGGGCAGCGCAACAATCCTCTTCACGATATCCTGAACATAGCTGCGAACAGCTTCGTCTTTGTAAATCTTATACTCCTTCGCGTTTGCTCGAAGCTCTTTGTCTATACTCGCACCCATGGATACATCTTGCGATACCGGATACACGTTGATATCGCGGCAGGACTGCAGAACCATGAGCATACACACCACGAATAGCATAAGCGCCCGCATTCCGGCAAGAGGCAGTGTACGCAGGTATACATGTGACGGCCGGATAGATTCTGATCGTTGCATTGCAGTACGAAAATCAATTACAAAAACACTACACCTAATTCGTCGGGATAATACGCTGCTTCGAATACCAAACCTTCCGCGGGGGCCAGCGGGCTTACCAAGCGTCTATCGCAGGCAGCCAAACTTGTGCGCAGATTCTCTATACTTCTCTTCCCACGCGCGGCATCCACCATTGCTCCCGCCAGCGATCGAACCATTCCGTACACAAATCGATTTGCCCGAATATGCAATCGCATGGTAAGGTCATCCACGTGCTCCCACCGGCACTCGCT
>JBJOLU010000113.1:0-3531 GCA_046052705.1 Bacteroidota bacterium | reverse complement strand
TGCGAGGCGTCATGACATCTTTCACCGTGACCTCGCTGAACTGCATGATATTCGTAAGGATGCGGTACTCATCTGCATCCAATGTGCCGTCTTGAACCGCTTCGTCCATAATGGCCGTTATTTCGTCTTCCATTTCCTCTCGAAGTTCTTCATCGGTTTGAGGACCACCGGCGCGAGCGGCAATACGTTCAAGGAAAAATCCGACCGGATAGCATATCACGTCGGCAATACGAGAGAAGGTCAAGCCGGTAGCCATGAGGTTCTCCGCGTAGCGTTCGGATACAGCAGATACCACGGTTTGTATCAACACCCACCCGATACTATAGAGTATGGCGGCCGCAGCCATTCCTGCCGGACCACTAAACGAGAAAGCTTCGTGGGTAACTACCATCACCGACATCACCGCAGAAGACACATACACAATGCTCAGTGAGTAGGAGCTTCGCGAATGCTCCTGGCGCAGTGAGAGCAATCGTTCGTATGCCTGCAGATCGTGCTCCTCTTCAAACCGTTGAAGATTCACCGAGCGAAGCGCCGAGCCAAATGCCACGGCAGCCATTCCCAGCAATAGAAAGAGAACGGTTAGAAGAATGACAATTGGTATCTCAGCATCCATAGTTTGACGAAGCTCTGATTGACATCGATGTTCAGTGAATTGGTGTTGGCGCGCAGGTGTTAGCCATACACGGCACTCTAGTTTCTGAGTTCTTTTACTCTAGTTTCTGAATTCTTTGTTGAACACTTTGATGCGATTGGGATAGGTAAGCTCACCCAGAGGAGTTTCTATTGTCGGCTGAATATCCAGCGTCAATCGCGAAGCACTTCCCTGCGCTCCGGCAATGGCAAGAACAAGATTCAGAATGTCGTCGTAGGTTTTGTCTCGGTACATAGCCAGGATGTCGAACTTCATAGTTACCGGCATGATGACGCTCTGGCCGCTGGAGGGCACTACGAGTGGCTTTGTGATATCGCCGTTGATGGCTACTCTGTCGTCGATATAAAGACGGTAATCAATTCTCTTGATGGTGGCATCTGCTTTACGCGAGCCGTCTTTTCCGGTATTGGGGTTGCGCACCTCAACATTCACCGTGCACTCGAAGTCGAATTGTTTGTTGCGAAACGCTTGAAGCAGCTCTATACCTTCCGAGAAGGGCTTTAAATCTCCAATCGCCGCCTTTTCACCAAGACGCACGCCGGCAAGTTTAGCATCGGATACCGACGCCAGCTTGAATTCACATCGGCGCAAACCGGCCAAGGCATCGGCAATGGACTTTATGCTGCCACAGCCATTGAGCATAAGGCCAAGGCTCAATACTATAGGCAGAACTACAGCGTGTTGAATGCTACTCAAGGATGAAGTTGCTTGGCGAATTCGATGTGTGAAATACATGAGGTGGTATGCAAACGCGAATAAACAGCTGAAAAATACGCAACCGCCTTCGCGCGGCGGCGCTTTGGAATAAAAAAACCACGCCCGCATTACTGCGTGACGTGGTTATAGTTTTCATGCCTTGGTAGAATACCGGGCGCTGTATTACAGGCTTCCTTGAAGCTGAAGTTCCAATTCCTCGGCGCGACGGCGCAATTGGTTCAGCGTTGCAAGCATCTTCACTTTGGCGGTCAGAAGTTTTTCTTCTATGGGCTTCGACAAGAAGTCGTCGGCACCGCTCTCAATAGCGCGAAGCTGATTCGCTACGTCGTTCAAGGCCGTTACAATAACAACCGGTGTCTGTGCCGTTGTTTCGTTTTCACGAAGGCGCTTTACGGTCTCGTACCCGTCAAGTCGGGGCATCATCACGTCCAGTACGATAGCATCAGGAATACGCTGTGCCACTTTTTCCAAACACTCAATACCATCGTATGCTTCAGCAGCTTCGAAACCATTGGCCTCTAAGTAGCGACGCAACAACTTGGTAGTTATACGGTTATCATCAACAACAAGCACATAGGGCTTTTGCATACTGCACCTTTTCGATAAAACTTTAAGGAATCCGTTCGTTCGTATATGTATCAGTGAACCAATGGTAGCTCTGCAAGCAGCGTGCCATGAATGTTTGCCATGGCTCGTCACAACACATCGTCTGCTCGCACATCAACCTGCGGTGATTGGAGAATTCTGCATCGGCAGTACAAAATGATGACCTGCCGGATGAGATTCCAATGTGTGTATCACGGCTGAAAGCGAATCAACGCCACTGATATCCATTATGCTTATCGGCACTAGAACGCGTTCCTGTAATTTTTCTTGAGGAAAGATATACTCATGAATTTCTCGGAGGCGGCGAACCCGATCATCTTGTTTTCTGCGGCCCGCTGCTCGTACCTTTTTCTCGAAAGTAGAAATCTCGTTTTGTATGCTTTTGGCCAGAGATCCTACTGCACCGGTCAAACTTTTGTCGAAGTCCGTACTTGCACCCTCAAGTTCCTGTATTGCCAGGGAGGACTCGGCCTGCAGGCGTTCCAATAAGGTATACAGACTCTGTTCGCCCTCCGCAGGGCCAAGATTCATGAAAATCTCATCCCATGACGTCAAGAAAAACTCTACATCATGGGGCTCTTTGGACAACTGTCTGGAAGTTGAAGTACTGAGCAACGTTGCACCTGATCGCGCGATGATTGAGGGCATATGTACCTGAAGTTCCTTGTACACCAACGGCAACTGGGCTAAGTACGAAATCTCTCCCGGTCCCGCTACGTATTCGGTGGAGCCAAGTAGCGCATCTTGAATCACCGGCCTTAACACAACCGAGGGCGAAAAGCGATGCGCATGTTCACGAACAAAGGCGTGAAGCTGCGATACAGGCAGAGCAATACTCTCGCTCAGGTGACATGTGCTTTTATCTTCCGAGAGTCGTAGCTTATGGCGGCAGTCGTTGTCGTCGTGATAAAAGGCGTTGAACTCGCCCGCCTGAATTTGTTCGCTGTAACCGCTCTCACGAAGCACACGAGAACTCTCCTGAACTCTCTGCTCAATCAGCCCGGGCTGCGTAGCATCACGCAGAATAATCTCGGCTGTAAAACCGCTCTTACGAACAGATGAAGCTTTAAGAAACAGCACGCCATGGTGGCCAAACCAGCGCTGAAGCAGAAGAATAAAGGCATCAGACCAGAGCCTTCCCGGCGTATAGATATCGGCCACGATTCGCCGGAGATCAGAATTCGTAGAGCTATGAGTCTCGCCAAGATCGCCGAACAAAAAATCGCACAACGATTCAACGCGCTCATCGAAGGCACAGGAAGCAGCCGATTGGCGCGGTTTGCAATCGGAGTAATTCAATGCCGATGCCTCATATGTTCCGTGGCCTTTTCTAAACAAAACCGCGGCTCCTGCTTCGGCCAGGTCGTGATCGTTGTCCTCTATCCAAAACACGCCTACCGCCGGTGTACCTGCATGCTCATGATGGCGCACCCTGCTAATCATCGTGGCAATCTTATAAAGCGTGTACAAAGGGCCTCCCAGAAATCCTATTTGCTGCCCTGTTACAATGCATGCCGCACCGTCTTGTACCCGCGCCAAAGCAGCTTCTTGCT
>JBJOLU010000112.1:0-2719 GCA_046052705.1 Bacteroidota bacterium | reverse complement strand
TGATACGGCGAATCGTGTCGCTTGGGGTGCCATCCAGCGCTCAAATGATGGCCGTGAGCCTTACCCGCATCAGCATCTTCAAGCTCGTTGCCGCGTTCGGCACCGGCGTGATGGCGGCGTACACTCTTGGTATCAGTGTGGATTTCATCGTCTTCATGTTCGTGTTTTCGTTGGGCATCTCTATAGAAGTTGCAACCGGGCAGAATCTTGGTGCGCGTAAGTTTCATCGCGTACTTGGATATCACACAGCAGGCGTGAAGCTGGTCGCGATGATCGTGGCAGTGCTTGGAGTTTTGGCTTATGCCGCAGGCCCCACCTTTGCTTCTCTGTACAGCTCAGACCCTGTGGTGATTATGGAAACACAACGATACTTGCACGTGTCGGTGTTCGGGTATTTGTTTTTTGGAATTGGAATCATTTCTGCGCGCGTCATAAGTGGCGCAGGTGCGGCATACCTAAGCCTGGCTATTGTAGCAGGCTCCATTGTGTTACTACAGCTTCCCTTGGTGTATGTGTTCTCTCACTACACGGGCTGGAATCAGACGGGAATATGGATAGGCGCGGCAAGCGGATATGCGCTATTTGCAGCTATAGGTATGTATGCGGTGCGCAGTAAGATTTGGATGAAGGCAAAGGTATAGCAGGGGCATTATCAAGAGTGTATCCGGATCATTATCATCATCCTGAACATCTATACTGCACTCTCGTCTTCCCGAGAGGGACACAGTGTTGCAATCACACACTGTGAGCATTTAGGCCGGCGGGCAATACAGGTTTTTCTGCCATGAGTGATAATGCTGCTGTTGAACTCATTACGCCTGTTCTCCGGCACGATTTCCATCAAGGCGAATTCAATTTTCACTGCATCGTTCGTGTTCACCAAGCCCAGCAGATTGCTGATACGCGTCACATGCGTATCAACAGTCAGAGTTTGATGACCAAAGCAGTGACCAAGCACGCAATTGGCAGTCTTTCTTCCCACGCCCGGTAGTTGTACCAACTCTTCCATGGTTTGTGGCACTTCGCCGCCAAAGCGCTCCACGAGCATCTCGCAACATGCTTGAACATTCTTTGCCTTTGCACGATAGTAACCGGTAGATCGAACGTCCTGCTCGATTTCCTCCAGCGGTGTACGCACGTAATCGGCCGGTGTGGGATACTTCCTGAACAACGCCGGAGTAACCGTGTTCACCAGCTTGTCGGTGCTTTGAGCGGACAGCATGGTAGCTATAAGCAGTTCGAAAGGATTTCCGTGATCCAAACCCTCGAACTCGTGATTGTAGGCCTGCTCCAGAGCATTGAGAATTTTCACAACGCGCTCTTGCTTTGATTGTTTGGATTCCCTGCCCTTGCGTTTGAATTGCGTCTCGCTACTCACAATTTCTCCTTTGTTTGAGATTTGAGATTCTTCGATGTGTCTGCGTTGCGAATGAAGTAGAGTATCTGCAATGCGTACTTCATCGCCCTTCCACGACCAACGGCGTTGCTGTTTCCCAAAACTACAACGGCCCGCCTGCATCAACGTGATGCGGGAGGGCCGTTTGATAAATCTTGATGCCTATGTGCGACACCTACGGTTTATGCGCGCGGTTTATGCGCGGCGACGACCTGGATCGATCTCATTCAGGTGCTCAACCTTAGAAAGCAATTGATCCTTGGTCTCTACAACCTGAGGATCGGGCAAGCAGCAATCTACCGGGCATACGGCAGCGCATTGAGGCTCGTCGTGAAAGCCCACGCACTCGGTGCATTTATCGGGAACGATGTAGTAGTAGGAGTCGGACCAAAATTCACGAGAGAATCCTCCCGGCGAGGTAGAGTCGTTGTGCTCTTTACCGGCCAAAGTCCACGCTGCGCCGGCTTCATAGATAGCGGTGTTTGGGCACTCGGGCTCGCAGGCTCCGCAATTGATACAATCCGATGTAATGTAGATAGCCATAATCCGAGAAGAAATTATCGTAAAAAACGTGTGCAAATATACGAGCGCAGACGAATGTGCTATCGTTCAAGTGCACAGACTTCATCTGTAGTATTGGGATATTTTTGTCTGTTAAGCAGCGTTGTGAATAGAGCCCTGGGTTGATAGAGTAAGCGCAAGGTTCCATAGCTCATCTCCTAAGGGTTCAGTCCTCACCGCACAGACGGCATGAAACTCACTCAAGAATTCTTGCCTCAAAATCACGTTATAATCGCCATCGTTGCCGTGGCTTTGGCGCAGAGCTTCTCGTTACCCTGTTCATCTACGCTGAACACATCCGCTTCGCAGAAGCTCAACGTGTTGCCATGTTTCGCACATCGCCCCTTGGCTCTGGCCATTACACCCACCAATGGATAATAATAGCTTGTCTTGAGCTCTACCGTCACCATTTGTTGGTGTTCGGATACAAGCGTAAAGCCCGCGAAGCCGGAAGCCACATCCGCCAGAGTAGCAATGACACCTCCGTGGGTTATGCCCACCTGCTGGCGATGATAGGTTTGCAGCACTAGCTCTGCTTCCACATATCCGGGTTGAATCACCGTAAGCGAGCAGCCTATATGCTTCATGAACTCTTGCCTGGTGAGTTGCTCACGAATTCGCGATTCAAACTCAGGATTCCATGGTGTGAACGTTTGCGTCATAATGCTAGAAACAGTTAATGGAAGTTATCGGATCAATTTGCCAAAGGTAAAGCACAATACCCAGCCTTCGCGGCAGTTTATGCGGGTTGTGTTTGCTGCA
>JBJOLU010000111.1:0-8539 GCA_046052705.1 Bacteroidota bacterium | reverse complement strand
ATGCCAGGTTCGAAACACGGAACGAGGCACTACTGCTGTCGCAACGAAGTATAGTGGGGAAGTTGATCTGCTGCGGTTGAACACGGACATCTACAGCATCGCCTTCCACGACCACGGTGTCTCGTGCGCGCGGCAACGCGTCCGGTCCCGGAGCGGCATCGTGTTCAAACACGTACAATACTGTTTGCAATCCGGGTTTGGTGGGTGTAAAGCCGATGGGAACCACCAGCGAATCTCCAACAGCGATAGTGCTGTCGGCGGAGTTTAGTCCTGCTTTGAAATCACCGCTAAGGCCGCCGGCCCATGCATGGGCATAAACTCGCAAAGGAGCAATGCTGTCCGCGTTGTCAATACGAACAAAAGCCGGCTCCATGGAAGATTGACCAACGATTACGGGCATGAAACGATATCCGGTGGAACGGCTACGCGGCAGAAAACCCGAGCCACGCGCTGCACCGCGAACCGGCACCGGCACTGTGCCGGAGCTGTCGATGCGCAATACCAACGAGTCCGGTTCGATTTGTTTGGGAGAAAAGCTTACCGCAATGGGCAAGGTAGTCTTGCCTTTGAGAAGTGAGTCTGAAGGAATGGGTGCTGAGTACGAGTAGGACTTCGAACCATTAGCGGAGTCTTTGAGTCCCTGCAAGCCAATGGTTCCGGCATCGGCGTTTGTCAAAAAGATCGTGTCGGTTTGTACTGAGCCAATACGCCGCCGCCCAAAGTCCAAGCTGGTCATGCTCAAACTGGGGAACGTGGCGTAGGTGCGCAATCGAATAAACGCGGGCTCCGAGCATGCTGCCCTTGCCACTAGGTAAGCGTAGCGCTGGCGCCTGGCCACGGGTTGAGGCGTTACCGTAACGCGAACTTCAGGACTGGAAAAAGGTTGTATCACACCGGGAGCAATCTGCGGTACCACGCTAAAGTCCAGGCTATCCTGGCCCACGCTGGAAAGTTCGGCGAGTTCCAATGCCACGCTTCCCGCGCTTCGCATTGGCTGTCCCACGTAAAAGTTTCTCGAGGTTCCTACCTCTACACTCGGCAGATCTAACTGCTGCACCTCGAAGATTACCAGCGGTGCCTGGATGCGAAACGACTTCGCTGATTGATCAATACCGGCATTCAACGATACGGCGCGTACGAAGCCGTCACTGCTTCCTTGCGAGCTTTGCGTGAATCGGCCGGCAGTGGTGGTTCCACTGAATGTTCCTACTTGATAGGAGTCATTTGCCACAAGCACTGCAGTAGCAGCACTCTTGGATGCAGGTTGGAAGAATCCGTCGAGAAACTGTTTTACCACTCCACGCTTGGTGATCTCGACGGTAACGGGAAACTCGGATACCTGGGGCGCATCATGTTCAATGGGAGCTGCCTGGGTGCCCGATGTATACAGCGACGACACCACGCCCAAGGTATATCCTTGAAGTATTATAGTGCTGTCGGGCTTTACACTCACGCCTGTAGCGCGGAACTGCCCACGGTTTAAACCGGTAGTATCACCGATTCCCACTACCCACACAATTTTTCCGCTGCTGTCCAGCTTCGCCACAAAGGAGGAGTATCTATTGTTGGTAGAAAATTTCATCGAGGAATCTCCTACCATCACAGTACTGCCCGTTGTTACTCCGGCGATAATAGTATTGGTGGTACTGTCCGAGGCAAGGGCAACAACGTTGTCGTCGCCGGGGCCGCCGATTCGCAGTGCGGATCGCGGTACTCCGTTCACATTCATTGATGTTACAAATGCATCCTTGCCGCCACTTGAACTGAGAATGGCAGTGCCAAAGTTCATCGTGCCTTCAAAGGAACCGCCCACACTTAGTAAGGTGGTGCCTTTGCTATAACTGATGCAGGAAGCTGTATCGGCATTCGCCCCACCGATGCGAGCCAACCATCGCGGCGTGCTTCGCTCCACTTTTACCTTATACGCGTAGGGTACTTGGGTCCCGGCGTCGTGTTCAAGATTGTTAAACCATGAGTAGGATAAACCATAGGCCAAGTTGTCCAGCACATTCCAGCGAACACCATTGTCTCTGGAATACATTACGGTAATGGCTTCGTCTTCCTCAATGCCGCTCCACTTAATAGGGATAGTGTCGCATCCGTTCAGCAGCTCGCCACCAACAGGAGTTACCAGTTTCAACACGGGAATGATAACATTCAGAGCAACAGACTGGCTGCACGGTGAGCCCTGAATATCCAATGTAGATTTATGCAGTGTGCCGGTGGTTGTTTGCGTGAACTCTATTATTACATCGATAGTCTGTGTGCCGGAAAGCGTGCAGGGCAACGGCTTGCTCGTAGAGATCACACTGAATACTCCCGGAAGCGCGCTCACAAAGCGGTCTATGCGTATAGTATTGCCTAGGGGTGCACGCACCGTCAGCGTTTTACGAACCTTCGCCCCGGAGCCCGGATCGGAGAACGATAGGGTACTCACGGAAGGAATGGGATTGGCAAGACTGTTTATCGAAGCCGTGTAGGCGCCATTCCACGTATAAGTAATCGTGCCCTTGCGAAACACTGCGCGTAGTGTTCGCTGACGGCTTTGCGGCGTACATCCCGGCGTAGAAAGCCATGAAAGGCGGCAATCGATGTTACGCTGCGCTTCAAGTATAATGAGCTTGTAAATCGAAACGAGGTCGGCTTTGGAGCGCGCAAGAAATGCACGTCCGTTGGTTTTGGTGGCAATCTCTTGAAGGTCTGCGTTGATGTTTGGCGTTTTTGTTGTGTAGAGATTAATGGCGTACACGGTGATGCCGTTTGCTATACACGAATCAATGATACGCTGCTTTGAAGGTGGCTTGTCCGGCTGTCCGTCCGTAAGGATAATTATATATCGCTTAAGCATTGCCGGTGCATTGCGAAGCACTGTTACGGCTGCCGCCGATTGCGAAGGTGCACTCAAGTTGAGAAAGGCTTCATCGTAGTTGGTACCGCCTTCAATGGGGATTTGATCGAGTGCGGTGTAAAGCGGGGGCTTTGTTGTTTGGAAGGGAGCACGAACGTATGCCGTACCGCCGAATGATGTAATTGCCACACAGGTAGGGGGCGTCATTCGAATACTATCGATAAATGCCCGCGCTCCTGCTTTTACCCAATCCCAATAGGTGTCACCGGCAGGAGTTTTGTTCGCCATGCTGAAACTTTGATCGAGCGCCAAACACACAGCTATGGGCAGCGGTGTAGTGCTTGTATCGCAGTTCAGAGTCATGGTTGCGTCGCGTTGCGAACCATTTTCGAACAGATCGAAATCCGTTACGGAGAGGTTCTTGTAACGCTGGTTTGCATTGTCCAGCACGTATACATTAGCCGTGACACGTGGGAACGCGCTCGTGTCTACATTATACATGTAGAAGTTTCTCACGTTCGGCTGTGCGCTCAGATTGCACCACGCAACGATGCCAATCATCATCGCAATAAGACAATTCTTCATTGGGGCCTAAGAAGTTGTTACCGGTTGTAGTCCCCGCGGACTACCGGCATGGTATAGCGTAAAAACAACGAAAGGACCGAAAGGTCCTTTCGTTACCTACAATATATCGACTATTTAGCGAGAAATATTGATCATCCGTGAATCCGTGTACGGTCCCGCACTCATGCGCACAAGATATACGCCACTGGGTATCGCGGATACATCCACATCTTCCGAATACATGCCGCTCTTCAGTGTACCACGCTTGATGTTCATCACATGCTCCCCAAGCGACGTATACAAATCTATAGAGCAGGGAACATCGCTTATTCCTACGCCGTAATCAAGGTGCACCGTACCGTTAGTCACGGGATTTGGCGACATGATCATTGCAAACGATGACGATCCGAGTTCTATACGTGAACCGGCCGCAAAGCAGGCAATCTTAGCCAAAATGGACCCGTTCGTGATGGCCGGAACCAAGCAGGGATACTCTTGCGAGCTGGCCCAGGTTATGGTGATGGGAACGCTTTCCACATACACTTGAAGCAACCACAACGGAAGGTTGAAGGTCTCCGTACCACCCGCGAAGCCTGCTGAATTCGTTCCAATAATATGAACGATGGGGCTCAGTGTGCCGCTCTGCGTATACGTCCAGGTCCAACCGTTCACCGGAGATGCATACAGCGACGCAAAACGATCAGCATCGAACAACACGGAATTGATATCCAGTTGTACATCAAACTCAATGCGGTTCACCTTCACGCCGTTCAGCGGTGCGGTTGAAATCGTAATGGGATAATTGCTCTTTGCATTCACCTGGAAGGGTGTGGCATTGGCCGTTACATTAATTGTTGTTGTGATACCGTTGGCACTGAAGCTACGCTTTACGGTGCCGGTGGGCAGAGTGAAGTCCAGGTCCATGGCATGGCTTCCCGGTGTGCCGCGGAAGCGTACCGTGAAGGTAGCTTTTTGGCCACTGGTCAAGTTCACCGTGCCCGGTGCCGGCTGCACATCAAAGGCAGCCACATCGCCGGAGGTAGCAACGGTGACGCCAATGGCACTTACGCCATTATTTGTGATGGATATGGTTCGCGTTTGTGATGAATCGCAGGACAACACATCACCGAAAGCGGAAGGTTGCGGATCCACATCAACCTGCAAGCCTTCACCGCGAAGGGTGATCAGCGTATCAACTTTAGGAGAGGTAGATGGTCCCTCGGCCGCATCGGTGCTAATGGTCACGCGGCCAACATTTGCGCCGGCAGCCGGCGTAAGTGTTACCGTGATCTGCATTGAGTCTCCGGGGGCAAGTACCGTATCGGCCGCCGGTGTGCGATCGTAGGTGAAGCGAGGATTATCCGGTGCACTCACAGACTTAATCTGCAACGGCGCATTCGTGCTTGTGTTTCGAATCACTAACGATTGTGTAGGAGGCGGAACATTCACCGGACTTGCCGCGAAGTTCAGATCATACGAGATCATCGTGGGGATGAATCCCTCGCCGCGCACACTGCCTTGTAACGGTGTCGTATTACCCGATACATCCACGTTGATGGTATTACTGTGCACACCCACAGATTGCGGCACATAATCTACATTCACGGTGAAGCTTGCACCCTTTTGAAGATTGTAGGGCAGCGTGGGAATCGAGGCCGGATCTATGCTAAAGTTTGCATCGGCGGTAGCAAGCGAAACTTTGGTAACCAACGCATCCAATGAGTCGGGATTTGAAATGGTGGCCGTAAGTCTGTTTGTTGTGCGAACACGACGCAGCTTAAAGTCCACAGGATCTACCTTTACTTGCGGAGCAATACCGCAGCCTACTAAGTTGATTTGCGCTACCGATCCGCACTCAAAAGGAATGTCGAACTTGAGAACGGCGGTACGTGTTCCCGATCCCTTCGGCGTAAACAAAATCTCGGCAGCTAAACAAGCACCATTCTTTTGCAGAGTAAAGGGTACGGGCGCTTTGCCAAAGGAAATAGTATCACCGGTTTTGGGCAGGAACACCTTAAACTCATCGGGATTAACACCAATGAGAGAGATTGTTCCACCGTAGTCATTGGCAGCCATGTTTCGAATAATACATGGGTCGGTAACCTTCTTCGTAAGGTTCACACTCTGGCAACCGATATAGGGCGAGTTCGGCTCGAAGCGGCAGGGAGGCAACGCTGTAGCTTGCAGCTCCACAACGGCAGCCGGCCCGCAGGTAGCGGCTATCTGCAATGTTGCTGTTCGAGCGCCATCAATTGTTTGAGGTTGGAATGTGATCTCTATAGGAACACAGTCTCCGGGATACAGTACCTTACCATCGTAGTTCGTGGTGAGTTTAAAATCTTCTTTGTGTGGTCCGGTGATGATCGATCCATTGTTCTGTATGAGCAAGGGGATATCACCGCTGTTGCAAAGTTCTGCGGAGAAGGTTGCCGATGCTGTCTGACCAACAGAGGTGGTGGGGCAGTTCAACACGCTAGACTTAAACGACAATTGCGGCGAAGACACTGCAAACACGCCGTCGCTGGAATCCGAGCTTCCCGGCTGACCGCCGAACTTTCTGATGAAGCAGTCGTAGTCTCCGCGACTGGTAAGATTTACCGACGCACCACCGTTATTCTGCGTGCCTTTGAAATATCCTGCGTCATAGAGGTTGCCGTTCTTATCAGATTCCGTAGAGTCTGTGTACTTGTGGGTTCTGTAACCCTCTACCAGTGAACAAATGTTTCCTGTCTTGTCGAACGAAGCAGTGAATTTATACGGCGCCACCGTAGTACCGGCTGCGCGATACAGCTCCAGATAACCGGGGCTCGCAGCATAGCCATTTACGCGCAGTTTGTTTTTGAATCGACCATACACATAGATAGAATCGCCTTCATATGCAATGGAGTCTGCATAGGCATACCCGTTGCTGGTTGTGGTTCCCCCGCCGGTGCGCACCCATGTCGCGTTACCGGTTGCATCATAGCGGGCAACAAAGAAATTGATTTGATCCAACGGTGGCATAAGCAATTGGGTTGAACCAAACTGAACCGCTTTACTGGTAAAGTATCCGGTAACATAAATACCGCCCGCATTATCAGTGGCTACGGCAGCGCATCCTTCATCTCCGGAACCACCGGCTGTTTGAATCCATATAAGATTTCCGTCCGTGTCGAAACGTCCCACAAACGCATCGCGACCTCCATAGGAAGGGAAGGGCTTGGCGGAATTGTTTACTTTCAGCGTGTCGGCGAAGATGCCGGCAATGTTGACGAAGTTCTGATTGGCATCGAGCGCAATGGATCGGCACGAGTCGAGCTGCGTACCGCCTAAGGAGCGAGTCCACAAATAGCTGGGGGCGGGCTGTGCTGTCATGCGAATACGCAGTTTCTTACCGCGAATAGCGGGATACCATTTGTACGATAGTCCCGAAGCATTTTGTTTGAGCAATTGCCATGTGGGGTTGGGTGCATCGCCATCCAATGCGTAAAAAATGTTGACGCTTTGTTTAGGATCCACTCCGGCCCAGCGAATGTTCACGGTGTCGCAAGTGGAAAACAATTCGCCACCATTAGGAGATACCACTTGAACGGTAGACAATCCACCGAACAAACTCACAGTAGGAGGACACGGCGAGCCGCTCACAATGAGTGATGCCTGACGGTACGCCTTTTGACCACCCTGAGTGAATTGAACGACAACATCTCGCGTTTGACCGATCTTGATGGTATCCGGCAAGCTCTTTCCGCCTCCGTAACTGAGCACCGTGAAGAAGCCGGAAGGCGTAGGCGTAAGCGCCGTTACGATCAGAGGAGCATTCTCGGCTTTGATCGTTACTGTCTGTGTGGAAGATCCACCCGGAGCCGGATCACCGAAGAACAACGATGACGAAGACACCGAGATGTTCGCTACCGAGCGAATCGGAGCAACGTACTGAGGCTCGGATGTAATAGGAGGACTGGTTCGTTTGAATGTTACCGACAAGTCACGAATACGGCCTGATTGATTACATGAGTAGGGAGCTGTCCATTCCAAGAAACAGTTCTGTTTGATTTCTGTCTCCAACGCTATCAAGCGATAGATGGCGATAAGGTCTTCCTTGGTATTTGCTTCGAAGGCTTTGCCACCGGTGCGTTGAGCAATAGTCTGAAGCTCTTTGTTCATCTTCGTGCCAATGGTGATGGCATAGAACTGTATACTCTGCTGGTTACAGAGTTTCGTAATGGAATCGGTAAGCGGCTCTTTATCCGGTTGACCATCCGTAAGGAAAATCACAATGCGGCGAACACCGGGCCGCTCTCCGGCAAGCAATTTTATAGCACCGAACGATGTGTCGAGCATAGGCGGATTGTAGTTCGTACCACCCTGCGGACGGAGTTTTGAAATCACATCGACCAGCGGGGGTGCTGTGGTACGGAAAGGGCTTTCGAAGGTGGGAAGAGTTCCGAACGAGATCACGGCAACTTCCGACGGCGGATTAAACTTGAAGGTGTTCACAAAGGTGTTTGCACCGGAAATAACCCAGTCCATTCGGGTGGCCTTGGTGGCGGTATCCACGATGGTTTCCATCGAACCGCTGCGATCCAAGATTAGTACCACGTTAGCAGCGGGTTCCACTGCGGTGTCCTTGCAGTCGATAGTAAGTGTACCCTGCATCGACACGCCGTTCTCACGGATGTCGAATTCGTTGTTAGAAAAATTGCGCATCTCTTTACCGGCTGCGTCCAGGGCAACAAAGCGTGCACGCATGCGCGGAAAGTTTGTGTCGTCTATTCCGTACACAGTGAAATACTGCGCTTGCACATGAGGAACCATGTGAATGAGCGTGAACACAAGTGCCGCGAAGTACAACCGAAGTGAGCGATTTGAGTAAAATGATCTCACGAGAAACCCCTTGTAAGTATGAACCGTCATTACTATTCGTTGTGAATTCAGTCTGCCACTGCTTTACGCAACACTTGCCTCGAGCAAACTGAATGTTTTTGCAGAGCAGTCCACCTTGGCACGAACGCCAATGGGTAATGTGAGCTTGCTCTTAATGTGACCGAATGGTAGCCCCGAAAGAACGGGAACATCCATTGCAGTAAATCTATTCTTGAACACTTGTTTCAAACTGGGCGACATCGTCGGCGTATGGGGCGAGCGGCG
>JBJOLU010000110.1:0-6361 GCA_046052705.1 Bacteroidota bacterium | reverse complement strand
ACTGAACAGTAATCCTATCATGGCAGAGCAGGGCGAAAACCGCGAAATGAGTTTCTTCGATCATCTTGATGATCTGAGGGTGCGCATTATGTGGGCTTTGGCGGGGTTGATTGTGGGATGCATCATTAGTGGTGTGTTCATCAATCAAATCATGGATGCCATACTGCTTGCACCGGCAACGAACGTGGGGATGAAGCTGCAAAATCTCCGGCCCTTCGGTCAAGCGTTTCTGTATTTCAAGGTAGTGTTTGCCACCGGTATCATCATTGCATCGCCGTGGATACTGTGGAACCTGTGGAAGTTCATAGCACCGGGATTGTATGAGAATGAGCGTAACTGGGCGCGCCGCATAACCTTCTACACCAGCTTTTGTTTTTTGGCCGGTGTGGCATTTGCCTACTACGTGATGCTGCCGGGTATGATGCAGTTCTCGGTGTCGTTCGGATCGAAGAATATCGAAAACAACTACGATGTAAACGAGTACTTCGGATTTGTAACAACCACACTTCTGGGCGCAGGGTTGATCTTTGAACTTCCCATGTTGACCTATGTGTTAGCCCGGTTTGGAATTGTATCTGCAGCTTTAATGCGTAAATACCGCCGTCATGCGTTCGTGGTGATCTTGATTGTGGCGGCAGTTCTCACTCCCAGCCCCGATCCTGTAAATCAACTCACCTTTGCGGCTCCGCTGTTTGTGCTCTACGAGATCAGTATTATCGTGGCGCGCGTAGCCAGAAAGAAAGAAAGGAAAGCGGCGAAAGCATGAGTACAGCTCTGAAGAATATTCCCCAATTGGTAGCCGAGCCGGTGCGCGAGCATCTGGAAGTATTCAACAAAGATTTCTTCCGCCGGCAAATGAAAACCGATGTAGCACTGTTGGATTTAGTAGTGCGTTACATGCATCGCACTCGTGGCAAACAGGTGCGGCCAATGCTGGTGTTTCTGTGTGCGGGCCTTACGGGGGAAATCACCAATCGTACCTACGTGGGCGCGGCCATGATGGAACTTCTGCACACCGCCACCTTGGTGCACGATGATGTGGTAGACAACGCAGCTGAACGTCGCGGCCTTGCCAGTATCAATGCCGTATGGAAAAATAAAGTTGCGGTGCTCGTTGGTGATTTTCTGCTCTCGCGCGGACTACTCGTGGCAGTGGAACACGGTGAAGGCGGATTCTTGGGCGTTACCAGCAGAACAGTGCAGCGCATGAGCGAAGGTGAATTGCTGCAGATTCAAAAGTCCAGACAAAAAACCTTAGACGAAGCAACGTATTTCTCCATCATCAGCGACAAGACTGCATCGTTGGTATCTGCCTGTTGCGAGATTGGTGCTATGTCTGCCAGTGCAGATACGCAGGTTCATGCACGTTTGCGTCAATTCGGCGAATTGCTTGGGCTCGCTTTTCAGATACGCGATGATGTGCTGGACTACACAGGCAAGACCGCCATCTTAGGTAAGCCGGTGGGAAATGATATTAGGGAAGGGAAGATTACCCTGCCCTTGCTTCTTGCACTGCGAACAGCAGAGAAGCAGCAGGCAAAGCGTATCACGGCTCTGGTGAAACGCAAAGGCGCTACCGACAAGGATGTGCGTACGGTTCAGGACTTTGTTTCGTTGCACAATGGAATATCCGAAGCACAAGCCAAGGCCGTGGATCTTTCCAATCAAGCTCTTTCCTTGCTCGATGCCTGTGCGCCCTCGGTGTATAAGGATGCGTTGCGTACGTTTGCAGCGTACGTAGTGGAGCGCGAACGATAGAAGCTCAAAGCTGATTCATAGCATAGCAGCCGCGAGCAGAGCAGAGTATATAATCACAAAACACTACATTCAATTCTTCAAAGAGGTTTAGTATGAGTACCGATATAGACGCAATTCTTGCAGGGCAAAAGACATCGCTTCAACAGGATTCCACCAACTTTATGCAACGTGTGTATGCATGGATGATGGGCGGTATGCTGGTAACAGGAGCCATGTCCTTTCTTGTGCTCAGCAATGATGCACTATTCTCGATGGTTGCGGGATCGCTGATGTTTTTGGTATTAGCCGAGCTGGGCATAGTAATGTGGCTCTCTGCCGCTATCGACAGACTTAGCCCCATCACGGCGAAGCTTTTGTTTACCGCGTATGCAGCGCTGAATGGACTCACACTTGCGCCCATAGTGGCCATGTACACCGGCGAGTCGGTGATGAATGTATTTCTCTCGTGCGCCGTGATGTTCGGCGCCACAAGTGTTTATGGATTAGTTACCAAAAAAGATCTTAGCAGTATGGGAAGCTTTTTCACCATGGGTTTGTTTGGCCTT
Source organism: Bacteroidota bacterium (assembly GCA_046052705.1). GTDB lineage: Bacteria > Bacteroidota > Ignavibacteria > Kapaibacteriales > NICIL-2 > JBBATK01. The sequence continues at coordinate 4,058 of JBJOLU010000110.1, read as the reverse complement.
GTAGGCGCTTCCATTGTGAATATCTTTCTTGGAAGTTCGGCGCTGAACTTTGCAATCTCGCTCGTGGGGGTGGTGGTGTTCGTGGGCCTTACAGCGTACGACAATCAGAAGATCAAAGAAATGTATACCGTGGAACGCGGCGAAGGCGCAATAGCTGCGAACATCTCTGTGCTCGCGGCACTCACGTTGTATCTGGATTTTATCAACCTGTTCTTGTTCCTGTTGCGACTGCTTGGTCGCCGTAAGTAATAGCTGGCCGGCGCGTTGATGTGCCGGAAGGTTTGGCGGAAACGGAACGGAAACGGAATGGAAATAGATCGGAATCGGAAGCTGTGGCTGTCACAGATCTTGTGTCAATAAAAAAAATGAAACGCCGGGCGATTCATTGCCCCATATTCTCTTGAACTTCAAGTATGGATATCTCTCCACTGTTTGCAATAGACGCGCAGAAGTTGCTGGGTACCGGCGATGCTTCGGGCGCGGTGCATTTGCTGGAGAAGGGAATTGAAGTGTATCCTGAATACGCCACTGCCTATGCCGTGATGGCCCGCGCGTATATGCAAATGAGAGACGTAGAGTCTGCGTATGAATGGGTGCAACGCGGCTTGAAGCAATTCCCAACGCACCGTGCCTTGGTGATACTCGAGCAGGAATTGCGCCGCCAAACATTTGGCGGAACCGCCACAGAGTCACATGCGGCGCAGCCCGTACGAATAGAGGAATCGGAGCAGGAGGTTTTGCAAGTATCTGCGGAAGAATCTCCGCAAGAACCTCCGGAAGAATCTTCGGAAGAATCTCAACCGGAATCCTCACCAACCCAAAGCGAAGCTCCCGCTGCGGATGTTCGAATAGACGAGCCCAATCTTCATGCTCATTATCCTGAAGCAAACGAACGCGGCGTTCTGCTGGACGAGGCGTTGTCTAATGTAGACGACGACAACGACCAATGGAACAAGGCCGCCGAGATTGTGGATGAACATCATGTGGATGTGCCGGAGTCAGAGACGGAGACGGAGACGGAGTCATTGCCCGAGCACTATCCGGCCGTGCAGAGCGCGGCAGATGTTCGTACCGACGATGCACTCTCGAACATAGACGACGACAACGACGCCTGGACGGAAGTTCGTGCTGCCGCAGAAGAAGCGGTGGAGGAAGAAGTTCTAAAAGAAGAACATCCGGAGGATGCAGCTGCAGTCGGAGAAGATTCAGTGGGTGAAGATTCAGTGGGTGAAGATGTAGCGCTAGAGCAAAATGATGTACCGGCTGATGATGAAATCACCGACCATTCGGGCGACAGCCGTCATGTCACTGCTGCCGGCATTAGCACGGAAGAAGTATTGCAAAAGATCAACGTGGTAGGTGGAAATGTAGTGGTGGACAAGGTGATCATGCGGGATCTCATGGAGCGCATGGAGCTCCAGGGATTACGCTTGATAAGTTCGCCTGCAGCCGGCTCACGGCGCGCGTTTCGCAGTTCCGCCATGCGTCTAATTCCAGGCCTGGAGTTTACGCCGTTGCGCGTGCAGTCTTCGCCGAAGGCGCGCCGATCTACATCGCATCTTCCCGAACTGCCTCCATTCCCGGTGATTCGCGGATCGGAGATGAATGTGTCTCCGACACTGGCGCCGTCCGCACCGGCAAAAGCATCCAAGAAGTCCTCGAAGGCCGATCGTTCCTCGCGTTCCAGCGATGCTCCCAAAACGCAACTGGAGGAACTGGCACTTCGTCTTGAAAAAGTGCGTACGCCCATTACCGAAGAGCCCGATGGTGTAACTCCCCGAGGCGTGAGCGAAGGCGTAGAGCCCACATTGGTGACGGAGACCATGGCAAAGATTTATGCGCAGCAAGGATTAACCGATCAGGCCATAAAAGCATACCGCCAATTGGCGCGCTCAAAGCCGGAGCGTAGGGAAGAGTTCGAGCAGCGTATTGTTGAATTACAGCGCACGCTGGACAGCAAAGAGTAATAACAGTACCCATAAGCTCCATTGTGTGAGTTTCCTCTTCGGATCAGGATTGCCACACGTGTGATCCCTGATCTGTACTCGGATTATTATTCCCTGATCTGTGCTCGGATTGTTATTCCCTGATTGATGCCCTTTGACTGATGCCCTTTGATTTATGCTCATAATTCCGCGATACATACTTCGGGCACACATTGCTCCTTTCCTCTTCGGCACCTCGGTGGTGATGTTCTTGTTTCTCATGCAGTTCATACTCAAGTACATCGACGAGCTCATAGGCAAGGGCTTAGGCACATGGGTAATCATGAAACTCGTAGCGTTGAACTTATCGTGGATGGTAGTTCTTGCTGTGCCGATGGGCGTATTGTTTTCTACGCTTATGGTGTTCGGATCGCTCTCTGCTTCGCACGAGATCACCGTGCTCAAAGCCAGTGGTGCCGGGCTTCTGCGCCTGATGATGCCCGTGATTGCTGCCGGCATGGTGGCTACAGCCGGTATGTTTTGGTTCAATGATGCCATTCTGCCGGACACCAATCACAAAGCCAAGATTATGCTGTGGGACATCAAAAAGAAGAAGCCCACATTTGATATTGAAGCCGGTCAATTCAGTATGCAGTTGGAGGGCTACACCATACTGTCAAGGTCTTTGGATTCTGCTCGCGGTTTACTGCTTGGTGTTACGATCTACGACCGCACTACTCCAAACCGAACGAACGTGGTAAGCGCCGACACCGGTAGCATTCGCTTCTCTAAAGACGACCGTAATGTCGTGGTGTTCCTGCAGCATGGCGAGATACATCAGCTCTTTGCCGATCAGCCGGCGGAGTTTCGTCACATTCGATTTTCCGCGCACAGAATTATCATACCTGCAGCAGGCTTCACTTTGCAGCAATCCGGCGAGGGCGTGTTCGCACGCGGAGACCGGGAAATGCACATCTCCGATATGATGAATATTGTCAATGAAGCGCGGCGCCGGCAGCAGGTGGCCGGCAGCGCACTTGATACCATGCTTGCGGCGCATGTGCAATACTTGTACGACCACTCTTCCACCGATGCGGGCTACACCATAGGTGCGCCGGCCGAAAACGATGCTCTTGACAGAGTGAATGTTCTGCAAAGCCACACCGAAGCGTTGGTGCAGCAAATGGCCGATGGCGACAAAGAGGAACGGCAGTATTTAGTGGAGGTGTACAAAAAGTACGCATTGCCCTTTGCCTGCCTGGTGTTTGTATTTGTTGGCTGCCCTTTGGGTATCATGACACGCGGCGGAAACTTTGGCGTCAGTGCGGCAATCTCTCTTGCCTTCTATGTTGTGTACTGGGCATTCCTTATTGGAGGGGAAAAACTTGCCGACCGCCAGATCGCATCACCGCTGGCGATGTGGCTTGCCAATGTAGTGATAGGAGCAGTGGGAATACTGCTTACACTGCGCGTGCACTACGGCAGTTTGCGTGTTGGTGCATTGGGAAGTATTGCTGCGAAGCTGCGCCGCAGGCATGCTTAAAGCTATGGCCAAACTTGCGCGACAAGCCTCCGCCACTTGCACGCCTTACTCAATGTAATCTGCCAGCTCTGCCGATGTTCGAAGGTGCAGAAGAATCTTCTCTTCCACCAGTTGCTGTACGGCCTGCTTTGCTCTGGATAAGGCAATGCCGTGATGCCAAGCGAAATGCCAAATATCAACCGGAGACAAACTACACTCCAGCGCCAATACTTGCTCCACGGTCAATTTGTCCTTGGCAAGAAATCTCTCTCTCACTGCTTCCACAAAATCTTGAGCGTTCTCGCCCTGCACTAAGGCCGGCACAAAGAAGTAGTTCTCTACACTCTCCAGATCGCAGATGGGAAAGCCGCGTGAGGGATCCAGCAAGGCCGGCAGAAAGGCAAGAGACACTACATACGGCGCTTCCTCGGTGCCGGACCATAAGTCGGCCCATACATCGGTATCGTGTTCCTTTACCCATGCAAAAAACTCCTGCTCACGGCGCGGAAGCACCATCAGATGGCGCGCGCCATAGGTGCGGGAAATCTCCAGCGCAGTTTCTGTGCTAAGAGAATGAAACAACTCTTCCGGAAAATCAAAGGCTTGATGAG
>JBJOLU010000109.1:0-4751 GCA_046052705.1 Bacteroidota bacterium | reverse complement strand
TCTAATCGAACATATTGCCGGGGCTTAAGATTCCCTGTGGGTCCAGTACAGCTTTAACCGCCCTCATCTGCTCTATTCCCTCGGGCCCTAGCATTGCTTTCAGATATCTTTTCTTCAGCTTTCCTATTCCGTGCTCTGCCGATACCGTTCCGCCCAAGCGCAAACCTTCGGCAATACATTCGTCGTAGATACGAAGCATGCGTTCGTGAGAAGCTGTATCGTGAGCAAAGATGTTTGCATGTACGTGGCAATCGCCTATATGGCCGAACAACACATACTCCACATTGTTCTCCCGGAACTTGTCTACATAGAAATTATAGAACGAGCGGAATGCACTTGGCGGCACTGCTATATCGGTACCGATTTTGGTGGTTCCCGAATTGCTCACGCGCTCGTACACCGCGCTGGGAAGTGCATGCCTGAATGCCCGTAGCTCCGCATGGCGTCTGTCATCCAGGGCAAACCATGTTTCCTCGTGCAGTGCTCCCGATGCACTAAGAAAGTTTGTCCACGATTCCAGCACCGCATCTTCGTCACGGGAGCAGAACTCTGCCTCCATCCACAGCGCGCCCGTTGCTTGCGCGGGAATCTGCGGGTACGAGGGCCGTATCATTCGCAAAGCACGCTCATCGAAATACTCTACAAGACGAGGCCTTAGATGCTCGGATGGTGCATCAGTTTGACCGCCCGATGCATAGCCCCGCACTTGCTCTACCGCAGTCAGTAAACTCTCTGAATCGGTAAAGAACACAATCATTCCCAAGACATTCTCCGGCGCAGGAACCAGTCGCACATCAGCTTCAACGATCACACCCAAGGTTCCCTCGCTGCCCACAAAAACATCCACAGCATCCAACGAAGGTGATGAATAGTAGCCGGCAGCATGCTTGCGTGTTGCAGGCATGGTATACTGAGGCACCGGCACTGAATACTCTTGCCCGCTCTCACTGCGCAACTTCAACACACCATCACGAGCAACACTCTGCCCTCGTTTTAGATCAAGCAATTCCCCGCTCGCAAGCACCACGCGAAGCCCCTCAATGTATCTGCGTGTAGGGCCATAGCCGAATGTTCGTGCGCCCGATGCATTGGTTGCGAAGGTACCACCCATGGCGGCACTCCATTCGGTAGGATCGGGTGGATACAGCACTCCATGCGCGGATACCTCAGCTTGCCATTCGCGCATGCTCAGGCCCGACTGCACTGTTCCCTGAAGCGATGCGGCGTCTACTGTGCAGGAGCGAAGACGCTCCAACGAAATCACCGCTCCGCCATTGGGCACTCTACCACCAACTAACCCGGTACCATTGCCGGAAATATGTACCGGACACTTCTCTTGGTAACATAGTCTCATAGCCTCTTGTACGTGCTCGAGACTTTCGGGAAGAAACACCCTCGAGGCAGTTCCGCCGGAGTTCGACGCATCCACCAAATACGAGGCAAAGGAATCAGAATCGGTAATGGAGAGCAACATAGAATCGTACTCGGGTTAGGTAGCTGTTTGTAACGTCAGGTCTGTACCATCGGTAATGAACCGCTGCTGCGATACGCAAAGCATGCAATGATTGCGCTTAACCCAACATTCACAGGGTAGAATCACGCAGCGTCAGCGATATTTGCAACATACGACAGCCGGAGAAACGTTATTCCATGAAAAGCTTCCTTGTACTGCTCGCCATGCTGGCGGGTACATCTACACTCACATCTCAAGCCACACGAGCCGACGAGTCCTTCGCCGTGCATGTGCGTGGAGGGCTAGGTTTTCTTCAGCACACGGCATCGATTTCGTCCTTCGAAGGTATAGCCGATTGCGGCACTTACACCACCGGTACTTCACTTGCTCCGCAGTTCTCGCTGAGCATCGAACGCATGCTCACGCAAACTCTAACGGCAAGTGCCGGCATTCGCTTCAGCAATCGCAGCACGGGCTTGACGGCAGGCCGAACCTCGCTCCCTGCCTTGGATGTCAGCTCTCAGAATCCGGCAAACGTGGTATTCGAGAACACGATCAATGCACGCCTATCTGCCCTTGATATAGTCCCTGAACTAGCGTTGAATGTGCACCGCGGGCAGTCGTCCACCATCCGCGCACTGGCCGGGGCCGTGTTTGCATTCCCCCTGAATGCACGATACGAGATCACGCAAACGATTGTATCCCCCGACAATGCCGTGTATACAAGTAACAAGCAGCAGAGTATTTCTATTTCGGGCGGAGAGCGCGCCATGAATACCGTGACTTCGCCGCTGATTGCACTCTCGCTGGGCGCAGAGAATTTGCTTCAAGCGGGCAATGGTAATGCATTCTCTCAGGGTATTCGATTTGAATACACGCTGAACGACATCGTGAATTCGGGTTCGTGGAAGGCCGCCGGAATACGTGCGGATATCGGGTATCGCTTTGCATTTATGTCGGCCCCGCCGGACATTCCTGCAGCCGTTCCTACTCCACCCCCACCGCCACCGCCGGTGATCGTAAAGAAAATGCAAGAACCAACGCCCTTGCCGGTACTTACCGTTCGCATCGATTCGATGAATGCGCGCGTGCAAACCGGTAACGAACTACGGGCCTCGTTGCCATTGGTAAATGCCGTGTTCTTTGATGTCAACTCGGCAAGTATTCCCGGAAGATATATCACCTTGGCGAGCAACGCCGTTCAAACCAACAACGCTCTTGAACATCATAGAAATATTCTACCCGAGATCGCTCGCATTATGCGAGAGAATTCGCGCGCAAGTATTGTGTTGGAAGGCGCCACCTCCGGGGCCGATGAAACAGGTGGTTTGAATCTGGCAAAGGAACGCACCGAGAATGTAATGGCAGCACTGGTATCGCTTGGTATACCGCGCGAACGCATCAGTGCGCGCACTTTCCTTACACCGCGCATACCGTCGAACACAGAGTATGCTCAGGGCCGTGAAGAGAACCGGCGCGTGGACATTATCGTTAAAGATGCACCGCTGCAAGAGTATGTATCGCGTCAGCAATTTGCCGCCCTCCGAGGCACCATGCTCTATACCGTGGACGCTCAACACTACAACGCATCAGCTATTCGCGTGACGAGTAATCTGTTCCCCGAGCAGACGCATATGCGCTCGGAATCACGTACCGTGAGTTTTGACCACCGCTTGAACGCGGCAACGGGCTTGTTTGTAGCAACAGCCGAGGCAAACGCCGCTCCGCCCCTAACATGGAAAGCAGAGAAAGAAATTGATCTGAACACGCTGGAGCGCCAAATCATTGCTTTGGATCTTTCGTCCTTCGAAGCATGGTTGCGATTCGATTACAACAGCAGTGTATTAAGCGACGATAACAAAGATCTGTTGCGCCAACTTCTGCGTGCACTTCCGCAGGGCTCTACCATCAGCTTGCTTGGCAGTGCCGACGCATTGGGAGACGAAACCAGCAATCTGGAGTTGTCGTCTAAGCGAGCAGCTGTTACGGAGTCCTTTGTGCGCAATGTGGCCGGCGAGAAGTTTGTCTTGGAAACTGCTGTGTCGCAAACAAAGGTGAACGAGACCTTACCCGAAGGTAGATTCCTGAATAGATCCATTCGCATTCGCGTGCGCTAAAGCGCAGAGCAATGAAGCCACCTGTGCTTCGTCATTGACGGGGAGCCAAGCCGCGCCGGAGCTTATTTGTAAGAGGCATTGCTCTACCCTATTCATTATTCCCTTTTTTACAAAGAGGGCTCACATATGAACATTCAAAAGCTTACGTTGAAGTCCCAAGAGGCCGTGCAGAAAGCGCACGATATTGCTCAGGGATACAACAATCAATCTATTGAACCGCTGCACCTGCTGGCCGCATTGGTTCAGGACGCGCAAGGTATAGTGCCCGGCATTGTGCAGACCATCGGCGCCAATCTTTCGTACGTGAAGGTGAAGATCAACGAGGAGCTGGAAAAGCTTCCTAAAGTTGGCGGCGCGCAGAGCGGACAATATGTGTCTACGGGAATGAGCTCGTTACTGGAGCAGGCCTTCAAAGAAGCATCTGCGCTCAAGGACGAGTATGTGAGCGTTGAGCACTTGTTGCTCTCCCTCACCGATCAGAAATCATCGGCGCAGGAACTGCTGCGTGATCAGGGAGTGAATAAAGATGCCGTGCTGCGCGTTCTCAAGGATTTCCGAAAAAACACTCGCGTCACGGACCAGAATCCGGAAGACAAGTATCAAGCATTGCAGCGCTATGGGCGCGTGCTGAACGAAGCCGTGCGCAAAGGAAAAATTGATCCCGTCATTGGCCGTGAAGACGAAATCCGCCGCGTGCTGCAAGTGCTGTCCAGACGCACAAAGAACAATCCTGTTCTTATCGGAGAGCCGGGTGTGGGCAAGACAGCTATAGTGGAAGGTATTGCGCAGCGCATTGTGTCAGGTGATGTTCCGGAAACACTACGATCCAAGACTATTGTTGCCCTGGACATGGGCGCACTTGTGGCGGGCACGCAGTTCCGCGGTCAGTTCGAGGAACGCTTGAAGGCCGTAATACAAGAGGTATCGGATGCCGCCGGAGAGATTATTCTCTTCATCGATGAATTGCACACACTGATCGGTGCCGGAGCTTCACAAGGAAGCATGGATGCCGCGAATATTCTAAAGCCCGCTCTTGCTCGCGGCGAGTTACGGTGCATTGGCGCTACCACGCTGGACGAGTATCAGAAGTACATAGAAAAAGATGCAGCTCTGGAACGACGCTTTCAAAAAGTACTTGTGGAAGAACCATCGGTCGAGGATACAATTTCCATACTGCGCGG
>JBJOLU010000108.1:0-8064 GCA_046052705.1 Bacteroidota bacterium | reverse complement strand
CCATGCTGCGCACTATCGATTGGGAAGAGCGCTGCCTTGAAGAGCACGAGCGCAAGGAATATCCCTACGATTTTACCCAGCGATTGTTTGCCATAGGCCAGGGAAGTATCTACGAGGATTTGCGGCGCGGATGTATGGAAGAACTATGTGCGTTGCCCTTCGATGGCTATGCCATTGGTGGCTTGGCAATAGGCGAGCCGCTTGCAGAAATGTATGATATTGTTTCTGTTTCTACGGACGTTATCCCTAAAACCAAAGCACGGTATCTGATGGGTGTGGGAACGCCGCAGAATATTCTCAATGCTATAGAGCTTGGAGTAGATATGTTCGATTGCGTGATGCCCACCCGCAATGCACGCAACGGCACGTTGTTTACCACCACGGGCAAAGTGAATATCAAGAACGCATCGTACAAAAACGATCATGAGCCGCTTGATGCCGGCATTCCGCTCTATGCCAGCAACGAGTTCTCCCGGGGATACGTGCGTCATCTGTTTGCCGTTGGCGAAATACTGGGACTGCAACTGGCTACTATGCAAAATCTGGCCTTCTATCTATGGCTTGTTACAACGGCCAGAGAGAAAATAGAGCAAGGAACTTTTCGTCAATGGAAAAACGAGTTTCTCTCCACCTATTATCCCGACGATGCCAAGGCTTGACCCCAAAGCAAAGCAGTGAAACTGAAGAGAAACAAACTCAGATAACAAAAACACTCTTTATCTTATTATACACGTATTGATATGAACGCACTGAACGCACTATTTGCATTTATGCCGCCTCCGGGCGCTCAAGGTCAGGATCCTGCCGGACAAATGACCTCCACATTGGTCATGTTCGGAACCTTGATCGTGGTATTCTATTTCTTTATGATTCGTCCGCAGGCTAAGAAACAGAAGGAACACAAGAAGATGCTGGACAGCATGGCCAAAGGTGATAAGGTTATTACCTCGTCGGGGATTCATGGAAGCGTAGCCGAGATTGAGGCCGATGGCAAGACCGTTCTCTTGAATGTTTCGGATAATACCAAAATGCGATTCGACCGCGCGGCCATCGCTCTTGTGCAATCCAAATCCGGATCGTAACGAGAATCATATTGAAGATCAATTCGAAGATCAATTCGAAGATCGAAACTCGTTACATACTCCGCATACTAAACGTACCACTACACACTCTTTACCACTAAGCTTCGCACATGAACGTAGCACCGGAAACAGCTGAATCACTCGATCGTTTTGATACTATTGCCGATGCCATTAACGACATTGCCGCCGGCAAGTTCGTTGTGATTCTCGACGACGAAGACAGGGAGAACGAAGGCGACCTGATGTGTGCCGCGTCTTTGTGTACGCCGGAGCACGTTACGTTTATGTCGGTGTACGGGCGTGGTTTGATTTGCACTCCGGTAAGTAAGGAACGTGCGGATTTGCTTGGATTGCAGCTCATGGTGCAGAAGAATTCCGCGCTTCACGAAACGAACTTCACGGTCTCCGTCGATTATGTTCACGGTACCACCACGGGTATTTCTTCGCCCGATCGCAGTGCTACCATAAAGGCGTTGGCACATCCGGAGTCCGTAGCCGGTGATTTCGGCAAGCCCGGACACATCTTTCCTATCGTAGCTGTCGATCACGGAGTGCTTCGCAGAGCAGGTCACACCGAAGCAGCCGTGGATTTGTGCAGACTGGCCGGCACCGGTGATGTAGGAGTGATTTGCGAAATCGTCGACGACGATGGCACCATGGCAAGAGCGCCGAAGCTGCACGAGTTTGCGCGCAAGCATGGCTTGAGAATAATCACCATCAAAGATCTAATTGCCTACCGATTGGAACGAGAGCGTAGTGTGGTGTGCAAAGCTGAAGCCGAGCTGGATACGGAGTATGGAATGTTCCGTATTGCTGTGTATCAGGCGGCCGAGGATCAAAAGGAACACGTGGCCATGATCAAGGGCGATGTAAGCACAGGCGAGCCGGTGCTTGTGCGTGTTCACAGCGAGTGCATGACCGGCGACGTGTTTCACTCCAAACATTGCGACTGTGGTGCTCAGTTGGAAGCCGCACTCGAGGCTGTTGAGCGGGAAGGAAGAGGCGTGGTTTTGTACATGCGGCAGGAAGGCCGCGGAATTGGTTTGGTCAACAAGATTCGTGCGTATCAGTTACAAGCTCAGGGCATGGATACCGTGGACGCCAACGTACACCTGGGTTTCAAGCCGGATGCTCGCGAGTATGGCATTGGCGCGCAGATCCTGTACGACTTGGGCGTACGGAAGATGCGGCTTCTCACCAACAACCCTACAAAACGAGTTGGCCTATCCGGGTTCGGACTCGAGACCGTGGAGCTTGTGCCTATAGAGGTAGCACCAAATGCGGTGAACAGGCGGTACATGGAGACCAAGAAAACTCGTATGGGGCATTTGCTCAAGGGCATTTAGGCGTTCCGGCGCGGGTGTATACGTTCGGTTTATGCTTCGTCATTGGCACAGATTGGCACAGAGGCTGCCACAGCAAAACGCCGTCTGAACTCTGCGACGTATCTTCGCGGGCCGTCGACGATACTCACACACGGGTACACGGGGAACAATCCACGCGACACACAGATTGATCAGGAATTCGGGATGTAGTAAAGCAGTTCCGCAAGAACTGCTTTGGCATTTTTCTAAACTTTGGCGGCATTATTATCATACGAAACCAGCATACGACTATGGCACCGGTATACATGACTCGTGAGCGAGTTAAAGAATTGGAAGATGAAATACGCGACATGAAAACCCGCGTACGCAAAGAGATCGCTCAGAAAATTGCCGATGCCCGAGCGCACGGTGATCTTTCCGAGAATGCCGATTACGAAGCAGCCAAGCACGAGCAGGAGTTGTTCGAAATGAAGCTGGCCGGCATGGAGAAAACCTTGGGTAATGTGAAGATCATCGATCCCAAAGACCTTCCCGACGACGGCTCGGTGTATATACTTTCGGTGGTGCGTTTGCTGAATATGAAGGTGAATAAAGAGGTAACTTTTTCCCTTGTAAGCGAGGAAGAAGCAGACTTTCAACACAACAAACTCTCGGTTTCGTCGCCGCTGGGCAAGGCCTTGCTTGGCAAAACCAAAGACGATATCGTGGAAACCAAAGCGCCGGTGGGTGTAATTCAGTACAAAATACTGGATGTAAAACGCGGCTAGCGTTTTGCGCAACGTGTGCCGCAAAGCGTGTATTCATGCGGTGTTCAGGGCTTTCGAAGTAGTTCGTTGCTCTTCAGCATGGTAGGGAGCCGGCAGAAAACGAGGGTGGGGGAGATACGTAGAATATCTCAATCACCAAACGTTTTTCCCGTTGTTTCCCCGGGCTTTTCTTACGGGCCCAATGCCTGCAGGCCGCATAAAATCTACCTTCTGTGGAAAAAATGTCTTGCAGGCGGTACGCACCGCGCATAACTTTGCACTACAATTAACTAGTTGTTGGTTACACTTTATGGGGTTCAGTCATGAACAAAGGTGATCTCGTAGAATCGATAGCAGCGGGTGCAGCGCTCTCAAAATCGCAAGCAGAGAAGGCACTCAACGCGACAATCGAATCAATCGCTTCTTCGCTCGCGAAGGGCAACACAGTTTCTCTTATCGGATTTGGAACGTTTAGCGTTTCTCAGCGTGGTGCCCGCAAGGGTAAAAACCCGCGTACCGGTGAGACCATCAAGATTGCAGCTCGCAAGGTTGCAAAGTTCAAAGCAGGTAAGGGTCTTTCCGATGCAGTAAAGTCGGGCAAGGCAAAGTCTGCAGCGCCAAAGAAGGCAGCTGCACCGAAGAAAGCAGCTCCGAAGAAAGCTGTAAAGGCTAAGAAGAAATAATTTCTGAGCCGTCTCACATTTGTGGGACGGCTTTTTTTTTGCTCGTACCTTTCTTACGTTTCATCCTCAACAGTTCTTCAGCATTAGATACCGAACAGTTGTGAATTTCCGGCACCCACACCTTCTATCTGTACGTCAGCTGCAAGCGGACGACATTCATACAATTCTCGACAAAGCGCGTGGGTATCGCGCTTTTTTTTCGACTGCTACCACAAGCAGCGACCTTGCCGGTGTAGTGGTAGTGAACGCTTTCTTCGAGCCCAGCACACGTACCCGATCGTCCTTCGAGATAGCTGCAAAGAGGCTTGGAGCAGACGTCGTGAATTTCCATTCTCAAAGCAGTAGCATCAGCAAAGGTGAATCTTTGAAAGATACACTGGCTACGCTCGATGCCATGGGGCCGAGCATTGTGGTAATGCGCCATCGTGCCAGTGGCGCGGCGGAGTACGCTGCGAGTATTGTAAAGGCGGGAATCATCAATGCCGGAGATGGTATGCACGAGCATCCCACGCAAGCGTTGCTGGATGTGCTTACGTTGCAAGACGTCGTGCCGCAGAATTCTCTTCGTGTGGTGGGTATAGTGGGTGATCTATTACACAGCAGAGTGTTTCGATCGAACGTACATCTGTTGAACGCGCTAGGGATTCAGGTGCATGTTCTTGCGCCGCCAACGCTTATGCCCCGAGATATGAGCTCCTTTCCGGTGACTATACACACGGGTTTAGACAATTTGCTTGCCACGGTTGATGCCGTGATGATGCTGCGCTTGCAAAACGAGCGCATGAACGGGGGGTTGTTACCTCGTGGCGGTGAATACAGAAAATACTACGGCCTTACCATGGATCACATGCATCGTCATTCGCACCTGCATGTGTTGCATCCGGGTCCGGCTAATTATGGTTGGGAATTGGACGAGAACGTAACAGACCACTCACGCTGCCATATGCGCACACAGGTAACCAATGGTGTGTTTATACGAATGGCGTGTATGAGTTTAGTTGCCGGCAGATCATAACATCAATCATAGCATCAATCATAACATCAATTGCTCTGTAGCGTGGCGGCCGGCTGCACTCAGCATTGTTGCAAAACGAAATTTACTCTAACAGCTTTTGATTCAGGTATTCAGTTATGCCAAAAAGAACAGACATCAACTCCGTACTCGTGATTGGATCGGGCCCCATTGTAATTGGTCAGGCCTGTGAGTTCGACTACAGCGGCACCCAAGCGTGCAAGGTTCTGAAGAGCGAGGGTTATCGTGTGATCCTTGTGAATTCCAATCCTGCAACAATCATGACCGATCCGGTTATTGCCGATGCCACATACATCGAGCCGATCACCGCCGAGTATGTGGAGGAGATCATCGCCAAGGAACGTCCCTCGGCTATTCTTCCCACCATGGGCGGGCAAACAGCGCTGAACGTGGCGGTGGAGCTGCACGAGCGGGGAATACTGGACAAGTATAATGTAGAGCTTATAGGTTCGAAGATCGAGTCCATCAAGATGGCGGAAGACCGTGAGCTATTCTTGGACGCAATACATCGCTGCGGCTTAGAGATGCCGCGCGGTGAGTTCGTTACCGACTATGAGGAAGGTTTGAAGATTGTGGATAGTATTGGTTTTCCTGCAATTATTCGTCCCTCATTCACCCTGGGTGGAACCGGCGGCGGTATTGCTTACAACATGGAAGACTATGCCGAAATGCTGAAGGCAGGATTGGTTGCTTCTCCCATTCATCGTGTGTTGGTAGAGGAATCGGTGCTTGGGTGGAAAGAGTACGAGCTGGAAGTGATGCGTGATGTGAACGACAATGTGGTGATTGTTTGTTCCATCGAGAATTTCGACCCCATGGGTGTACACACCGGAGACTCAATCACGGTAGCTCCCGCACAAACACTTACCGACCGCGAGTACCAGCGCATGCGTGATGCATCGCTGAAGATTATCCGTGCCATTGGTGTAGAGACCGGCGGATCGAATATTCAGTTTGCACTGAATCCCGCAAACGGCCGCATGACGGTGATCGAGATGAACCCGCGTGTGTCGCGATCGTCGGCGCTGGCTTCCAAGGCAACGGGATTTCCTATAGCAAAGATGGCTGCAAAGCTGGCTATTGGATACACGCTCGACGAGATTATCAACGATATCACAAAGAAGACACCGGCATGTTTCGAGCCCAGTATCGATTATGTAGTGGTGAAAATTCCTCGCTGGGACTTCGAGAAGTTCCGTGAAGTAGAGGACACTCTTACCGTGCAGATGAAGTCGGTGGGAGAAGTGATGTCCTTTGGCCGAACCTTCAAGGAAGCGTTGCAAAAAGCTGTGCGTTCGGTGGAGAAAGGCCGCGCCGGTTTCGGCTTCGATAAGCCCGAGGATTGTGCCACCGACGAGCCCACATTTGCAGAGCTGGACAGACTGCGCTACTACTTGCGTAAGCGTACGTCCAATTCTTTGTACGATGTGTTCGACGCACTGCGGTACAATATGTCTACCGAAGAGATTTACGCGCTCACCAAGTACGATACGTGGTTCCTTGAGCAGTTAAGAGAGATTGTAGAAGCAGGCAAGGAGTTCATACGCACGAGCTCCGGGTTGGGCGGTGAGTTGTTTGCCGATTCGATGGATGCACACTCTGTGCGACGCATGAAGCAGTTGGGATTTTCCGACAAGCAATTGTCAGTCATGACCGGCATTAGCGAAAACAATATTCGTGAGTATCGAAAGCGCCATGGCATCGTACCCGTATATAAAACAGTAGATACCTGTGCCGCAGAGTTTGAATCTGAAACACCCTACCATTATTCCACCTACGGCTCGGAGAATGAGTCAGTCCGCACTGCAACCAAGAAGGTGATCATTCTGGGTAGCGGCCCCAACCGCATAGGACAGGGAATTGAGTTCGATTACTGCTGTGTGCAAGCAGTATACGCGGCGCGCGCGCGCGGGTGGGAAGCCATCATGATTAATTGCAATCCCGAAACAGTTTCTACCGACTACGATACAACGAACAAGTTGTATTTCGAACCATTGACGTTCGAAGATGTGATGAATGTGATCGATCTGGAGCAACCGGACGGAGTGGTGGTTTCCTTTGGCGGTCAAACGCCGTTGAAACTTGCTCAGCGATTGGTAGAAGCAGGCGTTACCTTGATGGGAACGCAGCTGGAAGGTATAGACGTGGCAGAAGATCGTCAGCACTTCGGTGCGATGATTGATGAGCTGGGAATTCCTTGCCCGCCCTATGGTACCACCAAGGATGAAGAAGAAGCAGTGGCTATTGCCGACCGCATCGGCTATCCGGTGCTAGTGCGGCCATCGTATGTGTTGGGCGGAAGAGCGATGGAGCTGTGCTACCGTGAGGAAGCTCTGCGCAAGTATGTGCACAATGCCTTTCGGCAGTTTCCCGATCGTCCTATTCTCATCGATCATTTCTTGGAGAACGCCTACGAGTTCGATGTGGATTGCGTTGCCGATGGTACCGATGTTGTGATTGTCGGAGTGATGCAGCATATAGAGGAAGCCGGTATTCACTCGGGTGATTCCTCGTGCGTGTTGCCTCCGTACAATATCAATGCAGAGCAATACGAAACCATGATTGCATACACCAAAGCAATGGCAAAGCGCTTGGGCGTAGTGGGCCTGATGAATGTTCAGTTTGCCATGCAACACGGAAAGATCTATGTGATTGAGGCTAATCCTCGGGCATCCCGTACCGTGCCCTTTGTGGCAAAGGCTACCGGTGTTCCTTTGGTGGAGATTGCTATGCGAGTGATGTTGGGTGAGAAGCTCGCCACGATGAACGTAAAAGATTATTCTCTCACCTCTAACCGCGTAGCTATTAAAGAGGCGGTGTTCCCGTTTACGAAGTTCCCCAAAGTGAATATCTTCCTAGGTCCGGAGATGCGTTCAACGGGAGAAGTAATGGGTATGGATACCTCCTTCGGATTTGCTATTGTGAAGTCTCACATTTCGGCCGGTAATACATTGCCGCAGAAGGGTAGTGTATTCATTTCGCTGCAGCCGCGGGACAAGTCTGCCCGAGCGATTGAGATTGCCCGTGGGTATGTGGATCTGGGCTTCAGCATTGTAGCTACTCGCGGCACGGCTGCCTATTTGCAGGAACATGGAGTTCCGGCCGAGATGGTACTGAAGCACTACGAAGGGCGTCCAAGTATTGTGGACAACATCAAGAACGGCGACGTGCATATTCTTATCAATACTCCGCTGG
>JBJOLU010000107.1:0-17993 GCA_046052705.1 Bacteroidota bacterium | reverse complement strand
GCTGCGTGCTTCGTACGTGGCTTATCAAGAACGATCAAAACAATCTGCTATGCAATCGTCGCCGCCGCGACATACCTCCTCGGGCCGTTCATCCTTGCGATTACCTAAACGGGGAATCGTGGGTGTAGTGCTCTTGTGTATTGCGCTGGCATCAGCCGGATGGATCTCTGTAAATGAGTCGGTGTATTACCGCATCAGCAAAGCCCTTGAAACCTATGCGGAGGTGTTTCGCCGCGTAAGCTTAGACTACGTGGACGAGGTAGAGCCGGAGAAGTTTGTGCGCATTGGCTTAGATGCCATGCTGGCCTCGCTGGATCCGTATTCCGTGTATATGGACGAAGCTCAGTCCGACGATTTCGATTCGCAGATTTCCGGACGCTATGTGGGATTGGGAATACAAGTAGGCGTGTACGACAGCATGCTTACCATTACCGGTGTGGCACAGGGCTATGCAGCTGAGAAAGCCGGCCTGCGAATAGGCGACAGATTACTTTCGGTAGATGGCACGCGGGTGCTGGAGATTTCGCCAAAGGATTTACGCAAGTACACGCGCGGCGAACGCGGCTCCATTGCCAAAGTGGAACTTCTGCGCGAAGGCAGGTCGGACACACTTCGGGTGGATATTATGCGAAGCGACATCACCGTGAAAAGTGTGAGCTATGCAGCTAGACTGGACGACGGCATCGCCATAATCAAGCTGGAACGATTCACGCGCAAGACAGCACAGGAAATGCAGCTGGCACTGGACTCACTGCGCGCGCTTGGTGCATTGAATGGCATCATTCTGGATTTGCGTGATAATCCCGGCGGACTGCTGGACGCAGCGGTAAGCGTGTGCGAGTTGTTTACCAAAACGGGTTCGGTGATTGTCACCACAAAGGGGCGCAGAGAAGGGGAGTCTCGTGTATACACAAACAATAGCGTGCCCTACGAAGCGGAATGCCCCATGGCAGTACTTGTTAACAAGGCGTCGGCTAGTGCTGCAGAGGTGGTGGCCGGCTGCCTTCAGGACTTAGACCGCGCCGTTGTTTGCGGCGAGCAATCATTCGGCAAAGGTCTGGTGCAATCTCAGTTTCCCACTCCCTACGGTACCACATTAAAGCTCACCACACAACGATACTATTGCCCCTCCGGTCGGTGCATTCAACGTCGTGATTATTCCAAGAAGAATGCCGGTACGGATAGCGTGTTTACGCCACGCATGTTTGTTACCGAGCGTAATCGCCCGGTGGCTGATGCGTCGGGCATCACACCCGATTCCCTCATGAAAGCAGATACCTTGCCTCAAGCAGTGCAGGAACTGGTTCGCAAAGGAGTGTTGTTCCGCGTGGCCACTCAATACGCTGCGCGATACAGTTCGTTACCGGAGTCCTTCGATCCCGCTGCCTTGTTACCGGAGGTAGAGCGTATGATGAAAGATCGTGGTATAGATCCGCATGCTGCGTTGGTATTGAAGCTGGATGAAGCTCGCGCGTTGGCCACGAATGAGCCGCAACTAGCCGGCATAGAAAGTTCATTACGCACGCTGCAGACCGAAGCCAAGCAACAGCGTTCCGCCGTTGTGCGCGCTCATGCAAAAATGCTAAAGCGACTATTGCGCGAGGAAGTTCTGGCGCGTTTCACCGGTGAGCAGGATGTATTGCGCGCGGCGATGGAATCGGACTTGCTTCTGCGTGGCTGTGCCGACCTTTTGCGAAGCAAAGCATATGCTCGCTTTCTTATGCCGCACGTAGCAGCGCGCGAGTAACACAAACATCTATGCCTACATGGAAAAAATAACTGTGCGTATAACACCGGACGGTACACCTGAGATCTTGATGGCCGAGCGCGAACTGTTGAAACGATATGCAGGTAGAATTGCTGAGATATCGCTCATGCGCGAGTTCCCGGCCGAATGGTCGTGTATTCCGGATATTCAGATGCTGCCGCTCAATGTGGTGATTCAAGGGTTGAACATTCAGGGTAGGTATGCATCGATTCCGGCCCTCAATTCACACGCATATCTGGAGCAGACAGTAGGTGAGCACTCATTTGATGATGATATGCATCAGATAGATGCAGTGCAATCGAAAACAGACCTAAGTGCGGAATCCATTGTCAAAGGCATGCTCGTAGAGACGGACGTCTTAGCAGCATTTCTATGCAGAAGGGAGCCGAGCCCGATTCTTCGCCGCGCTCTAGCCACCGGCATGTGTTATACCACCTTTGTGCAGTTAAGTGAAATGCTCGCGTGCATTCCGGAACATGAGCACGGAGATGCCCTTGCAGCGCTCTCGCTGTTGCGTCCCCTGGGTGCGCACCCCAGATATTCCGCGGACATGGCTCAGTTACTTCTACGAGCTACAGAAATAGCGCCCGCCGATGCCTTTCGTTTTGCCGTTACGGCAGCAATTGCCCGCCAAAGCAGACTTCCCGTGCTCACGGTTCGGCATAGAGTCGTATATTCGCGGCTTGATATTTCCACAATAAATGGAAATGCGCTTCGTTTGTAGAAAACTTCCCGACCGTTGCTTTCGGACCGTTGCAATGATGCTCGGCCTACAGAACGGGCTTCGGAATTGGTAACGGCGCGCCGATAGGACGATCGGCATACACGTATCACAGACCTAATCACAGAGTAGCTTCATGAGAATAACTAAACAGTACACGAATCGTGAAAGCCAGTCGCTCGACAAGTATCTTCAAGAGATCGGTCGCGTGGAGCTTCTTACGGGTAATGATGAGATTGTTCTTGCTCAGGCCATCCGCAGAGGTAATGCCGAAGGTGAAGCAGCACTGGAACGATTGGTCAAAGCCAATCTTCGCTTTGTGGTATCCGTGGCAAAGCAATATCAGAATCAGGGATTGTCGCTGGGCGATCTTATCAACGAAGGCAACTTGGGATTGATCAAAGCTGCGAAGCGTTTCGATGAAACGCGCGGTTTCAAGTTCATCTCGTACGCTGTATGGTGGATTCGTCAATCCATTCTTCAGGCCTTGGCGGAGCAATCACGTATTGTTCGCTTGCCCCTCAATCGTGTTGGTGCCCTGAATAAAATCGGCAAAAAGTTTAGCGAGTTAGAGCAGTTGTACGAGCGCGAACCAACGGCAGCAGAGCTGGCAGAACAGCTGGAAATGAGTATTGCCGAGATCGCCGAGACCATCAAGATTTCCGGCCGTCACCTTTCGGTGGATGCACCGTTCGTGCAGGGCGAGGACAATCGTTTGCTGGACATTCTGCCCAACGATTTACAACCGCCTCCGGATTCGGACCTCATGCTTGAGTCACTTCGTATCGAAGTGCAGCAAGTGTTGAAAACCCTTTCCGAGCGCGAAGCGGAAGTGATTCGTCTGTACTTCGGCTTGGAAGACAAACAGTGCCTCACGCTCGAAGAGATTGGCGAGAAGTTCAACCTAACCCGCGAGCGCGTACGCCAGATCAAAGAAAAAGCTATTCGCCGCTTGCGTCATGCCTCGCGATCCAAGTCTCTGCGAACCTATCTTGGATAGGCCTCTAGAAAATCCATAAAAGACTGTTCTTCGGGGCAGTCTTTTTTTTTGCCCGACTGCAAGCCACGAAGCGGGGAGTACATCCGTCTTGGGTGGTAGTTTTGCATGCTCATCAACTGCTCGCAACCGCTCATGAGACGGGCTACTTTACCCTATATCTCTCTCGTTACCACACTGATTCTCGGTGTGGGTGTGATGTGCGCGGAAGCCGGAGCAACATCTGTTGCCAACGTCTCAGCCGCTGTAGCCAAAGGCTCGGCGTATAACAAAGATTCATCTCAAGGCAATACATCCATACCTTCTAAAGGTCCCGGGAAAAGTACATCCGACGATAGCGTGTATGTTTTTGAAAGTCCGGTTCCTCTGGCAGGACCGTTGAGCCGGGGCATCTCTGATCCAACCAGTTTTCTGATACGCTTGATGATCTCCGGCAATGGGTATGGTTTGGGTTTTGGATACGACTATCAGGTGTCGGCTAATTGGTCTGTGTTCGCGGACTTTGCCCTATCCGGCGCGCGAAACACCAGCGAGCTGGAGCTGCATGATCCCTACACGTTCATCGTGTACGTGCCGAACAAAGTGAATCGTTTATTCATACTACCGCTGTGCCTGGGCACCCGGTACAACATTCCTAAGGAGTATGTGGCAGACAACATCTCCCCGTACCTCTCGGTGGGAGCAGGCGCTTCGGCTGTGGTGCGTGCGCCCTACGACCCGGTAAATGGTGATCTTTTCAGTTCCTTGGGATATGCTGATACCTATTCTCGTCCCGCCGGGTTTGTGGGAGCGGGTATGATTATCGAAAGCTCGGAGAAAAGTTATGCTACCATTGATGCTCGTTATTACATCATACCATTTGGTGGCGAGGGTCTGGAAAGCGTTCGCGGCAAACCCATGAAGGATTTTAATGGCTTGTTTGTGTCGGTTGCCATTGGAATTCGGTAGGTTCGCAGCGGCCTCGCAGGGCATGGGTAAACGAACATCATTTACCACACTTGTCGCACTTATCACGCTTATCGCACTTATCACACTTATCACATTTATCACACCATTACATCAGTTGTATTATGCGCATTGAATCGGATACAATGGGAAGCATCGAAGTTCCCTCGGATAAATACTACGGAGCGCAAACCGCGCGTTCACTGCATCACTTTGCTATTGGTATAGAAAAAATGCCGCGTGAGTTGATACGCGCATTGGGTATTCTGAAAAAGGCAGCGGCTGCGGTGAATACGGATCTTGGAACACTTTCGCAGGAGAAGTATCAGTTGATTGCCACTGCCGCCGACGAAGTAATCAGTGGAGCACTGGATGAGCACTTTCCACTCTCGGTGTGGCAAACGGGATCGGGTACCCAAACAAACATGAATACCAACGAGGTAATCTCGAACAGAGCCATTGAATTGGCCGGTGGAGAAATGGGTTCGAAGAAGCCCATACATCCCAACGACGATGTTAACAAAGCGCAGAGTTCAAACGACACCTATCCCACTGCAATGCACATTGCCGCAGCAGAGCAAATGGTGCATCGCCTGCTACCTGCAGTGACCAAACTTCGCGATACCCTTGCGGCCAAGAGCGTGGAGTTCGCCGGCTATATCAAGAGTGGACGTACCCACTTGATGGATGCTACGCCCGTAACCTTGGGCCAGGAATTCGGCGGATATGCACAACAGCTGACGAACGATCTTGCGCGCATTCGTATGAGCCTTGACGGCATTTGCGAACTCGCGCTTGGCGGAACGGCCGTTGGCACAGGGCTTAACACCCATCCCGAATTCGCGGTTCGAAGCGCTGCAAAGATTGCCGAATACACCGGCCTGCCTTTTGTAAGTGCACCCAATAAGTTTGAGTCGTTGGCAGCGCACGACGCATTGGTGTTTGCGCATGGAGCGCTGAAAACGCTGGCTGCATCATTGATGAAGATTGCCAACGATGTTCGCTGGCTGGCATCGGGACCTCGCTGCGGACTCAATGAGATTTTTATTCCGGAAAACGAACCGGGCTCATCGATCATGCCGGGCAAAGTGAACCCCACGCAAAGCGAGGCAATGACCATGGTAGCGGCGCAAGTAATGGGCAACGATGTTGCTATCAATATTGGCGGAGCGTCCGGCAATTTTGAGCTCAATGTGTTCAAGCCGGTAATCATCTACAACTTTTTGCAGAGCGTTCGATTGCTGAGCGATACCTGCATCATGTTCGATAAGCACTGTGCGCAGGGAATAGAGGCCAATGCCACAAAGCTGGAATATTACAATCGCAATACCTTGATGCTGGTGACAGCGCTGAACAGTCACATAGGATATGATAACGCGGCCAAGATTGCCAAGCATGCTCACAAGACCGGCGGCACGCTTCGCGACGCTGCTATCGAGTTGAATATTCTGGATGGCGACACCTTCGATAAGCTGGTGCGCCCCGAAGACATGTTAGGGCCCCGTGCATGAGTACGCAACCGGCACACATAGATAACGTTTGGTCTCTGCATGGTAAGCGTGCGGTAGTAACAGGTGGTACCAAAGGTATAGGCAAAGCCATCGCCGAAGAGCTTGCGCGATTCGGTGCAGATGTTAGCATACTTGCTCGATCGAGCAACGATTTGCAGACCGTGCAGCAGCAGTTCGCGCAGGCGGGGTTGAATGTACGCACTATTGAATGCGATGTAGCCGATGCTCAGGCCAGAGCCCGGTGCATAGAGCTTTTATCTGAGGCAGATCGTCCACTGCATATCCTAGTGAATAATGTAGGCACGAATATTCGCAAACGCACCGTGGAGTACAGTGCCGACGAAGTTGACTTTCTGCTGCGTACCAATCTTCTTTCGGCCTTCGATTTAACCAAAGGTCTGCATCCCTTGCTGGCACTGGCCGGTGGGGCGGCAGTGGTGAACGTGGCGTCTACCAATGGCTTAACCTATGCGCGTACCGGAGCGCCGTATTCCATGACAAAGGCCGCGCTCATCCATCTGTCCAGGTACTGGGCTGTGGAATGGGCGGGCGATGGTATTCGCGTTAATTCCGTTGCACCATGGTACATTCGTACTCCTCTTACGGAGGGCGTGTTGGGCAATGAAGCGTACTACCATGAAGTGCTCCTGCGAACACCCATGAAACGAGTGGGTACACCGGAGGAAGTTGCTCACGCTGTTACATTTTTCTGTATGCCGGCATCGTCGTATATCACCGGGCAGTGCTTGGCGGTAGACGGCGGCTTCACGCAATACGGATTCTAGCGCATTGAAGGAACACGTTTGCATAGACAGCTTTACGAACATCATCGCAAACACTATCGGGAACATCATCAAGAATGTCATCGTACACACATCGTCACGAACGGGAAGCATGAAAGCACACACAGATTCAAACGTCCATGCCTTGAGTGCGGAGTTACTGCCGGTAGCTGCCATCGTTAGGCCCGGCTTTGCAGGTACCTCTCGGGCCGGCGGCTGCGTGCAAGCATTGCGCGTGATCATGATCTTCGTAGCTGTGATGGTTGTTACCACGGCTGCTGCGCCTGCCGTTCCGGCAGCGGCGCAGCAGGCCGTAACAAAAGACAATCCCGAGCGCGTGCGGCTTCTAAAAGTTGCTCTGGACCATTTCAACGACAAGCAATACGATAGTGCTATTACAGAGTTTAGTAAGGCCTATGCTCTTGATACAACGCGCATCGAGGTGCGCTACGAAATGGCTCTGGCTTTTGCAGCGAAACGTACCTTCGATAGCGCCGAGAGTATACTGCGGGAAATTCTCCCTCATCCCAAAGCCATCGATAAGTACTATCAGTTGCTCTCGAATCTTCGTGCGGAACAGGATGATACATCGGGCGCTCGAATGGTTATCGACGATGGCATCAAGCGATTTCCGCAGTCGGGGCGCTTGCACATGGAGCGCGGCATGCTGTACATTCAAGCCCGCCGTTTGGACGAAGCTGCCGATGAATTCGAAGAGGGTATTCAGGTGGATCCCGGATATCACATGAATTACTATTGGGCGGCGCGCTCATACTCGCAGGGCAGCGAACGTATTTGGACGTTGCTCTATGGCGAAGTGCTGATGAATGTAGATCCCAACCCGTCCAGACTGTCGATCATCTCTGATTTGATCTACCGAATGCACATGCGTACCTACGAGGATTTCCGTACATCCAACGCGATGAATTACAGCCTGGCGCGCAAGGGATCTGCCGATGCTTCTGCTCCGGTGGAAGTATCTTTCGAGGATCGTTTCGATGAGCTCATGACCATTGGCGCAGCCAAGCTTCGCTTCTTTCAGGATTTCGAAATTCCCCTGCTCAGCATCGATACCATGCAAACGGTGTTTATCAAAGAGTGGTACAAGCGCGGCTACGATACACTCTATCCCAACGCGGCAATAGAGAGGCACAAAACACTACTGGATGCAGGATTGCACAGCTCGTATGTTGTATACCTGATGCAGTTCGCAAAGCCACTGGAAGCTAAAGCGTACTTTGATGCCAACAAGAAAAACTATCAGCGGCTACTTGCCTGGATGAAGGAACATCCCTTCGAAATGTCGACGAAGAACAGATTCAGCAGATACATGTATTAAGCATAATGCATGCGGCTGTGATGCTGTGCTGCTGTGAAGCTGTGCTGCTGTGTTTGGCGGCGAATTTTCTCAAGGTACCTATGCGCAAAGCTTCGGTTCGAGGCGCAGTAGGTATAGTAGACGATAAGTGTGTGGGTAATCAGTGAGTAGTGAGTACGTTAATAAGCCGGCTAGGAAACAAGCAATACAATCACCAATAGATATCATAAAGGACGATCATGCAAAAGGTTCCGGTAAAGGATAGAGATATAAAGCACTATCACGAAGTATTACCCAAAGAAGAACGACCTGAACAGGGCGGCAGATACTTGGTGAGTATGAATGATGAACCGACCTATGTGGCCGACATCACCGAGTTCAAAGGAGGCTGCTGGGCGAAGGTGCGTGTTGTGGAACCCGCAAACGAGAAGTATGCACATTTGTATACGAAGCAGATGGAGTTCGAAATCAAAGTGGCGCACTATGGCTTTCAGAGTTTGAAGGAAGCGCAGTCGGGCCCTGCCGCAGACTCCATGGTGCACGCGGAACCGGCAACAGCAACAGCGCCCGACACCAACGCCGCATGATTCGCGCACACGTACACAAATAACAGAGGATCGAAGGGATGATTGATTTACGCAGCGATACAGTAACCACTCCCACACCCGGAATGCGCCGGGCTATGGCGAACGCAGCGGTGGGCGATGATGTGTTCTCCGAGGATCCCACCGTTAATGCATTGCAGGAAGAAGTGGCTGATTTGTTCGGCAAGCAGGATGCGCTGTTTGTGCCCACGGGTTGCATGGGAAATCAGATTGGTATTGCGCTGCACGCCGGCACCGGCGACGAAGTGATCGTGGAAGCGGAGTCGCACATTTTTCATTACGAAACCACGGCACCTTCCATCATTGCGCGTGTGCAATTGCATTGTGTTCCGTCCGAGAATGGCATGATGCGTCCCGAAGATATAGTGGCAGCTATTCGTCCGGACGCGTATTACTATCCTCGAACAAAACTTATTTGCTGGGAGAACTCCCACAACCGTCATGGCGGTACGCTCATGACAACCAAGTACCTAAAGGCCATCGGCTCATTGCGATCCAACCACGGTATCGCATTGCACTGCGATGGTGCGCGCATTTGGAACGCCGAAGTTGCATCGGGCATATCGCTTCGAACCTTCGGCAAAACCTTTGATACCTTGTCCGTGTGTTTGTCCAAGGGGCTGGGCGCGCCGGCGGGATCGATGCTCGTGGGTACCAAAGAACAGATGCGTGTAGCTCGCCGTTGGAGAAAGATTCTTGGTGGCGGTATGCGGCAAGTGGGTGTGATAGCCGCTGCAGGACGCTATGCATTGAAGTATCATCGAGAGAAACTTGCGCGCGATCACGAGAATGCAAAGCTATTTGCATCGTTGTTGTCAAACTCAGCATCTATCACTTTGGATACACCGGTGCCGGAAACGAACATCGTTGTGTTTAAGGCGCAGGGCGATGTGCGAATTCAGGATGTGTTGTCGGCTTGCGAGCGCAAGGCTGTACGATTCAGTGCAGGCCGCTCCGGCGGGTGGATTCGAGCGGTGTTTCATCATCAGGTTTCTACCGCGCAAACCCGATCAGCAGCCGAGAGACTTTTGCAAGTTGCCGAAGCACTGGGTAAAAAGAAGAGCGTATAGCATCAGCATTTGCTGTGTGCAGGCTGAGCCTAACCTGGCCGAGCCTATGTCAAGCCAAGCTCTGTAAGCGCAGCACAGATTTTATTGATAGCCAATTATGATTGCACGTATACACGGAACGGTGGTGGAAAAGTACCTGACGCAACTTGTAGTTGATTGTCATGGTGTGGGATATGCGGTGATGGTAACGGTTGCCACGGCAGAGGGAGCTATACTGAACTCGCCTATAACGCTTGCCACATACCTGGCGGTTCGTGAGGACGCCATGCAACTCTTTGGTTTTTTCCGAACCGACGAACGCGAGCTGTTCCTGCAGCTTATCGGCATTCCGGGTATAGGCGGCAAGACTGCAATGGGAATTTTATCTGCAACCACTTTGGGTGAGCTCCGCTCTGCCGTGGCTACGAAGAATGTGGCTGTGCTGCAGCGCTTGCCGGGCATAGGGAAGAAGACTGCCGAGCGCCTTATTGTGGAACTGCAGGATAAGATGCCGGCGGGATTTGATGTCTCGGCAGGTACTTCGGAACGCACGGCGGATACTGTGCAAGCCGATGCCATTGCAGCAATGGTTGCCTTGGGATATCAAAAGGTCAAAGCAGAAAAGGCAGTACGATTTGTGGCAGCAGAGGTTACGGATCGCGAATGGACGGCAGACAGTATGCTACGGGCAGCGTTGAAGATTATGCAATAGAATTCTGGTAGGTGTCGTTGACACAAGCCATAGTAGAATATCACACACACCAATGATTCTGGTAATACCCGCAATGGAGCTTGTGCAAGGATGCTGCACTCGCCAAACCCACACGACGCCGGACTGCAGTTCCGAGGCGGCTATGAATCTGCGCCCGCCCGATTTGGCCCGGTTGTGGCGTACAGAGAATGCGAAGACCATTCACATCACCGACCAAGACAGTCTGCGGGGCGACGATGCTGCGGCCAACCGCCAAACCATTCTGGATATTATTCAATCGGTAGACATTCCCGTGCAGTTGAACGCCGATGTTCGTACGGTGGGTGAGTGTGTGCGCTGGCTTGACGAGGGCGTGTTTCGCGTGATTGTATCTACGCTCGTGCTCGACGATCCCGATGGTTTGCAGTCGCTGATCAAAGAATACACTTCGAGCCGTATCGTACTTGGCATCCGCGCTCATAGCGGTCGCGTGAGGTTTGGCGACGAGTACCCGTCTATATCCGACACCGACTTTGCTGCACGTGCTCGCGATTGTGGCTTGCAGCGAATAGTCTACTCGGATGCTTCATGGGAGGGCACCTACGAAGGTCCCGATGTGAATACCTTGGTGCGAATTGCTCGTCAGTCGGGTATGCGTATTACCGCGGCCGGCGGTATAGACTCACCCGAAGAGTTGTGGGCATTAAATGATTTACTCTCCGAGAATATAGATTCGGTGGTTGTGGGTCGCGCCATTTTCGAAAATCGTTTTCCGTGTCAGCTTATGTGGCGCGCCATAGAAAACGAAATCTTTTCCACAAACGGCCCTACCTCCTAAGCCGGTACGGCTGCGCTGTTCACAAGCTTTTGCCTACGTTTTTTCTTTAGCGTCGTACGTGGCATTACTCTCTTCGTTTGTGTTTTGTATGCCTGATATACTATACTGCCAAGCCGCTCAACGCTAGTATTCATGCACTCTACAGGGGATGTGTGATTTGGCTCTGTAATGTAATTGCATTATGCTGCACAGCTAACGCGCACGGAGTAAAGCGTACGGCAATCACAGCAGGCGGTGAGCACAGCGCGCAGGTGTATCGGCACACTGCAGATCTTACTAAAGCAGTGTGGAAAAAAAATATCTTGACATCGCTTTGGCACAGGGCTATTTTCGCAGCGCGTTACGAACAAAGCAGCATTTGAACGTAATGACTCAATCCTATTCTCTTCTCGTCGGTATCTCAATGTAATGGTTGTGGCGGTACGTGTTCTTTCACATTCTGTTGATTGTCATGTCTAGTGGTGCTCAGCGCTCTTGGCGTAAGAGTTCATCCGAGCGAGGCATCGGGCAGTTCATCGTGTATGCATTACTCGTTGTGTTTGTGATTGGCGCAGGTTTGCGCTGGCGCTCTCAACAGGAGTTGCGAGAAGTTCGTATCAATGGTCTTCACACGTTGTCTGAAAGCGAGATTCGCCGCGTGCTTGATTCTACATTGCTTCCAAAGAGGGTAGCTGATGTGGATCTGCAAGCTGTGCGTCTGGCTGTACTCTCGGTACCATTTGTTCGCAGTGCGGTGGTGCAACGCCGTGCGGAAAACTGCATAGAGATTTCGGTAACGGAACGAGTGCCCTTGGCATTGATCGTTTCTGACTCGGGAGATCCCATGTACGTTGATGCCGATGCAGTTGTGTTGCCGTATCGACACTTGGGCGAAAGCAAAGATCTGCCTATTGTGCGAGGGGTATTCCACACACAAGCCGCAGCTGAAGCTCAAAGCCCAGGATCATCTGCAACACCGGGAACATCTTTAACATTAGACACCATTGCCGTAGCAAACGTCGTGACGTTGCTTCGCGAAATGCAATCCACAGAAGGGAAGACGTTGTACAACGACATCTCCGAAATTGTGTACGACAGCAGGAAACGTTCTTTTTCTTTAGAAACATCAGCAGACGCTTCGTTGGTTCTGTTTGGAACTTTCGATAATCACACGGAAAAAGTAAGCAATCTCTTTTCGTTGCGTCGCGCCTGGACCGGAGCAGTCACCGGCGGAGCAGCATCCGTTATTGACGTGCGATGGCGAGACAAGATGTTTGTGACGAAGCGTGCGTTGTAGAGTGGACAGCAGTTCTTGGTTGTGGCAGTTGAGTTTTGGAACTGATGATATCAGCTCCGAATTCGTAAAGTAAGGAAGTCAGTTTCGATGAACTTAGTGAAAGCGAGCCGCTTGATGCGCAGGACGGCATCAACGCTGTGAGGAAGCAGCGGTGCTCGTGAAATTCACAATCCCAATAGCATGGGGGGAACATGATAGCTTCAAGAAGCGCAGGTGCAGAGCGGGTTCAAAGCACTGAAGATGATGCAAACCGCGAGATCATCGTTGGCCTGGACATAGGTACTACCAAGATTTGCGTGATCGTCGCCTCGCCGGATCAGGACGGCAACGCCGTCAATATTCTTGGTGTGGGAATGGCCGAAAGCAGTGGATTGAACCGCGGTGTTGTGGTGAATATCGAGAAAACCGTTCGCTGCATTCAGACAGCCGTTGAACGCGCAGAGCTTTCGTCCGGTGTGGCCATTCGCGATGTAGTGGTGGGCATTGCCGGCGATCACATCGAATCCTTCCAAACACGCAACATCGTTGCGATCAGTAACACAAGCTCCGAGATAACTGCAGCCGATGTACGCCGGTTGGTGGAAGACGCGCATAACATTGCCATTCCTTCAGACCGCCGCATCATCCACATCTTCCCGCAGGATTTTATCATCGATGGCCAAGACGGCATTACCGATCCTGTAGGCATGAGCGGTGTGCGTATGGAAGCGAACGTTCACGTGGTTACAGGACTGGTAACCGCTATACAAAATATTTACCGCTGTGTAGAGCGCGCAGGGTTACGAGTTCAGGACTTAGTACTTGAGCCCATTGCCAGCAGCCACGCAGTGCTTGATCAGGCAGAGAAAGAAGTTGGCGTTGCGCTTGTAGACATTGGCGGCGGCACCACCGATGTAGCAATCTTTGAAGAAGGTGTAATACGCCACACAGCAATGTTCGGTATAGCCGGAAACAAGGTAACAGACGATGTGAAAAAAGGCCTTGGTGTAATCCAGAATCAGGCCGAAGCAGTAAAGCTCTCGTACGGACATGCGTTGCAAGAAAGCATCATGCGCGATGAGATGTTTATGATCCCCGGTATCAATGGCCGCAAGCCAATGGAGGTAACAAAGAGCCTTCTATGCCAGATCATTCAGCCGCGTATGGAGGAGATTTTCGAATTCGCCTTCGCCGAGATTCGTCGCTCGGGTTACTCGCGTAACCTCTCTGCAGGAGTTGTTATTACCGGCGGGTGCTCGCAAATGCGCGGCGCTGCCGAACTGGCAGAGCAAGTGTTCGGCATTCCTGTAAAGACGGGTATTCCCGGCGGCACAATTCGCGGCGGATTGGCGCCCGAGGTGCAATCGCCCATGTATGCTACGGCAGTAGGACTGGTGCTGTATGCTTTGCACACCATGAGCCACGCAACATTAGAAGATGAAATGCACGAAGAAATTGCTAAACCTCGCAGCACAGGCGTTCCTGTGAAGTACGGCAAACTCATCGAGCGCGTTAAAGGATTTTTTGAACAGTTATAACTCATTTTCATTTTTTCACGAGGGGGGAAACCATGAATAACTCACAAAACTCGCAGCTTGCCTTCGAATTGGCAGCTCCGGCTCCAGAAGGGGCACGTATTCGCGTCATCGGTGTTGGTGGCGGCGGTGGAAACGCAATCAACAGTATGATCAAGCGTGGTCTTACCGGTGTTGATTTTATCGCTGCAAACACAGATTCGCAGTCTCTGACATCGAATCTGGCTACCACAAAGGTGCAAATTGGCCGTGAACTTACTCGCGGTCTTGGTGCGGGTGCCGATCCTACGATTGGCCAGCTCGCTGTAGAAGAAAGCATTGACGACATTCGCGATGCTCTTCAGCATAGTGATATGATATTCGTTACTGCCGGCATGGGCGGCGGTACCGGTACCGGCGGAGCGCCTGTGATTGCCCGCATAGGTAGAGAACTAGATTGCTTGGTAGTGGGTATTGTTACTAAGCCCTTCTCATGGGAAGCCAAAAAGCGCTCGCATTCCGCTGATTATGGTGTAAACGAATTGCGCAAACACGTTGACGCGCTTATAGTCATACCCAATCAGAGATTGATGGGAATAATTGACAAGAACACCTCGTTCGTTCAGGCGTTCCAGAAGGTGGACGACGTGTTGTACAACGCCACCAAGGGTATTGCCGACATCATCAGCGGTAACGGCTATGTAAACGTAGACTTCGCTGACGTTCGTACGATCATGAAGAACAAGGGCGATGCACTAATGGGTATAGGTATTGCTCGTGGCGATGAGCGTGCAAAGGATGCGGCATTGAATGCCATACAATCACCGTTGCTCGATGGTGTTTCCATTCACGGCGCCGAAGGCGTGTTGATCAACATCACAGCGAACTCGGATGTGAGCATGGCAGAAATCGGCGATGCCGTTCAGACCATCGAAGAGGCAGCAGGCGAGCAAGCAAATCTCATCTTTGGTGTAGTGTTCAACGAAGAATTGGGCGATCAGATTATGGTAACGGTTGTGGCAACCGGATTTCGTCAGAACGCTAACTCTGAACACGAAGAACTAGAGCAAGAGTTAGTTCAAGCACATGCTCAACAGGTAGCACAAGTTCAACAGCAGGGAGCACAAGCTGAATCAAAAATCGCAGCAAATGGCGGTGCTGTTCACATGCCCGCAGAATTCTCTGCGGCAGTAGTATCACAACAACGTAGTGTGCCCGTATCGGCTCCGGCCGGACACGAGGTTACATCGACCTTCAACGCACCCGCGTATACGCGCCGCGGCGGATCGGTTCCGCTTGGCACGCCCGCGCAGGGGCCGGCAGCAGAAAGTCGCGACAAGTCACCGTCGGAGAAGCCGGCATTCCTTCGTAAGATCATGGATTGATTGATCAGAACAAGGATGTTCCGGCAATCCCTCACGGATGCCAATTTTTCTCGATTGGTGTGGAGTAACAATCTTTTCTATCCTACCCTTTTACGTCCCTGAGATTTTGTGGTTCCCTCCACAAGCTCCACAACCAAGATGGCGCCTCGTACTCCCTCACGAGGCGCCGTTTTTTTTGCCTAAAACTGCCGGTGGCATCACGGCGTGCACACCCCTCTCATGCAGGCCACCACGGCCATGATGCAGATTCTTTCCACAGCGCGTTTGCGTGGCAAGTCAAGGTACTATCTTGCGCTCTCTTCTAAGCATTGATCATTTTTTCTTTACTCCGGAGTTACCAGTATGCGATACTCGGTTATGTTTTTGATTGTTGCAGTAGCATTGCTTTCCTGTTCCCTTGTGGCGCAGGATGCCAAAACAAATGGGTCGGCCTTGCCTGCAACCGGTGCAGCGAAGAAGCCTTCGATAAAGCCGTGGTCTGAAGTTATTACTGCAGAAATGAAAGCAGATAGTGGAGTGTTTAATGTGTATCGTCAGGACGACAAGGTGTTCTACGAAATCCCTGTAAAGCACTATCGTCGGGAGTTCTTGTTGGTGACAAGAATTTCCAAGACTCCGCAGATCGGCTACGGTGGCGAGCAAGTGGGTAGTGCGGTGGTAGTATGGGAACGAAAGTATGATAAGATACTATTGCGCACCAAGTCGTTTGTCAATATTGCGGCCGATACGCTGCCCATTTCCAAAGCGGTGCGTGCGTCAAATTTTGAAGAGATAGTGGCCGCTCTTCCAATACAATGCTATAATACTGATTCCTCGGCAGTTGTGGTAGAGGTTACCTCGCTGTTCACCAGTGACATTGGATTGCTTACGCCGCCCAAGGGGCAGCGTGAGCCTTACAAGATCAGTACTTTGTCGTCCGATCGTTCCTTTGTGGAGTATGCTCGCAGTTACCCTATGAACATCGAGGTGGAAAATGTTCTTACCTTCAATGCCGATGGTGCGCCGCAAAATCCCGGAACCCGCACCGTAAGCTTCTCTATGCACCACTCTATGGTTGTGCTTCCTGAGAAGCCCATGAGAGCTCGTCTTACCGATTGGCGCGTGGGATTCTTCTCCGTATCAACCACCGATTACGGCATTGACAATCAACGTGCCGAAGAACGCTCCTTTATTGCTCGTTGGAGGCTTGAACCTAAAGACAGCGCCGCCTATTTCCGCGGCGAACTTGTAGAGCCCATAAAGCCCATCACCTATTATATCGATCCGGCAACGCCGATGAAATGGCGCCCCTGGTTGAAGAAGGGTATTGAGACATGGAATTCGGCATTCGAAAAAGCAGGTTTCAAAAATGCCGTACGAGTACTACCGCCACCCGATAGCTCGGAAGATCCTGAGTTCTGCCCGGAAGATGTTCGCTATTCTGTGATTCGCTACTTCCCGTCGAATATTGAAAACGCCTATGGTCCGCACGTGTCGGATCCGCGCAGCGGCGAGATTTTGGAAAGCGACATCGGTTGGTATCACAACGTTATGAACCTGCAAACAGGATGGTATTTCACACAGGCAGTGGCCGATCCTCGCTCGCACAAAATTCCCTTTCCGGATTCACTGATGGGTGAACTCATCTCTACGGTGGCCGCGCACGAGTTTGGCCACACAATCGGTTTTCCGCACAACATGAAGGCATCGTCGTCCTACCCGGTAGATTCATTGCGCTCGCCGTCGTTTACTGCACGGTACGGCACGGCACCGACCATCATGGACTATGCTCGGTACAATTATGTTGCTCAGCCGGGCGATGGCGCATCGTTGATGCCGAAGGTCGGTCCCTACGACGACTTTGCCGTGAACTGGGGATATCGCGTTCTACCGGCTAGCCTCACTCCGGAACAAGAGCAGGATACACTGCAGGCGTGGATTCGCGCGCAGGATAATAACCCCATGCTTCGGTTCGGACGCCAGCAATGGATGACGGTAGATCCTTCGTCCCAAATGGAAGACTTGGGCGACGACGCCGTGAAAGCAAGCACGCTGGGTATAGCCAACCTGAAAAGAGTAATGGGATATTTGATCGATGCCACCACGGAAACAGGCAAAGATTACGATCTGCTTAATGAGATGTACGCCGAAGTGTGCCAGCAGTGGAGGCAGGAAGTAGGCCACGTTGCGGAAAATATCGGTGGAATGGTAGGCACGTACAAGAATGCAGGTCAGGCAGGCGTGGTGTACGAAGCGGTGCCCAAAGAAAAACAACTTCGTTGCCTTAGTTTCCTCCACGAGAATGTATTTGCCACACCCACGTTTTTCCTGGATCCCGAGGTGTTGCGTCGCATTGAGCCATCGGGTTCCACCGATCGTCTGCAACGCATGCAGGAGCGAGTGCTTTCTACAGTTCTCGCCAATGATAAGCTGTTGCGGATTATCGAGAATTCGTCACTGCCGGTGCCTGCAAATGGCGCTGCTGCGTTTACTGTTGCCGAATTGCTTGAGAATCTTCAAAACGGCCTATTCTCGGATGTGTTCGGCAACGGTAATCCCGATCTTTTCCGTCGTAATCTTCAGCGCTCTTTTGTGTCGAATCTGGTTGCAAAGCTAAGCGCGCCCGCTGCGCCCA
>JBJOLU010000106.1:0-3975 GCA_046052705.1 Bacteroidota bacterium | reverse complement strand
GCATGGGCGGCATGGGTGGAGCGCAGCCGCTTGCGGCCTATTTCGCAGGAGCTGCGGTGCTGTGTATCGAGATCAACGAATCGCGAATTGATAAGCGCATTCACGATGGCTATTGCCAGCTGAAAGCGCACTCCCTGGACGAAGCCTTGGAGCACATACATCGTCATACCGAAGCAAAGACGGCGGTATCTGTGGGTCTGGTAGGCAATGCAGCAGAGATTCTTCCCGAGCTGTTGAAAAGAAACATCATCCCTGATGTGGTTACCGATCAAACATCGGCTCACGATCCCTTGAACGGTTACTATCCTTCGGGTATGACCATGGCAGAAGCAGACACGCTTCGCATAACAGATGCTCAAGAGTATTTGGCAAAGTCCTATGCCTCCATTGCAGCGCACGTATCGGCTATGCTTGCATTTCAGCAGCGCGGCGCCAAGGTGTTTGATTATGGAAACAACATTCGCGGAATTGCCAAGGAGTATGGCAATGTTCCCAACGCATTTGATTTCCCGGGATTTGTGCCCGCATACATTCGTCCGCAATTCTGCGATGGACGTGGTCCGTTCCGATGGGTGGCCTTGAGCGGTAATCCGGACGATATTCATACCACCGACCAGGCAATGAAAGAGCTGTTCCCGAATCACGATGATTTACACCGCTGGATCGATAACGCTCGCAAGCACATTGGGTGGCAGGGCTTGCCGGCCAGAATTTGCTGGCTTGGGTACGGAGAGCGTGCATTGGCAGGCGCGATGTTCAACAAACTTGTGCGCGAAGGAAAAGTAGAAGCTCCCATCGTGATTGGAAGAGACCACTTGGACTGCGGAAGTGTGGCTAGCCCCAATCGCGAGACCGAAGCCATGCTGGATACCTCCGATGCCGTGGCAGACTGGGTGTATTTAAACTTCGCGCTCAACACCCTTGGCGGTGCCACCTGGGTATCGTTGCATCAGGGCGGTGGAGTGGGTATGGGATTGTCTCTGCATGCAGGTATGGTAGTTGTAGCAGACGGTACCGACGCCGCGGCTGCGCGCTTGCAGCGGGTTCTTACCTACGATCCTCTTATGGGTGTATTACGCCATGCCGATGCCGGATACGAGAGGGCGCAGAAGAATGCGTCGGAATGGGGAATTCGTATTCCCATGGCCTAAACCAAAGCTTGAAAGCACGGCATTGTTGCCGGAACATGAAGGCGCGCACTGATGAGAAATCTTGCGCGCTTTTTCTTTGCACCGAAACGCCTTGTTGCCGCCTAATGTGGGGAAAACTTTAGAACCTTCAAACAGCCCAAAACCCGCATAAAACCTTGTATTTGGGGCATTTTTGACCTATCTTTGCACATGATGTTTTGGGCGGTGTACGGCCTCCCAAATCCCCCCAATCATTAAGCTTCATCGTGCCAGGGTATTCAGCCCGGCGCAGTGATCCCGCGAATACAACAGGGGAGTGCTTTTCAAGAAATCATGGATGAGGTAACTCTCCATCGGCTTCATGGTAATTCCCAAACGTTCGCAGTAGGTCACACGAAGATGTGATCGGTCATTTTTTGTCATTGACTCTCTACTCTCATGGCTTCGACGGAAGAAAAACAAAACAGTGGTTATACCGAAGACAGTATTAAGATTCTTGAAGGATTGGAAGCAGTTCGTAAACGGCCTGCCATGTATATCGGCGACACGGGCGAACGCGGATTGCATCACTTGATTCAGGAAGTTGTAGATAACTCTATAGACGAAGCCCTGGCCGGTTTTTGCCGCACCATTTTTGTGACGCTTCATGCGGACGGCGCCTGTTCCGTTCGTGATGACGGCCGCGGAATTCCCACCGGACCGCACCCGGTAAAGAAAATTTCGACATTGGAAGTGGTAATGTGTACCCTGCACGCCGGCGGAAAGTTCGATAAGAACTCCTACAAAGTGTCGGGCGGTTTGCACGGTGTAGGTGTGTCGTGCGTGAATGCACTTTCTACACGTTGCGAAGTAACAATTCAGCGCGACGGTAAGATCTACCGTCAGGATTACGAGATTGGCGTTCCCACCGCTCCTGTAGCTGTGGCCGGCACATCGAAGCAGACGGGCACCGAGGTACGCTTCTACCCGGATGCCTCAATTTTCTCTACAGTTACGTTTAAGTTCGAACGGGTATCCGAGAGATTACGGGAGTTGGCGTTTTTGAATCCCGAGATCACCATCGAGCTGGCCGATGAGCGCGATGGCAAAAAAGAAGTGTTCGCCTTCCGCGGTGGATTGGTAGACTTTGTACGATACGTAGACAGCGCTGTTACGGCTATCATCAAACCCATCTTGATCAGCGGCAAAGCTACAGGCGAAAGCGGCAGCGAGACGGTTGTAGATGTGTGCTTTGAGTACAACGATACCTACACCGATCGCATCAGCTCGTATGTAAACAACATCAACACGGTAGAAGGCGGTACGCACGTGTCGGGATTCCGGTCTGCGTTCACCCGCACCATGAATACCTACGCTGCTGCCAACAAAATGGATAAGGTGTCGCTAACCGGCGACGACTTCAAGGAGGGCTTGACAGCCATTATTTCCGTGAAGGTAGCCGAGCCTCAGTTTGAAGGTCAGACCAAAACAAAACTTGGAAATAGTGAAACAGAGAGTATCGTTCGTGCTATCGTGAATGAACAGCTCACGCAGCATTTGGACGCGAATCCCTCAGTGGCGAAGCGCATTCTGGAGAAAGCAATTCTTGCTGCCGAAGCCAGACTTGCTGCAAAGAAATCACGCGAACTTGTGCGCCGCAAAAACGCTCTTGAGTCGTCGATGTTGCCGGGTAAGCTCGCCGATTGTTCCTTGAGCACGCCCGAAGATTGCGAGATCTACATCGTGGAGGGAGACTCTGCAGGTGGCTCCGCAAAACAAGGTCGCGACCGTCGCTTTCAAGCTATTCTGCCGTTGAAGGGTAAGCCACTCAACGTTCACAAAGCCCGCCTGAACAAGATTCTGGAGAACGAGGAAATTCGCATTATCCTTACTGCAATCGGCGTAGGTTTTGGCGATGATTTCGACGCCAGCCGGGCACGCTACGGCAAGATTATCATCATGGCCGATGCGGATGTGGACGGTTCCCACATTCGTACCTTGTTGCTCACCTTGTTCTTCAATTACATGCGTGATCTGATCACGCTGGGCAAGCTGTACATTGCGCAGCCGCCATTGTACAAGTTGAAAAAAGGCAAGCAGGAATACTACGCATACAATGATGCCGAGCGCGATGAAGTGATCGCCAGAATTCGAAAAGAGAAAGCCGAGAAAGCCAAAGCAAAGAACGCGAAGGAGGGCATCGAGGAAGAAGAACCGGTGCAGGAGGGCGCTACGGCCGATGGTATAGTTATCTCCCGATTTAAAGGATTGGGCGAGATGAATCCTGAGCAATTGTGGTCCACCACCATGAATCCTGAGACACGCACTCTATTGCAGGTTACGGTGGAGAACGCAGCTGAAGCCGCATTGCTCTTTGATACTCTTATGGGTGATAAGGTAGAGCCGCGCCGCGAGTTTATTGAGCGCAATGCTCAGTATGTAAAGAACCTGGACGTGTAGTTCAAATCACCTCAGACGTGGTTCACACACTCACTCGCGGAAACAAGCGCAGACTCACACAAGGCCTCGAAAATTTCGAGGCCTTTTTTTGTGTACTCAATCAATATCAACTCCGTCAGGAATATTTCGATTGCCATAAAGTTCACGAACGTCTGACAAACCTCATACCGTAACCTGACCATCGTCATAATCGCTTGAATGCAGAAATGCCAAGTTGCATCCGGTTATAATACTAAATGGTATTATTTAATCCCAATCTTGGTTTTTCACTTTTTCGCGAGGTTTCTATGAAAACGCTTCGTACCACGTTGTGGATGGTGGCGTTGATGGCAACGCTGATTCCCGCAACCACCATGGCCCGAGTGCAAGAAAACGCAACGGCCACGATGATCTCGATTTCGCAAAC
>JBJOLU010000105.1:0-9887 GCA_046052705.1 Bacteroidota bacterium | reverse complement strand
TTCCAACGATCCCAACGCTTATCCGCTGCACCGGTTCCAAGCGGGAGTTTACCCGCCACTACCACACGAATATCTAAGAGCTGACGAACAAATGTATCGGGCTTGATATACGGGGATTGATAGTATTGAAAATCACCAAAGCTCTTAACAAATGCTGTTACAAGCAGTTGGTCCAAGATCCATGTGTCAATGCGGCGCGCATCGTCTTCGTGACGGTCGATGACAATAAGAACTTTTTTTGGCGCCATGTGTTCACGGCGCTGCTGCATATCCGGGCGCACAAACACATGAAGCGACTGCAACAGATCTACAAAAAAGGCCTCGGATACAATAGAGACTGAACGTGTGTCATCAGTGAAGGCTGCATCCTCGGATTCAAGGATGGCGTTAAGTTCCGACGCCTCCGGCATACCTTGATGTTCGCCGGAGCTCACAGCTGAGTTCAACAAACTTTTGATAAAGCCCGGAAGTGTGGCGCATTCGGGACCGGAAGTATCTGCCCGTAACACAAGATCAGCCAAGCCCTGTGTTACAGCTGCTTCCGTTAACCATGCACACAAAGCAGACGTGCCAACTCCCTGCTCACCGTGTATAGACAGCACGCGCTTGCACTCGGGCGCTGTGGCTGCCGTGCGAAGCTCTCGCACTATGGTCTCCCGTTCGGCTGTACGTCCCAGAATCATAAAATGCTGCGAATTGTGTTGTGCGCTATGTGTGTCACCTGCTTTGAGGTGCAAAAATACACGTCAAATCCCGGTACGATGGGCTAAATGGTATCTTTGCAAAAAGCATGCACACTACACCGCATCATACCCCCATTATTCTACCCTTCGAGGGCATGGTTCCCGTTATTCCGGAATCTGTTTTGGTTTGCCCGGGAGCAGTGGTGATGGGCGATGTTCATATTGGCGAGTATTCCTCGGTGTGGTTCAATGCGGTGATACGGGGCGATGTACATTCCATCCGCATCGGTGAGCGCACGAACATCCAAGACCTTGCAATGCTGCATGTAACACACAAGAAGTTTTCGTTGAACATTGGTAGTAACGTTACCGTGGGTCATAGTGCCATTCTGCACGGATGCACGGTGCACGACAATGTTCTCGTCGGCATGGGAGCTAAGGTACTGGACAACAGTATGGTTCGATCGCATACCATCATTGCAGCCGGAGCAGTGGTTCGCGAGGGATTCGAAACTCCCGAAGGCGTGCTCATGGCCGGCATACCAGCCAAGGTGGTTCGCGATTTACGAGCCGACGAGCTTTCCCGTTTTGCGGAGTCAGCTCAAGCGTATGTGGACTATGCCGAGCGGTTCAGAGCGTCCAATATTTTTCATCGTTCATAGGTTGTAAGCCGGATGTTTACAAAGAAGATTTTACTCCTGGGTTCAGGAGAACTAGGCAAAGAGTTTGTGATAGCCGCAAAGCGGCTTGGTCAATATGTGATTGCTGCGGACTCGTACAATGATGCTCCTGCAATGCAGGTGGCCGACGAGCGTGAAGTTATCAATATGCTCGATGGCGATGCCCTCCGGGCAATTGTTGCCAAGCACCAACCGGATATCATTGTACCAGAAGTTGAAGCGATTCGTACGGAAGTTCTCTACGAATTTGAACAAGCCGGAATGCACGTGGTACCCAGCGCCCGGGCGGCAAACTTCACCATGAACCGCAAAGCCATTCGCGACCTTGCTGCTCGCGATCTTGGTGTGCGCACAGCTCCCTACAGATACGCGCAAACCAAAGAAGAGTTTGTTGCGGCAGTAAACGAGATAGGCATTCCCTGTGTTGTGAAGCCGTTGATGTCGTCGTCCGGCAAGGGCCAATCCACAGTGCGAACTGCAGATGATATCGATGCTTCTTGGAGCTATGCGCTGTCCGGTAGTCGCGGCGATATTGTTGAAGTAATTGTGGAAGGATTCGTGAAGTTCCACACCGAGATTACCCTTCTCACCGTGACGCAGAAAAACGGCCCCACGCTCTTCTGCCCCCCCATTGGTCACCGCCAGGAACGCGGGGATTATCAGGAAAGTTGGCAGCCCTGTGTAATGACCGATGCTGACCTTGCTGAAGCGCAATCCATTGCTGCCAAGGTCACACAAGCTTTAGGCGGAGCCGGAATATGGGGTGTTGAGTTTTTCTGCACAGACAATGGTGTGGTGTTCTCCGAGCTCTCGCCGCGTCCGCACGACACCGGCATGGTAACTCTTGCGGGCACGCAAAATCTTAGCGAGTTCGAGCTGCATTGCAGAGCAGTGTTGGGACTACCCATTCCCGTCATTGAGCTTCGGGGAACCGGAGCTAGTGCGGTGGTACTAGCTACTGATAGCGGTACGGCTACGCCGCAGTTTAGCGGTATAGAAAACGCTTTGGAAGACCCCTGCATCGACGTGAGGGTATTCGCAAAACCAACGACCAGACCATACAGGCGTATGGCCGTGGCCGTGGCCATACTCCCCGCGGGAACATCCACCGGCGACGCCCGCAATCGAGCTACCGCCGCTGCCAACGCAATCTCGGTGATCTCGGTGAATTCCGCCAATTCAAAGACCAACTCATGAGTGGCAAAAGCCCCATAGAACTCTATCTGGAGCAACAGCGAATACTCACCGGGGCTGAAGTGTTCGTTAGTGCCGATATACCGGATTACGCGGAGTATGCGGAGTACGGCAACGATGTTCCGGCTGTAGAGGTAGAGCAAAGAACTGCGCTAAGTAACACTCTCAACGCGCCGGTTTCTGCTTCTCAGGATTTGCATAATTCGCAGTACTCGCAGCATATCACTCAGGACGACATGAAAAAGACAACCAAATGGCAAAACGCCGATAGCTTGCCGGTACTCGAACAATCCATTTGCACCTGCACGAAGTGTTCGCTGGCGGAAACCCGAACAAAGTTTGTGTTCGGCAGTGGTAACCCCCATGCAGATATCGTCGTGATTGGCGAAGCACCCGGAGCCGACGAGGACGCCAGTGGTTTGCCGTTCGTAGGCCGAGCCGGACAGTTACTCACAAAGATTTTGGAATCGGTGAATTTCTCGCGGGAAGAAGTTTTCATTTGTAACATTCTTAAGTGCAGGCCACCCAACAATCGCAGACCATTGCCCGAGGAAGTAGATCTGTGCGAACCGTTTTTATTCAAGCAACTCGAACTGATTCAGCCCAAGTTTATCTTGGCACTGGGCCTTACTGCTGT
The DNA here is from genome assembly GCA_046052705.1 of Bacteroidota bacterium. Lineage (GTDB taxonomy): Bacteria > Bacteroidota > Ignavibacteria > Kapaibacteriales > NICIL-2 > JBBATK01. The sequence goes on along the minus strand of JBJOLU010000105.1, from coordinate 6,693 downwards.
GGATACCTTACTTCGGGACAAACACAAAATGGCCGACATTCGAGGATCATTTTTCTCATACCGGGATGTGCGCATGCTGGTTACCTATCATCCGGCTGCACTCCTGAGAAATCCTGAGTGGAAGCGCGCTGCATGGGAAGATATCAAACTGCTTCGCCGCAGTTACGATGAATACAAGAGCACCGGACGTTTGCCCGACATGCGTCCATTATGATCTATCGCTATGCCTGAACAAGTGTTTCTTCGGCAGCGTGTAGCTTTGCAACTCTGTACTCCCTGTTGAATCTCATTGTATTCCCAGATTAGGTTTCACTCCTCATAAACAGTTACATCATGAACATAGCGGTATTACTTGGCGGCAATTCACCTGAGCGTAATGTATCTCTGTCCAGCGGCGCGACCGTCACTCGTGCCTTGCGATCTCTGGGCCACACTGTTATTGCCATAGATCCATCAAGCGGAACGGACTGCATTGTGGATATTGATACAATGGAGATACCGTCACAGCCTCCCACTGCAGAGGAGCTTGCGGCTCGCCCTGTGTCGCGGTACTTGGAGTGCGTGTGTTCATCGGTATTTGACGATGTGGAAATTGCGTTCAGCGTTCTTCACGGAAAGAACGGTGAGGATGGAGTGATGCAGGCCCTGCTTGAAGCTCGTGGAGTGCGTTACACGGGAAGTTCCATCATGGGATGCTCGCTCACCATGGACAAAGCACAAACCAAGATTGTGTTTAGTGCCGTGAATGTGCCAACACCGAGGTGGACTCTTGCGGTAAAGGGAGACGAGATCGACCACGAGATGCTAATTGAATTGCGTGACTCACTGAGAAACGGAATTGTTGTCAAGCCCAACGATCAGGGATCAACAGTCGGTATGACCATCATCAAGTCGATGAACCTTGACGATATCGAACAGGCCATACTCGAAGCATGGAAGTACAGCGATACTGCGCTTATCGAAGAATATATCGAAGGACGCGAACTCACGGTGGCAGTGGTTGGCGACGAAGCTTTTCCTATCGTGGAGATTGTGCCCGAGGGTGGTTTTTATGACTATGCCCACAAGTACACCAAAGGAATGTCCAGTTATCATTGTCCGGCCGAGCTAGATGAGGAGCTCGCTGCGTTTATTCAGAACCTGTCTGTGATGGCCCACAAAGCCTGCGGATGTTCAGGATATTCTCGTATAGACTTCCGTTTGGACGAAGACAATCAACCATGGTGCCTGGAGGTGAACACACTTCCCGGCATGACAGCCACAAGCCTTGTACCCAAGGCCGCCGCAGCAGCCGGTGTATCGTTCGAGGAACTCTGCGAGCGCATCATTAATCTGGCCCGCTAACTTTAACCATTCATTGTGATATTTCATGAGCAAAGACCTTCACTTAGTAGCACTTGGTAATGCACTGGTAGATATTGAACTTCAAGTTCAGGAACATGAACTGGAAGCCACTAAACTTCCTAAAGGCGGAATGTCGCTGGCTGCAGCCGCAGATCAGCACGAACTGCTGCAGAACTTCGACGCCAACAGAGCCCGCATGAGCAGCGGCGGTTCCGCAGCCAACACCGTGATTGCCTTCCGGCAGTTCGGCGGCAGGGCGGCATACAAAACACTGCTCGGCAAGGATTCACTTGGTGATTTTTTCGCCGGTGAATTCGATGAATTGGGGCTACACCTTTTTGCTGATAGAAGTTCGTCGCATCCTACAGGTACCTGCGTGGTGCTGGTTACACCCGATGGCGAGCGCACTATGCAAACATCCCTTGGTGTGAATACGAACTTCTCTCGTGAGCATGTGAACAGCGAGGTAATCAAACGTTCCGAATGGTTGTATATCGAGGGATACAAATTCACGGAAGAAAGTGGAGCCGAGGCTATAGACGAAGCAATTTTTCATGCTAAAAAAGCGGGTGTCAATGTTGCGGTGACCTTCTCTGATACCTTCATTGTGAATGTATTCAGAGACTCGCTTCACAGGGCTGTGCAAAAGGCAGATCTTATTTTTTGTAATGAGTTCGAAGCCAAAGCCTACGCAGAGACCGATTCCGCGGACGAGGCCTTTAAGAGCCTGACTTCCTCCATTCCCCATGTGGTCATGACCATGGGTTCACAAGGTTCACGGTTGAGAGTTTCCGGCAGCGAATATCACGTTCCTGCTTTCGAGACCATAGTACTTAATACCAATGGTGCAGGCGATATGTATGCCGGGGCCTTTCTTTATGGCATGACGCATGGATACACGGCCGATGCATCGGGTAGACTGGCCTCGTATGCGTCGTCGCTGGTAGTGGCCCAGCATGGAGCGAGGTTGAATTCGTCGCATACCGACGCACGAGATTTCATCCTTGGTAAGAAATAAACACGAGCTATGCTCTGGCCGGCCTGATCGTAAAACTTCCAATCAATGGCGCCGTTAACAAGCTTTCACAAACAAGAAAGCGGTAACAGGGCTTCGGTGGGTATTTTTGCAGAGTTCAGTCGCTGAGACATTGAGTTTGATCATCAAATCAGGTTTGTATGAATATCCGTCGCCACCTTCGCTTTTTGCGTCGCTCTCTGAATAGCCATGCTTCTGCCTTCGAACAGCAGCATGCGTTGGTGAAATTGGGCATGGTTGCCGTCATTGCTGTTGCCCTGATTACCCATAATGCCCACAAGCGCTATGTACGCGATAGCGGTTGTTCCTCCGGTATGTGCACCAAGAGTTTCATTGAGTCGCTGTTTCGCGCTTACTAGTGTTGGTGAACGTCCCTTCCACCAAGATGCGCGCATTCCCTGCCCGCCGATGATGTAACATTTGGCCCACTTTAAAGCGCATACTCTTGCACCTTTTTGGCAGGTGAAACACCCCGACCGTTGTAGATTTGTGCTGATATTTTAGAAGTCACTTACACCCCTTATCATACAATTTCTATGAAGGTTCAAACTTCTCTCGCCGGCGGATCGCTGAAATCTCAAAAAGTAGATGGCATCGCCGTGTATTTCTTCTCTAACGAGCAATTGTTCCGCCGCCAAAAGACTGCTGTTACCGGCATGTTTCCTGAAAGCAAAGGCGTATTGTCCAGCGGGGATTTTACCGGTGCAAAAGGCAGCGTAGTAATGGTATATGCCGGGCAAGGTAAGTCGGCAAAGAAAGTGTTTCTTGTTGGTCTTGGAGAGTCGGGCTCCGTAACAGCCGAGTCGCTTCGTCGTGCGTCTTCGAAGGCAGCGCGATCTGCTCAGAGCCACTCTGTAAAAAGTCTCGTGTTCTCGTTTCCGGCGCTTACAACGGTTGATGCTCAAGCCACCGCAGAAGCTATCATCGAGGGTAGCGTGCTGGGCGTGTATAAATTCGACAAGTACTTTACGGTCAACAAAACACCGTCGAAGATCGAATCTGTGAGCATTCACACAGACATTGCGGACACCAAAGCACACATCACGGAAGGCATTCGCATTGCTACCGCAGTATGCAAGGGAGTGTATCTCACTCGCGATTTAGCCAACGCCCCGAACAACGAGATCTACCCCGAAGCACTCGCAGCCCGCGCTAAAGCGGCAGGCAAAGAAGCAGGATTCTCTGTAGACGTTCTGGATAAAAAGAAAATCACCGACCTGAAAATGGGTGGACTTCTTGCCGTGAATCAAGGTAGCGTACGCCCTCCGGTGTTCATTATCATGGAACACAAGGGCGGTAAAAAAGGCGATGCGCCTGTGGTGCTCGTAGGTAAGGGCGTTACATTCGACACCGGTGGTATATCTATCAAGCCCGGTGCAGGTATGATGGAGATGAAAATGGATATGCACGGTGCTGCAAGCGTGATTGGCGCTATGGCTACCGTTGCAACACTTAAGCTGCCTATCAACCTTGTATGTCTTGTTCCCTCTACGGAAAATATGCCCAGTGGTAGCGCGTATGTTCCCGGTGATGTGATTACACACATGAACGGCAAAACCAGTGAGATCGACAACACCGATGCCGAAGGCCGTTTGATTCTTGCCGACGCACTGAGTTATGCCGATCGCTACAAGCCTAAAGCAGTGGTCGATATTGCCACCCTCACAGGTGCATGTATGATCGCCCTTGGAAGTGTTACATCGGGCCTTATGGGCACTGATAAATCGCTGGTAGAGCGCATCAAAGCGGCAGGCGAGCGTACCGGTGAATACGTATGCGAACTCCCCCTTCACGACGATTACGAGGACTTGATCAAGAGCGATGTGGCCGACGTGAAGAACTCCGGTGGCCGTGCCGCGGGAGCTATTACCGCTGCACTCTTCCTGAAGAAATTCATCGGCGATTACCCCTGGGCGCACTTGGATATAGCCGGTACAGGCATTGCCCCCAAAGACGGACCGTATTCACCTAAGGGCGGCTCGGGTGTGGGAGTTCGTTTGTTTGTGGACATGCTTCGTTCGTGGTCGTAGTGAATTTGTCCTTAGGGTTCTTTCCAATTCACCATTTAGAGTTCTCAACGTGTTGAAGCATCATATTTCTCAGCGAATGAAACACCTGCCTCATTTGGTCGGAACTGCAGTTGTAGTTCTTGCTGTTTGCGTTGCCCTTAGTTCGTGCAGCATCATTCCCAATGCCGACTACGACTTTATGGGCAGGTTCAAATCCGGAACTTCGCGAGTCATCATCGATTCCGTAAAAAACGAAGATCCGGATTACAGCTATCAACTACGCTTTCCTGAGAGTAAAGAAGTTATCACCGTGGATCTCTATCGTATGGTGCTCACGAACGTGTCACGCGACTTCCTCTCGGTAATTGGATTGCGTCCACAACGCACCTATTACGATTTGGTTGGCTTCGTGTACGCAAACGACAAACTTCTTTTTACCGGTACTCCGGACGATCTGAAAAAGTCTGTAAACCTTGAAGCAGCACGCATTGGAACCGCAGTCTCGGACTCACTTCGAAAGGAATTCTGATGCAAACGATGCGTGTTATTACATCCACATTTCGCAATTGGTATCTCTATGCTGTTGTAGCTGTATGCTTTCTAAGCAGCTGTTCTCCCTATGTGGTTTCTAACTACGACGACCTAGCAGTGTTCCGCAAAGGAATGACTACAGCCGAAGTGGATAAGATTTTCGACGACGATGATTTAAAGAGTCTGCACACCTTTACTGTGCCGAATACACCGTATGTGATTAAGAATACGCAAGTTGTCGTTCAGTTCTTGCGCACTACTCAAAACAACCCTGGTTTTGCAGGAACTCCAGGCACCGTGCAAACATCCTATCAGAGCAGATTCAATACATTTAGAATGCTCTTTAAAGAAAATAAGCTTGTGTATTGGGGATTCGATTATGAGTTCCTCCAACATCCCGACGCCGAGATAAGGAATATGGGTGAAATGATGCGCGAACTAGGTATTAAATACAACCCGCGAGAAGACTAATGAAACACCATGCATTACACATTTGTCTGTTGCTTGGATTTGCTCTCGCAATACAAGGGTGCACCTCGTTTGTAGGAGAAAAGTTGTTGCCATTGCGTAAGGGTATGGCCGTGAATGAGGTGGTTGACACCGATGAGATGGTTGATGCCAAAAAAGTAATAGCTCTGGTTTCGCCGGACTTGGATTCCAAGCACAAATACACAGCGCTGCTCTCTTCGATGCGGTCGGCGGCAGAGGAAAACCGGTGGGTGTACGTATTCAAAGACGAAAAACTGCTTTACTGGGGCTATCCCTATCAACTTACTCGCCATCCCGACGATGAAATCCGAATTGCCGGCGAAGTGTTAGCGCAAGAATTGATAAAGAAAGAGGATCTTAATCCTAGTCATTAAGCCGCACTTCGCATCCGTGTCGCTGTAAAAACGCCCGGTGCTTTACTTGCCAAAACGGAACTCGGTTCCTATCACGAATTGCGCCACGATAAAGCTATACTCTGAGTTCGAGTATATGATCGAATAGTTCTTCGGTGCATTCATCGGCATATTGATATTGATCTTTCCGCGCCCGTGAACGCTCAGCTTCGTGTTCACCTGGTGTTCAACACCAACACTAAAACCAAGACTCTGAAACATCAAGGAATTGGTGGTAGTGTTCGAGGTTCCCACGGCCAAATCTTCTTGTAGGATATTTTCCGTTACAAACTGAAAACCATAATCAGCCGAAAGGACCGGAGTAGTACCCTCTTTGCGACGTAAGGGGTAGTAAGCTGCTCCCACATTAAAGCCCCACCACGACACATCGGGACGAAGGATAATCTCCGGCGAAGCGCCTTCGGGGGTAGGACCTGAACCCGGCAGGCTGTTCGTACTTACATTGATAAAATACGATGACTCACGGTCTGTTTGAATATCCATGATGGCTTCGAACCCTACCCCCATTTTGAATCGAGAGGAATTCGTACCCACAATAGACGACACCGGAAGTCCCACACCCATGCGAAACTCGGTGGCGTGTACAGCAGTGGAAAAGACTGTACAAAAAATCGCTACTATTGCTGCGGTTCCTAATACTCGATGGATGGGTTGCATAGGTATTTTCATTGATATAAAATCCAAAGTTTCACACTGCGAGAGCACTTGAAGGGTTACTCTTCAAGGGTGCTGGTGTCTCCCTCATGTAAGCCCAGTGCTCTGGCTTTTAGTACACGACGCATAATCTTTCCGCTTCGTGTCTTGGGCAGTGAATCGACTATATGTACAGACTCCGGCTTGGCAATGGCACCAATCTTCGCGGCCACATGGT
>JBJOLU010000104.1:0-4677 GCA_046052705.1 Bacteroidota bacterium | reverse complement strand
TGCTCGGCGGTGCAGCCATCGGTGTCGGCTCCTATTACTACCACCAGTTCCACCTCGTGATGCACATTGTCCGAATACGTGGGAAGCTTGAGCACGGAATCGTGAGGCAGATAGGCATTCGGCGGTTTGATAAACACCAGCGGTGCGTCCGGCAATGGTGCATTCATTTCTCTGGCATGGGCAGCATAATTCCGGCCAATGCAATACATAGTACCAACAGGAATGCGCTCTCCGTTGGTAAAGACAAAAGCACGATTCTCAATCATGGTAATCTTCGCGGTGGGTGGATAATAAACGCTTCACAGGTACAGAATAGTGGATACAGGTTACCGGACACGTCGTACATGTCTCGCGGTACATGTCACGCGCATAAAGCAAAAGCTGCACTACACCGGTTTGAATTGCTCGAAGCTCTGTGAGCATGCTGAGCACGTATACAGTGCTCGGCACAATGTTGGGCCAAAAGGCGATACAAGCCTGGTGTTAGAGCTTCCGCAAAACGGGCACTCCGCATTGAGCATGATTTCAGGATCGAAATCACCTTCGAATCTCATGGGTAACGCCAAGCCATGTTTGTGCAACGCTTCTCTGCCGCGATCGGATACTCTGTTGCTGGACCACGGAATAGAATAATCCACCTGCACGCGAACCTCGCTGAACGGCAGTTGCTTTACCCTTTGCTCGATCTCGTTTCTCATGTGGTCTACCGCAGGGCAGCCCACAAAGGTAGGCGTCATGGTCACCTGCACGCTGCGATGCTCGGCATCAACATCGATCTTCGTGATGATACCAAGATCCACCACGGATATAGTAGGTATCTCGGGGTCCTTTACATCCAGCAAGGCCTGCGAAACATCATCCGCTGTGGGTAAGGTGTTTGGGGCAGTCTCTACCATTTGGCTGTGGGGTCTATTCTAAACACTTCTGTCATCTCGGCAATGAGCGGCGCCAAAGCATCAGTATGGTATCCGCGACGTCCGCCATAATGCGCGGTCTTGTCGGCCACATCCGGCACTACAAGCGACGACTCGGCAAACACTTTTGCCACTTCCTGCATCCATGCGGTCTCCAGCTCTTCTTCACCCACAAAAACACCTTCGCTGCGAAGTGTACTTTCGAATGCCGACGGCTCGAATATCGAGAAGGCCATGGGATAACACATGTTGGCAGCCGACTGCATTCGCAAGCGACTTTCTTCGTTGCCCTGAGCACCCAGTACCTGCACCCAGGTGCGCGCATGCAACGTGTGGTACTTTATCTCGCCGCGAATTTTCGTAGCAAGCTGAGACAACTGCTCCACCGACGAGCGTTCAAGAAAGGTGTAGCGCAAACGCTCGGCAGTATCAAACAAGAAGTGCCGCATGAGTGCTACCGCATAATCGATAGTCTCGAATTCCACAAAATGACAGCACAGGAAATCCTTTTCATCGCGCATGAAGGCCGCGGTATCGGGATCGGGTCCGCCCATGGTTTGCAGAAAAGCGTACAGCGATTGCGCATGCCCGAACTTGTCCTGTGCGGTGGAGGAAAACGCAATGTCTTCTTCCAGCGTAGGCGCCAAGCCGGTCCACTCTGCATTTCTATGACCATAAATCAACGCATCATCTGCCATGCGCATAGCCAAGTTTTTTATAGCATCGTCTTTCATGCCTTCGCCTCCGATGATTGACCCGCACTGCTCTGCGCCTCTTGTTCCTCTTTTCTGGCTTTCTTGAAAGTGTTAATCTTTTGCATCACTTTGTAACCACTGGCCTCGCGAAAATCTTTATCCGGAGTTGTGGTGAAAAAGTCGGCATCATCGGGCGCAATGGAAACAATGTCCTCCGTTTTCACCACCCACATATTCACCGTTTGCGAGCGCCGTCCAAACTGCTCCTTCGCAAAGAGCACGGCAACGGCATGGGATGGCGCGTGAACAGAGCCCACGTGCACATGGCGCGCACCGGTTTTTGCTTGATGAAACACTTCATAGGTTTCCAAATGCTCAAGAGGAGCAGTTGGCGTGAAACTCTGCGTAGACAAATCGCCGGGAATTCCAAGACGTGTTACGCGAGGGTCCAGTGACTGCAGCACGGCGGAGTCGCTATTGGGCGCGCCCGGAGTATCGCTGTGAGAACTACTTTGTGAAGTTGGTTGTGAATCGCTCATGGTGATGGGAACGCTGTGGCTGTGATGATGTGATGTTGTGTTACGCTGATGCTATGATAACATGTTGCTGAGATTCTGAAATGCCGAGATACTAAACTGCTCCGCGAAATTCTCCGTGGAGGCTACACTGGCTGCACCCCAACCTACATGATAACGTCCTCGAGTACACTGCGCTCCACACTAATTGCGGAGCCGTATTTGGCATTGTGCGCTGCCTGCAGCACGGGAGCAAAATCCTTGCGGTATTGCTCAATCTTGTCCCAGGAATCGGCTCTATAGCGAATAGCATATTGAGTGGTATGATCCGGATGCGGCTTGATGACGCGTTGCAGAGAATACTCCACAAACATCTCCGTATCCATCACATCCTTGATATGCTCGCTCAGCATCCAATCGCGCCACTCGTGCTCGATATCTTCAGGAACCGTACACAATACTTGATAGGTTATCATGCCGTAAAATTACGAGGGAGCAGGCAAAAATGGAGTGTTTACTATGAAGGCGGTAGACCAAAGTGCTGAAGTGCTCAATAGTGCGCCTAGGCACACGACGATATGCTTGTGAATCTCACGAGGGAGCACCCTCAAATTCTTGCGCGCATACTCAAGCGCTACTCTGCTATCACCGAAACGGCTCAATGGGGAATCCTGAATCATTGTTTGTTCAACAATTCAGACTCTCTATAAAGCACAACACCTATCTGCAGTTCAACGCATACCTGGTAGTTACTATCTGCAATACAAGAAGTTGAACGCGCGCGATGGGAACAACAGAACAATCCACCGTATAACAGCAGGACGGGTTTACAATGTTTGCTTGCCAATAAAGTTGATTGAAACTACCCTGATCAACAGCTAAACGCTATCGTTTAGCGATTCTAACGCACAATAATTAGGGGTTGAGAATATACTTTTGTGCCATGCTCTATCAGAACTGTGTACACGCCGGCAGACAAATTCTGAACGGAGAACATGTGCTCAGTTCCACTCTGCGTACCAAGCCACACCGCGCTATACACGCAACGGCCCCGCGCATCGCTAACGCTTACATTTGCGATGTTCTCTGTAGTGGGACCGATAGCAGCCGGCATAGACAAACGAACATACTCGGAAGCCGGCATGGGCGTTACATAACGAGCGTCGCGCATGTCCACCACCGACGAAACATCAGACTTACCAAACGCGACCACCACAATGGTATCAACACCTTGGGATGTTGCTACTGCTGCCAGCATCACTACCCTACCGGCCTTTGTAGGTTTGAACGTGAAGTCCACCGGCGCACAGGAGTCGCGCGCTATGCGAGTAGGTAAGTTCTGCGATAGGCTAAACTCGGCTGCGTCGCCCAAGAAGTTCACAGCACTTATGTCCAACGCTTCGGTTGTGGTGTTACACCACTGAACGACGGTATCACGAGTAGCTCCAACTTTTACGGAGTCAAGAAAGATTACCGACTCAGGCAGAACTGCCCTTGTTACGCCGCTTGCAGAGCAGACTACCGACGGTTCGTTCGCAGCATCGCTCTTAATAGTAATCGAAGCCGAAGCTGCTCCAAGTTTCGTAAATGTGTACCGTACCGGCACCTGTACCGATCCGGCCGGAGCAATGGTGGGCATCGTCGTTGTATCGATACGGAAATCGGCCGCGTCCGCTCCACTGATGGTCATCGATTGCACAACCACAGGCTGTGAACCCGCATTCGTTATAGTGAAGCGAGAGGTTGCGGTTGAACCGATCTTCTTCGTACCAAATGCGAGCGTGCCCTGCACCACAATCTCGGGCTTGGCTACATCGCTTACCTTGAGTACTGCCGCGGCAGAAGTAACTGTGCCGCAGGAATTGCTAACCGTTACCGTATAGGATCCCGCATTAGATACTGCTGCACTGCTGATCTGATAGATAGACTGTGTTTGTCCGGCAATGATGTTTCCGTCTTTCTTCCACTGATAGGAGTTGCCATTGCCGGTAGCCACAACGCTAAAGTCTACTGCCGATCCAGCTACAACGGTTCGTGATTGAGGTTGCGTGGTGATAAGCGGTAACGTTTTCACAACCAGCGCTGCAGTGCTTGATGATACAGTGGCAGAGCACACCGGCGAAAACGCTCGAAGTTGATATGAGCCTGCATCACCTGCTTGCAACGAAGCAATGTTCAAGGTCTGGGAGTTCACTCCCGTTACTCGCGCACTTGCATTAACTACCACTCCATCTTTCAGCCACTCGAAGCTGAGTCCGCCTGGGTTTGTTACTGTTGCAGCCATAGTTGCCGCCATACCCTCGCACTGCGAAACATCTTTAGGCTGGTTGCTAAACACCGGAGCGCTCGATACCGTTACCGCCGCTGAGCTTGAAGTTACCGGAGTGCCGCAGGCGCCTGTTACCGTGCAGGTATAGGCGCCGGCATCGCCGGGAGCAGACATCGGTATGTTCAGTGTAGACCGCGTTGCACCGGGTATATCGGTACCCGCTTTCTTCCACTGATACTGCAAGGATGAACCCGATGCAGTTACACTAAGATTGATAGGGCTAC
>JBJOLU010000103.1:0-8746 GCA_046052705.1 Bacteroidota bacterium | reverse complement strand
CCCTTCCCGCCCATGTCGGTCTTTACCCATCCGGGGTGCGCCGCATTTACCTTGATGGGTGTATCCTTGAGCGCATGTGCCAGATGAATGGTAAATGCGTTCACTGCTGCCTTGGAACTATTGTAGGCAAGCAGCTTCGTGTTGTAGGTATTTGAACCCGCAGTAGCATGCATGGAGAGTGATGCAAGTATGCTCGTCACATTCACAATGCGTGCTGCAGGAGCTTTACGCAGCAAGGGTAATAGCTTTTGTGTCAGTTCCACCATGCCAAAGAAATTGATGGCAAACGTGGTACGAAGAATTTCCGGCGACACACTCTCGGTGTTGTTCGTTGCCCAAGTCTCCGATTCAATCTGCACACCGGCATTATTCACCAGCACATCCAAATGGCCGAAGCGCTGCTCTATTGATTCCGCAGCCAAGGTAAAATGATGAGAGTTCTCCATGTCGATGTGGATGAACTCTACATCGAGGCCTTCGGCGATAAGCTGCTGTGCAGCTATGGTGCCGCGTTCGGCATCGCGTGATGCCATAAGTACTTTCATTCCTTTTTGGGCAAGCTGGCGTGATGTTTCAAGACCAATGCCCTTGTTGGCACCGGTAACCAAAGCGATATTCATACGATAATGTTCCATGATTTTGAAAAACTCTGCCGGATGAAGAACCCGGCAAACATGCCGATACCTTTAGCAGCAAACAGGCAGTGTTGTACTGCGTTCACCGAGCGTTGTGCATACGCATTCCGCAAGGTTCGGAGCAAGGTTCGGAGCAAGGTTCGGCGGCACAACGCGCATCGACGTACAGACACTGCTATTCGTGCATGTTTTGTGGATGCGAGTGGCCGGCACGGGAATCAACAAACACAGCCAAATACATCCCTGTTCATTGCGCGGTGTTTCCTATTTTTCATAAATGAAAACGATGAACGTTTTTTCAGGGGAATACATGAAACTGCGCACAGCGCACATCTCGGGTTCCGGCAGTTCGGACCGCAGCCACACAGGGTGGGTTCGGCAGGCCTTAGCGCTTGCCGTGACGCTCGTGCTCAACTCGTTTGGTGCAACAGTTTCGGTATATGGTCAGGATGCGCAAATCGATAGCATCTTCATCCCAAGGCCCACCACAACAGCAATGCCCGAAACTCCCCCGGTGGCAGTGGACACACCTGCAAGCCCCGCCCCGGAAGTCCGCAGAAACGACCCGCACATGTGGTTCGGTGTGATTGGCGGTTACTCACATATTTTCAATACAACTACCCTAGCCGTTTATCCGAACTCGCCACTGTGCGGAACCTTCAGCGATGGTGTTGCCGATGCGCCGCATTACGGTATCACCTACGAATACCCCGTACATCCTGCTCTCGATATGTCTGCTCGACTATTATACATGGAGCGCCCGGCCACGTTGTCTATGCAAACAGACAACGGTTTGCGCGCGTACGATGATGTTAGCGGTAAGGATGTACCATTCATTAGGGAAAATGTATTCACTGCCGATCTGCGCTACCTGACGCTGGATATAGGCCTGCGCGTGCGTCCGTTTGTGCTGCTCGGCATGGACCTGCCGCTGTACGTACGCGTTTCAGCCGATGCGGGTGAGCCGATGTTTCAAAACAGCTTTGTGCAAACGGAACAAATCATTCAACCTACTTCCCGGTTGTTTCCCGACGGAACCCTTCGGCGCACTGTGTTCAGCGGACCACTGGACGACGTAGGCACGGCATACGGTGCATCGGGGGCCGCAGGTTTGGAGCTTCGCTTAAGTGAGTCTCTGTACTTTCACGTTGAAGCCGGAACACGCGTTGGACTAAACTCGGTGCTTCGTACGCAGGATTGGAAAGTAAACTCTCTGTATGGTTCCGGTCAGTTGAGCTACGGCATCGTTGATCCCCAGCCATCAGCGCCACCTCCACCTCCTCCACCGCCTCCACCACCTCCTCCTCCACCGCCGCCGGTGATCGTTGTGGAAGCGCCAAAGCCCTTGGTGATAGACGCTTTCACTACAAATACCTTAGAGGTTCAAGAGACTATTGTCACGGAGACCTATCCGCTTCTGCCCTATGTGTTTTTCGACAGTGCATCGGCAGAGTTGCGCCCGCGGTATAGTGCTCCGGTAAACACGGAATCGTTCCGCGAGAAAGATCTGGAGAAGAGCACGATGACCATGTATTATCATCTGCTCGATATCGTGGGATCGCGCATGCGTGCAAACCCAAGTTCTATTATTACCGTAACAGGAACTACCGATGGCCGCGAAGGCGCTCAGGCCGTGCAACGCAAGGCACTGGCGGAACAACGCGCATCCATCGTAAAGAAGTTTCTTGTGAGCCGTTGGGGAATTAACGATCAGCGCATTCGCGTGGCCTCCAGCGATATTCCCGGTATTGTTTCCAACGACGAATACAGCGAAGGCCGTGAGGAGAATCGTCGCGTGGAAATCAGCAGTGCTACTCCTGCATTGCTTGCGCCAGTAGTACACGAGCGCTTCCTGGAGTTTGTACCCTTGCAACAGCAGCAGAACTTTGCCGTGCAGGTGCTCCGCAAGGAGCGCGCCGTGCGATGGGAAATGGATGTGCTTCGCGGAGATCGCGTACTTGCCACAAAGCAAGGAATGGCGCCACTTCCGGATCGTTTACCGGTTACACTGGATTCATCTGTGATGGTTGCGCTCGGCAGAGAGATTCAGCCCAATGATTCTTTGGACGGACGCATTCGCCTGGTTCAAGACGATGGAAGTGTGGTACAAGCCGCGTGCCGATTCCCCATTGTGAAATCACAGAACACCTACGAACTCAGCCGCTTAAGTTTGATCGTGTTTGATTTTGATAGAGCGGACATCACGCCGGTGAACAAAGACATGATGCAGCGCTTTGTGAAAGAAGCAGTAAAGCCGGAGTCGAAAATCAACATCGTAGGTAGCACCGATAGATTAGGCGAAGCCGAACACAATCGCAGCTTGTCGTTGAACAGAGCCGAGGCAGTGCGTTCGTTTATTATGCAGACTCAGCCCGGCGCAAATATCGAAAGCTGTATGGGTGTGGGATCGTCGCGGTTACCGTACGACAACAATGTTCCGGAGGGCAGATATTACTGCCGCACGGTGGCAATTACGGTACAAACTCCGCGCATCAAGTAAGAACATTTTTCCGGCAGAGAGAATTGCATTTTGCCGGAAGTACATTTTAGTAAATTGATGCCAACTCTATGAGCGCACAAGGCTTGTAGGAGTTCCCATCAGTGATTGCGGTTGATGATGCAAATAGACTAGTGGATAGTCTAGCGAATAGTCCGGTAAACAGTCTAGCGAATAGTCCGGTAAACAGTCTAGCGAATAATCTTGCGTTGAATTTCCGAAACGGGAGGTACTATGAATCGTCGTAGTTTTTTTTCACTTCTCACACAGGGAAGCTCGTTCCGAACGGAGTCTGCATCCACGGGCGATCGCGCAGAAATTACGGCCGGCCTTGAGCCCTACGCCACACCACTGACGCGCACCGATGCGTTGCATTTGCTGCGGCGGCTAAGCTTCGGACCCACCACCGATCTGGTAAATTCCATTACCGGCAAAACAGCTCTTCAAGCTGTGGACCAGCTGCTTGGCAACGGATCCGAACCGGCGCCGGCATCGCCGGGCGCGTGGGTAGACAAAGCCCAGGAAGACCCCAACAATCTTGATATCATTTCCAAAAATGGTATCGAAGCAGGATGGCGCGCTTCGTTCTTGCAGTTGCAAAACTGGTGGGCGAACCTGATGATGACGGAATCTACCGTGCTCAGCGAAAAGCTGACCATGTTCTGGAGCGGACATTTTACCACGGAGTTCACCTACGATTTAGGATACATTCCGCCGCAAGTGCTGTACCGCCAGAATATGTTACTGCGCCGCGATCGCCTGGCGAACTTCAAGACTTTTGTAGAGGACATCACTATAGACCCCGCCATGCTTGTGTACCTGGGCGGAGTGTTGAATATCAAAGGCAAGCCGAACGAGAACTATGGCCGCGAGCTTATGGAGCTGTATTCATGCGGCATTGGTCAATACTCAGAGGGCGATGTAAAAAGCGCTGCGCGAGTACTTACCGGTTGGAAAGCGGCATTGTACTCGGATAGTCCTGCAAAGAATGGCGTGTTTAATTCGTACTTCGAACCTCGTGATCACGACATCGAAGCAAAGCAGTTCTTGGAGAATACCATTCCGGCTCGCGATGATGCTTCGAATACGGAGTTCCAGGTTCGTAGCGAAGAAGTGCGAAAGATGATCGACATTCTGTTCAAGCAAAGAACAGACGCAGTGGCGAGATTCATGATGAGCAAGTTGTACCGGTACTTTGTGTACAGCAATGCCTCGGCATCGGACGCTAAAGTGATCAACGATTTGAAAGACCTGTTTATCAGCAGCGATTTCGAGATTCGCCCTGTGGTACGCGCCTTACTTGGCAGCGCACACTTCTTCGATGCCGCAAACCGAGGAGTACAGATCAAAACTCCCGCGGAGTTTGTAATTGGAATGGCTCGGCAACTTGGCACCACCTTGCCTACCACGGCGGTGTCTACAACAGATGTCACTAAGGGTAGCATGGCCTCGATGGAGCAGGTGCTCATGGATCCGCCGAACGTAGCGGGATGGCCCGGCTATCGTAATTGGATCAACACCAAGAGCTATCCTCAGCGTTCGCAGTATGCCCGCGATCTTATCAAAGCATGGACGGATGCGCAGATACAAACATTCGTCAAGCAATTCCCGAATTATACCGACGTAAACGCAATTGTCACAGGCATAACAGAGTTTCTGTTTCCTGTGCCGGTGTCTCAGAAGCGCCACGACTATTACGTGAGCGTTTTGCTGGCCGGTGCAAAAGACTACGAATGGGCAGGCATTATCAACAATGCCGTGACCGGTGGTGTGCGTATGCGCACATTGATGAATGCCATAATGAAAGCTCCCGATTTTCATTTGTGCTGATAGTTGTGTGGCGGTGTAATCTGAACGAATACCTATAGAAGGACTTGTGATGAAACGGAGAACCTTTATACAGCAAAGCGTAGCAGCAACTACCATGGCAGCTGCTGCACCTCAGATCATTGCGGGAATGCGCGTGCGAGCGAATTCCCCTGTGTTCTCTTTCTCTCCGAATGTGTTGGACGACAACGACAACATTCTGATCATCATTCAGCTGTTTGGCGGCAATGATGCGTTGAACACCGTTGTGCCTGTTGCCGACGACATGTACTACACTATGCGTCCCACGCTGGCGGTGCAGAAGAAGGATGCATGGCAGTGGCTGGGTACGGATATGTACTTCCACCCTGCTCTGGTAAAGAACGCCTATCAGAACGGCTTTGGCGGACTGATGGATGCCGGCCGCCTTGCGGTGATTCAGGATGTGGGCTACGAGCAGCCGAATCTTTCGCACTTCCGCTCCACGGATATTTGGCTCTCGGGTATCAACAACTCAGATCCTACCTATCGCTTGGATGAAGGCTGGATAGGCCGGTACTTTGAACGAGCATTGCCGGACTTCCCCAACACATTACCCGAGCATCCCCTTTGCGTGCAAATTGGAGGATCGCTCTCGTTGCTGTTTCAATCGCAACGTGGCGACATGGGCATTGCACTCACAGATCCGCAGAAGTTCTTCGATTTGGGTCAGGGCTTATCGCCGGACGAGGATTACATGACGGATCAAACTCCCTACGCCGAGGAGTTCAATTTTATTCGAACCATCGCGGCTCAAAGCGATAGCTATTCGCAGGTGGTACTCGATGCTTACAAGAAGGGCGTGAACAAAGAGAATTACGGCACCACAGGATTGGCCGCACAGTTGGGATTGATTGCGCGTCTCATTTCCGGTGGATTAAAATCAAAAGTGTACATGGTAAGCATCGGTGGTTTTGATACCCACGTGCAGCAGCAAGATGCCACCGATCCCACAAAGGGTATACACCCGTCGCTGATGGCACAAATTGCTAATGGCGTATCTCGCTTTATGAGTGATGCTCTGCAACAGGGATTCAGTAAGCGTGTTGCGGGACTCACCGTGTCTGAGTTTGGTCGCCGCCCCTACGAGAATGGTTCTCGCGGCACAGACCACGGCGCAGCAGGCGTGCAGTTCGTGTTTGGCGACGGTAACAACATTCGTTCATCGCGGTACGGTAATGCACCGGACTTGAAAGACGTTGATAAGAACGGCGACGTGGTGTATCAAACCGACTATCGCCGCATCTACGCGGATATTCTGATGAACTGGTTCAACGCCAGCGAAGATGATATGCGCGCCATTCTCAAGCTTAATGCAAACGATACCATCGCACCGCTTAACGTGTTTATCAAACGCACCACGGACATACGCGATGTATTCAACGGCATGGGCGAGAATGCTATTGCCGTTCATCCTAATCCTTCGTGGGGCGATGTAACGGTAACACTCGAACTTGCCAAGCCTGACGATGTTAGGGTATCGGTGTTCAACTCGCGCGGCCAGTTGGTGCGCCACATCCACGAGGGCGTGCTTATGCCGGGCCGCATCGTGATTCCCGCGAACATTGCAACCAGCGGGCAGTACCTGTGTGTGGTTAATGCCGGCGGACGTATGTACCAAAAACCGTTTACAGTTGTTCGCTAAGCCGCGATGCAGTAATATTGACCATGAAAACATCACGTTGGTGCGGGAACATGTTTCCCGCTTTTTGTTTGCGGCATTTGGTGCTTGGCACAACGGCCATGGTCGTGCTTGCAATTGCTGCATGCAATACTACCGATCCCGAGATCTATTACAACATGCGCTTCGCGGTGTTGAGCGCGAACCTGCCGGGTGGATCGGAAGGATATCCCGACAGCACCTACACCTTTTCTGTCCGGCATACCTACGTTACTGTGCCACTGCGATATGTGTGGACTTTCGACGACGGCGACTCTGTTGTAGCGAACGATTCCCTGCCGGTGCGTCATAGTTTTCGCAGCGAGGGTATGTACACGGTGGTGCTTCGTATCACCAACACCGAAATCAATCGCGAAGTATCTCGCGTTTCGTTGAATGTGAACATCCGTTCCCGACTTCCCCAAATCCCTCTGGTGGAGATTCCCGGTGGGAGCTTTGTTATGGGGAATAATCGAAACATCAGCCAGTCTGAATCGCCTGCACATCCCATAACCATATCGCGAAACTTAATGGTGTCGAAGTTCGAAGTGCGCAACTTCGAATGGAATGCCATCATGCCAAAGTCTCCGTCGTGGTCCGAGCAGGATTCGCTGCCGGTAGAAAATATCACGTGGTTTGAAGCAGTGGATTTCTGTAATCGCTTATCCATTCGAAGCGGACTGATTCCGGCGTATTCAATTCGCGGAGACACCGTACAGTGTTTCTTCTCAGCCACCGGATACCGGCTTCCTACCGAGGCCGAGTGGGAATACATGGCGCGCGCCGGAACCACGGCGGAGTTCTACCCCGGAAATCCGGGCGTATTTTTTTCTGCCTGTTTGGATAGCGACACGCTGGACCCGGTTGTGGATTCCATAGCGTGGTACTGTTTGAATGCCGAAAGCCGCTCTCATGGCTGCGGCCTGAAGAAACCCAATGCTTTTGGATTGTATGATGTAATCGGAAACGTGGGAGAATGGTGTTGGGATTGGCTGGACGGCAATTATTATCGTAACAGCCCGGCTCTCGATCCTACCGGACCTCCTTCCGGTTTTCTGCGTGTGGTTCGAGGTGGAGATTTTACGGTGGGTATTTTGGATTCCCGTGTGAGCTCACGCAGAATCAGCGCGCAACCCTCAACGCATACCTACAGCATCGGCTTGCGCATCGTGCGCCCTAAATGATTCGCTGTTCACACCGCACGAGACAATTCCACGAAGTAGATTAGCCGTTTCTTGATAAACTCATCCAACACCCATCATGCGTAAACAACTGCTTGCTCTTTGCCTTGTATTCTCCGTTGCGTGGATATCGTGTATGCAGGCCCGCGACAACGACACCGTGGTAACTATCGGCACCTTCAACATGGAGTGGCTGGGCGATGGCGACAGCGTGGATGTCAAGAAACGCACCGAGCAGGATTACAAGAATATCGCGATGGTGATCGAACAAACCGATGCTGATATTCTGGGAATAGAGGAAGTAGAAAACGAGGCCGCGATGCGGCGAGTGCTGCGATACCTGCCGGGTTATTCCTTTCAGCTTGGCACGCATGGACGAGCGCAAAATGTAGGCGTACTCTATAGATCCACGGTGAGCGTGAATGCCGGTTTTGAGTACATGCCGGTAGCGACACGCGGAGACAGAAACCGCCCGGGATATGTGGTGGAGTGCCGCAAAGGGAACTTTGCTTGGACCATGATGGTGGTGCATTTGAAGTCCACGTCGCGCGCCGATAGCACGCCGGAGCTCCGTGTGGCCTCGTATGCCAACCGCCGCGAACAGGTGCAGGCACTGCGATTGTGGATGGACTCCGTGACTGCTATTTCGGGAAGAAATGCAATTATAACCGGAGACTTCAACGACTTTGTTCAACGCGCGCAGAATCCCACTCTTACAGAGTTAATCAACAGCAGCTCGGTGGTGTTTCTTACCAAGGAACTTCGCTCGTGCCGCGTGCCCACGTGGTATGGCATCGATCATGTGGTGGCCAATACATCGGCAGCGTCGCGCTGGTTATCAGAGGGTGTGCAGGTAGTGCCTATTGAGCGTTTACTACCAAAGGAACAAGCAGAAATGGTGAGCGATCATTGCCCGGTGGTTACCGTA
>JBJOLU010000102.1:0-4697 GCA_046052705.1 Bacteroidota bacterium | reverse complement strand
TGTGGACGATAGGGACGACATGGGGAATCTTCTTATGCAAGGTTGTTACTACTACCGCCTGTTCACCGGAGAAGATGTCAACCTGGATATGCGTACCGGTGTGTTGATTCTTGTGCGATAGAATGACAAGTTCAATATTCCGGTAATGCAGCAGTAACGCGACCCCAACCGGACAGTAACGCGACCACAACTAGACCACACTGCCGGAAGAATTCGCGCGCAGCCCGCCTAAGCTCTGCCTCACCGCGGCCTTTTCTCTATTTTTGCACCATTGTTTTCCGCCCTTATTCTTGAATTCACATGCAGGAACTTGCTAAGCATTATACTCCCGAAACCGTAGAACATCATTGGTACGACCGTTGGATGAATTCCCAAGTGTTTGCT
This sequence comes from Bacteroidota bacterium, assembly GCA_046052705.1. Lineage (GTDB taxonomy): Bacteria > Bacteroidota > Ignavibacteria > Kapaibacteriales > NICIL-2 > JBBATK01. Next base: position 4,313 of record JBJOLU010000102.1, on the reverse strand, counting down.
ATACCCGACGAGCTTCCGCAGGGTAAGCAGCCCTATTCCATTCTGATGCCGCCGCCGAACGTTACGGGCATGCTCACCATGGGGCACGTGCTGAATCACAGCATTCAAGACTTATACATTCGCTATAAGCGCATGTGCGGATATCAAGCTGCATGGTTCCCCGGATTGGATCACGCCGGTATTGCAACGCAAAGCAAGGTAGAAGGTATGCTTCGCGAAACCGAAGGCATCACGCGTCACGATCTTGGCCGCGAGAAGTTTGTGGAGCGCGTGATGGAATGGAAGGAAAAATACGGTGGTATTATTCTGAAGCAGTTGCGCTCACTCGGGAACTCCTGCGATTGGAACCGCACGCTGTTCACCATGGACGACAGCGCGTCGCACGCCGTTACGGAAACCTTCATACTTCTCTATAACGATGGCTTGATATATCGCGGCAAAGGAATAATTAATTGGTCTCCTGCCATGCGCTCTGCGTTATCCGACGAAGAAGTGATCATGAAGGAAATGCAGGATACGATGGTAACCCTTCGCTATGAATTTGAAGATGGAAGCGGCCACATGCCGGTAGCCACCGTGCGTCCGGAAACAATTTTCGGAGATGTGGCCGTAGCAGTGCACCCGCTGGATGAGCGCTATACGAGCGTGGTAGGCAAGCGAGTACGTGTACCTCTTACGGATCGCTACGTGCCGGTGATTGCCGACGACTATGTAGAGAAAGACTTCGGTACCGGATGTTTGAAGATCACTCCCGCACACGACATCAACGACTTCGAAGTGGGTAAGCGGCACAACCTGGACGTAGTTGCTACCATCGATGCAGATGCCCGCCTGAACTCACACGCCGGTGCCTATGCAGGCATGGACCGCTTTGATGCGCGCAAAAAGATCATTCAGGATTTGCGGGATGCAGGGCTGGTGATCAAAGCAGATCCATACACCCATATGGTGGGTGTAAGCGAGCGCGGCGGTGAGGTGGTTGAGCCCTTCTATAGTGATCAGTGGTTCGTGCGCATGAAGCCGCTTGCCGAGCCGGCATTGCACGCTGTGCAATCGGGAGCTGTGTCGTTTCATCCCGAGCATTGGATTAAAACATACGAACACTGGATGCTGAACATTCGCGATTGGTGTATCTCCCGCCAGCTCTGGTGGGGACATCGTATCCCGGTGTATTATGCTCCTGATGGGCGTATGGCGGCCGCACGCTCTGCCGATGAAGCTCGCGCCATTCTTGGTATTGATTCGTCTGTTGCACTTACGCAGGATGAAGATTCGCTTGATACCTGGTTCTCCTCGTGGCTGTGGATGCTCACCACCATGCAATGGTTGGAGGATGGTACCACCGAAGACAACGCGCTGCTGCGAACCTATCTGCCTACCGATCTTCTTGTGACCGGTCCGGATATCATTTTCTTCTGGGTGGCGCGGATGATCATGGCGTCGCTGTACTTCAAGAAAACGGTGCCGTTCAAAGACGTTTACTTTACGAGCATTATTCGCGACGGCGACGGGCGAAAAATGTCCAAGTCGCTGGGGAATTCACCCGATCCCTTGTTCCTGTTTTCCAAATACGGAGCCGATGCCGTGCGCTATACCACGTTGTATCTGGCGCCATTGGGCTCGGATGTTAAAGTGGCTGTGGTGGACGACAACGGTCATGCCGACGCTCCGCAAATGGAGTTTGGCAGAAACTTCGCTAACAAGATTTGGAACGCGGCACGCTTCCTGATGATGAAGGCCGGTGAAGCAGGGATGGAGTTCGGTGAAGCAAGGATGCAAGAGAGTGAAGCTCAGCATGCAAACGATCACGGTAGTAATCACTCTGCCGGTGCTACACGAGAGCTCACACAAGCAGACCGATGGATACTGTCCAGATTCCACACCACTATTCAGCTGGTGCACGAGAATCTTGATGCGTACAAGATTACCGAGTACACGCGAGCAGTATACGACTTCATCTGGAAAGACTTCTGCGATTGGTACGTAGAGATCATGAAGGTGCAGTTCCAGCAATCGGCCGGTAACGAAGAGCGGGCAGAGCTCATGAGATTCGCGTTGGCGGTATTCGAAGGCGCCTTGGCATTGCTACACCCCGTGATGCCCTTTATCACGGAAGAGATTTGGCACGTTACCGCACTGCGTGGTGATGCTGAATTCTTAGCCACATCACGCCTGCCGGAATGCAAGCAGAGCTTGATTGATCGAGTTCAGGAAGAGCGCTTCGAACTTCTGCAACTTGTGGTGGAAGAGATTCGCATGCTCAAAAGCCAGAGCGGCATGAAGCCCAGTGAAGCAGCGCCCTTGAGCCTTGTGTGTACTGCTAACGACGAAGAGTTTTTCCGCAACGCGGGTTCCATCATTGCTGCGCTGACGCGCAATGAATTACCGCAGGTGATTGCTGCTGCCGATGCACCTGCTGATGCACCTGCAGGTGCTCGTACTTCGCGCGTGAGAACGGTAGATATCTATCTGCAGGCAACCACGACTATCGATGTAGCCAAAGAGCGCGAGCGATTAACCAAAGAGCGCGAGCGCTTGCAGAACCTTCAGCGCGGCGCGCAAGGCAAACTCGGCAACGAGAGATTTGTGGCCGGAGCTCCGGAGGATGTGGTGGCTAACGAGCGCAAAAAATTGCAGACCGCTTTGGAAGGCTTGGCAGCTGTAGACGCAGCACTGTCGGCGCTGGATTCGCTATAATCCCGGGCTGCATTCACAACACTCATTACACGCTGAACAAACGCACGACGTCAACAACCCAACAACATCAATTACGCCACAACCATTATGCATTCAGTATTTCTCTGCGAACCTGTACGAACTCCGGTAGGTAAATACGGTGGGGCTTTATCATCTGTGCGTCCCGACGATCTTGCCGCGATCGTTCTCAAGGAATGCGTTGAGCGCAGCGGCATTGATGCTGCGCTGCTCGACGATGTAATTTTGGGCTGTGCCAATCAGGCGGGCGAGGATAATCGTAACGTGGCTCGCATGGCCTCGTTGCTGGCCGGCATTCCCCAAACCGTGCCTGCGGTAACCGTGAACCGTTTGTGTGCATCATCACTGGAGGCCATAATCCTTGGTGCGCGGGCAATACTTTCGGGCGAAAGTTCCATGGTGATTGCCGGGGGAGTGGAGTCTATGTCTCGAGCACCCTATGCGTTGCCAAAAAATGTGAGCGGTGCTGCTGCTTTTGGAAACCTTGTTGCCTACGATACGGCGCTGGGCTGGCGCTTTCCCAATCCGGCTTTAGAAAAGTTGTTTCCGTTGGAGTCTATGGGCGAGACCGCAGAGAATTTAGCGGAGCGTTTCACGATCAGCAGGGAAGATCAAGATGCCTATGCATTGCGTTCTCACTCGCGTGCGGTGCAAGCACAAGCTGCCGGGGTATTCAACGATGAAATAGTTGCAGTGCGCATTCCCAAAAAACGTGGCGATGATGTGATCGTAGCAAAGGACGAGCAACCGCGGGCGGATAGTTCACTCGATGCTCTCGCTGCGCTGAAGCCCGCGTTCCGCAAGGGAGGCAGCGTCACTGCGGGAAATTCATCTTCGTTGAACGACGGTGCCGGCGCGCTGCTACTGGCCAACGAGGAGATGGTGAAGAGGTTTAACTTGAAACCGGTAGCACGGTATGTAAGCGGGCATGCCTCCGGTATCGATCCGCGAATCATGGGCGCAGGTCCCGTAGAAGCCATTCGTGGTGCGGTTCGCAAAGCCGGACTTTCGCTTCAGGATATACATCGCTTTGAGATTAACGAGGCCTTCGCTGTGCAAGTGCTTACCTGTCAGCGACAGCTCGAGATTCCCGACGAGCGCTTAAATGTGTTTGGCGGAGCAATTGCTATTGGTCATCCTCTGGGCATGAGCGGTGTTCGTTTAACCGGTACACTCACGCGGTCCATGCAGCGCGATAATCTGCGCTACGGCGTGGCATCGCTGTGTATAGGTGTGGGACAGGGCTTGGCGGCAGTGTTCGAGAGAGTATAAGATTGCATCATTCTCTGTGTAACTCTCTGCTTCATTCACAGAGTTACCGCCCAAGCATCGCCAAAGCACCATTGTAAGGAGACACAGGCGTACACTTTGCCGGAATAGTAACGCACATACAGAAGACAACAACTACGTAGTAAACAACAAAGGTCTGCCACATTGTGACAGACCTTTGTTGTTTTTATCAAGGTGACGATGCGTTTCGTTTCTAAACGATTGTCGCCGCTGCCGTATGGCCTGAGGCCTGAATGCCCGCTATGCTTACTTGTTTGCAAGAGCAGAGAGTTGATTCAATGTCAACGACTTGGGGCGTGTAATAGCCG